>CAZTFC010000004.1:0-85575 GCA_964612075.1 uncultured bacterium
GCAGGTCCCTTTTTTCATCGGCATGGTGCCGAAGAGGGGAGTTGAACTCCAAGGCAGCGCCGAGTGATCAGATGAAATGACTGACCGGCCTCCGAACTTGCGATAGCGTGGGTTTTGCCGTCGGGCGATGGCATACCACAACGCAAAAAGGAGACCGGTCATGAACAGAGTATTCGTGGGGCTGGACGTGCACAAGGAGAAGATTGTCGCTGTTGGAATGCCGGAAGAGGGAACGGTGCCGGTGTTTCGCGAGGAACACCCCGGAGACGATCTCTCCCGACTTGTGAAGCGGTTGACCCGCCTGGCAAAAACGAATCAGGTGCATGCATGTTACGAAGCTGGTCCCTGTGGCTACGGGCTGGTTCGTGCACTTCTGGAAAAAGGGATCGACTGCCACATTGTGGCGCCATCGCTGATCCCGAAAAAGCCCGGGGACCGGGTAAAGACCGATGCTCGGGACGCCCGAGAACTCGCACTATCGCTTCGCGCCGGCACGCTGACGTTTATCCGGATTCCCAGCCAGGAAGAGGAGTCGGTTCGGGGGTTGATTCGCTGTCGGGAAGATATCGCGAAGGAAGTGCGGCGCTTCAAGCAGATCACCTCTCATTGGTTGCTCTCCCGTGGATTCCGGAAGCCATCCGGTGTCGGACCCTGGTCTCCGACCTGCTGGCGTTGGATGCGGGAGTTGGAGTTGGCTCTTCTGGACCGCAAGATGCTGGACCATTACCTGGACACTCTGCGGCTGTTGCAAGACAAACTCCGGGTGATCGAGGAACAGATCGAGGAACTGTCCGAGACCGAGACGTACCGGGAGAAGGTAAAGCGGCTTCGGACCTTCAGGGGGTTCTCGGTGCTGGGGGCGATGCGCGTAGTCGCCGAGGTGATGGAGTTTACCCGGTTCCCCAACGCTCCTTCCTTCATGAAATACGCCGGGTTGACGCCTTCGGAATACTCTTCCTCGGATCGGATCCGGCGAGGGCGGATTACCAAAGCGGGGAACAGCCTGCTGCGATACGTCCTGGTGGAAGCGGTTCAATCGGTGCGCAGGGCTTCCCCCGGCAAGGCTCTGCTCCTGCGGATGGAAGGGGTCCGTGGCCCCTTGCGCGAGATTGCCGTGAACTGCTTCGCTCGAATGAGAACGAAGTTCCTGCGATTGCTGAACCGAGGTGTTGCCAACGGGAAAGCGAAAGCGGCGATGGCTCGGGAATTGGCCGGGTTCGTCTGGGCGATGATGACGGCGCCGGAGCCGGCCTGATCACAAGGTAACAGATCGGAGGACGAGGCGCCCATGGTTCAAGAGAAGACGACCGGCGATTGCGGCTTGGGGAGAACACTCGCTTCCTCGCTTAGGGGTATCCAGCTAATGCGGAAAATCCCCGGGATTAGACAGAGACCTCTCCCCCGGTGTTCGAATGTTTACGATGCGGTACCCAACCCGCGCATAGAAGCCTGATCGACCGTCGTAATGAGCAACTGCCGTCGCTCTTCTCTTGACAGGAGGCCGGTCAATCATAGAAGAAGCGAGGAGGAGCCGCCATGGATGGCGGCGACAGGCGCCGCGTTGCGGCGAAGGCCATGGATGGCCTGAGTGCCGCGGGCGCATGGATGCGCAGGAGCGGCCGGAGTGCCCCTCTCCCGGACAATATGCGCTCCCTTGGGGTACCCCTCGACGAATTCCCTTGGGGCAAGGGCAGGGATGCCCGAGCGCGAGCCGGTCTCCCCCATCATCCGGCAGCCGCCTAAGCGCCCGACGCCGCGTGGAACAACCACTCGGGCAAGGCGTGCCGCAGCAACGGCGCGTGCCCCTCGTTCGTCGTGCCGAGGTATCCGCCCGCGGCCGTCACCACGGAGACGAGCTCCCCCGAATCGTTCACGATCGGGCCGCCGGACATGCGACCGTCGACGCGCTCTTCGGTCTTCATCCAGAGATGCGGCCGCCCGGCGAGGAAGACCGACGCCGTCCCGGAAATCCATCTCTTTTCATGGGTGAGGATCCGGATCCCGAACTCCCCCTCGAGCGTGGCGGAAGAGGGCCGCGTCGCCTCGCCCTTCCACAGCGCGACCGGCCCGGTCCTTTCGCGGAAGGTTTCGTACGCCTCCACCCATTCATCGTCGTACGCATAGCGGTCGAGCGGGCCCAGGACCGCGATGTCCGATATCGATTCGATGAACAGCGGGGCCGCTTTCAGCGTGTCACCGCCGGCGGTCTCGATCTCGAAATGGACGTGCTCCCCGAGGATGAGGCGCGACCCGCTGTCGTTGTCGAACTCGAGGCAATGCGCGGCGGTCAAAAGGAGGCCGCTTCCGACCAGCACCCCCAGGCCGATTTTCTCGCGGTCGCTCTGGTATCCCCTGATCCTGACCGTCGCCGCGGCGACGCCGGAAAGGGCGCTCTCCGATGTCCGTTCACGGCCTGTCATCGGCCGACGCCTCCCCTTTCTCCCTGCACAAGCCCATCCCGACGGTGTCCATGGTCATCACCGTCTCCCGCCGCTGGTTCATGACCTCGACGGAAAACTCGACGAAGCCGATGCCCGGCTTCGTCCGGGAGCGTCTCGTCCCGTGGACCGTGACCCGGATCGACAGCTCGTCCCCGGGGCGGACCGGCTTGATCCACCGCAGCCTCTCCACGCCGGGAGACCCCAGGCTCGCCTTCGCGGAGATGAAGTTGTCGACCAGCAGGCGCATCATCATCGCGGCCGTGTGCCAGCCGCTCGCGATCAGCCCGCCGTAGGGCGACCTTCCCGCCGCTTCCCGGTCGACGTGGAAGTAATGGGGGTCGTAGCGCCGGGCGAACTCGACGACCTCCTCCTCCGTCACCGGGACCTTGCCGTACTCGTGGACCGATCCGGCGACGTAATCCTCCATGTACCTGTCCATCCGGCTTTGTCTACTTCCTCTGCCCGGAGGGCAGGCGGATCGTCGCCACGCATCCCCCCCCGGCGGCGTTCTCCAGCCGGAGCGTTCCTCCCGCCTCCGCGACGACCCCCCTGGCGACGGGAAGCCCCATCCCGGTGCGGAACGTCTCGGTCTTGGTGGTGAACCCTTCCTCGAAGACCTTCTCCTCGAACCCCGGCGGTATCCCCGGCCCCCTGTCGGAGACGGTGATTTCCCATCCCTCGTCGTTTTGGGCGGCACCGATCGAGATGGAGCCTCCCCCGTCCGTCATCGCCTCGGCCGCGTTGAAGAGCAGCGCGAGCACCGCGAGCCCGAAGTCGCGGCGGTCGCCCCGGATGAGCCCGGGAGGCCAGGACGGCGGCAATTCGACGATCGCGCCGCCGCGCCCCAGGTCGTACCGGGAGAACAGGAGGAGGTCGGCGAGCATCTCCCCCGGCGCGAAGTGCTCCGGCTCCGGGGCGTGGGGACGCACGTATTGCGAATACTGCTTTATGAGGGCCGTGATCTTCTCCCCCGCCGAGAGGACCTTCCCCGCGCTGTCCTGCACCTTCTGCGGGTTGGACGCGGAGATCTGGATGATCTCGGAAAACCCGATGACGACGCTCAGATGGTTGTCCACCTCGTGCGCCACCCCCATCGCCATCCGTCCGAAAAGGGACAGCCGGTAACCCTCGATCCGCTTCCTGTCCATCCGCGTCTCCCTTTTCAGATCTGCATCCCGAGGACCCCGCCGCGCCCCCGGCGCTTCGAATCGTACATCAGGCGGTCGGCGATCCCCAGGATCTGTTCCCTGTCGCCGGAATCCGGCCCGCACACCGCGTACCCGACGCTCGCCGTGAACGATATGACGTCCCCCCGCTCCGCTTCCATGCGGATGGCGGCGATCCCCTCGGCGATGCGGCCCGCGATGACCGCGGCGGAGGACAGGTCGGTTTCCGGGAGGATCACCGCGAACTCGTCCCCCCCGTAGCGCGCCGCGATGTCCGTCTTGCGCAGGTGCGCCCCGAGCACTCCCGCGACCATCGCGAGCACCCGGTCCCCCGTGATGTGGCCGTAGGTGTCGTTGATCTCCTTGAACCCGTCGAGGTCCATCATGATCACGGCCATGGGGCGGTTGTACCGGCTGGCGCGCTCCAGCTCGATGGCCAGCTTCTCGTGGAAGGCCCCGTGGTTGTACAGGAGAGTCAGGGAGTCCTTCTCCGAGAGGGACTTGACGAAGCCGAAGAGCTCCGCATTCTCCACCGCGATCGCCAGGTAGGACGCCAGGACGCGCATCGTCGGGAGAAGCTCCGGCTTGAACGCGTTCGGGTCCCTGTGATGAAGCATGAGCACGCCGATGCTCTTCCCCTTGGACTGCAGCGGTACGCAAAGCAGCGAACGGACGTCCCGGCGCAGCCACCCGAAGAACCGGGCCTCGGGCGATTCCCTGACGTCGGGGACCCAGGCCGCCTCGCCGGAGAGGAAGACCTTCCCCGCGATCCCCTCTCCGGGGGAAAGCTCGGGAGGCGGCCCCTCCTTCGGGTCGCCCCCCGCGTGCGCCTTCGCGACCAGCTTCTTCGTTTCCTCGTTGTAGAGCATGATGCAGAAATCGTTCAGGTCGAGCCTCCGCATCACGCGTTCGGGTATGATCCGGTAGAGCTCCTCGGGGTCCAGGGTGCCGGCGATCGCGGTCGAGACCTCGGCGATCGTCCGGAGGTACTGGACCCCGGACTCGAGGCTCGCCTGGGTCTCCTCGCGGGCGCGTATCGCTTCGCGCAGCGTGGAGACGGAGCGTTCCAGCCGGCCGGAGATCGCCTCCGCGAGGGGAACCAGCGCGCCTTCGACGTCCTTGAAGCGATCCCCGTCCCCGGCGGTCACCTCCTTGCGCAGCCGCTCCATGGGGCGGACCACGTGCCACTCCAACAGCAGGTAGCTGCCCAGGGCCAGGATCGCCTCCCCCGCGGCCGCGCCGGCGAAGAACGCGCCGTTGCCGCCGGTCCCGCCCGTCAGCACGGCGACCAGGAGGGTGAGGGCGAAAACCGCTCCCCAGAAAACGGAAAATATCAGGCGCCAGCCCTGCATGATGGGCAAGTTACCACGATTTCCCGCCGGGAGAACCATAAAGAAAAGACCCGGTCAGAAGACCATCCCGACCGTGAAGCTCACCTCGCCGGGGGACTCTCCGGAGCGCCGGTCGAGCTTCCACCCGTAGTCGACGCTGATGGGGCCCACGGGAGTCACGTACCGCAGGCTGAGCCCCGCGCTCTCCCGAAGGTCGAAATCGTTCGCCGGGTCGCCCGACAGCCAGACGCTCCCGGCGTCCGCGAACACGGCGAACAGGAACCCGTGCTCCAGCGGGAACCGCATCTCGGCGTTCAGGATGAGCTGGTAGTTGCCGCCGGTGGCCGACCCGTCGTCCCCCTTGGGGCCGAGGGAGTCCTGCTCGAACCCCCGGACCGTCGTCCGGCCTCCGGCGAAGAACCGTTTCTGGATCGGGACCTCGGAGGTCGTCCCGTAGGGGCGTATGACGCCAGCGCGCGCGGAAAGGGCCAGCGAAGTCCGCCGGACGACCGGATTGTAGAAGCTCGCCTGTCCGGCCAGCGACCAGAAGTCGACCTGGGAACCGAACAACTCGCTCCCCAGCTCGGCGGTGCCGGAGAGGAACGTGCCCCTCTTCGGGTTGAAGGGGTCGTCCCGGAAGTCCAGGACCATGACGGCGCGCGCGATCCCCAGGTTCGCCCTCCCCTTGTCCTCCTCCGACAGGACCGCCCCGGGGTCGACGTCCAGCGTCTCGTCGATCGAGAACTCGTACTGGAGCGACAGGGTGGACCGCTCGAAGATCTTTTCATGGATCGCCGCGATGAGGGCCGCCTTCCGGAGGGAGAAGCTGGGGCGCTCCTGGAACAGGTGGGAAGCGGTCAGGACTCCCTCCCATTTCCAGCGGTCCCCCAGGACGTACGGCTCCCGCAGCTCGGCCTGGTAGTTCTGCTCCTTTTCCCCGATCATCACGAGGGCGGACACGCTTCTCCCGAGCCCGTCGACGTTCTTCTCCTTCGCGTAGACCGATCCCCGCACGCCCGTTTCCGAGCCGTACCCCGCGCCGAACTCGACATCGAGGTACATCGCCTCCTCGACGTCGACCACGAGATCGACCAGCCCTTCCGAGGGGCGCTTGATGCGCTGCATCCGGACGCTCTTGTACAGCCCGGTGGCGTACACCGCCTGCTGGAACTTGAGAAGCTGTTCCTCGCCCGCGTTCCCTCCGGGGGCGATCGGGTTCTCCCGGAGCACGGCGGGGGCGCGGGTGAGCAGGTTCCCCCGGACGACCACCGATCCCAGGCGGTACCGGGTCCCTTCGTCGATCCGGAACCGCGCCTCCACGTCCGCGGAGCCCTCGTCGAAATCGAGCGTCCCCTCGATGACCGAGTCCAGGAAGCCCGCGTTGCGGTATTTCGCCGAAACGGCTTCCTGGTCGCGTTCCAGGGCGATGTAATCCACGAAGCGCCCCTCCCTGTTCTGCATCAGGGAGAGGAGCTCTTCCTTCCGGAAGCTCGCGTTCCCCTCGAAATCCACCTTCCGGAGCCGGTAGCGGCTCCCCTCTTCGACGCGGACGACCTTCGTGATCCCCCCGCTTCCGTCCCACTGGTTGTCCACGCCGGCGACGCGCATCCGGACGTACCCCTGCGACTGGTAGTACCCGACTACCGCCTTCAGGTCCTGGTCCCATTCCTCGTCGTCGTATTTCCCGGACCCGGTGATCCGGTGGAACGTCCCCCGCTTCCGCGTGGTCATCTGCAGCAGGAGCGTCTTCTCCTGGATCGACCGGTTCCCCTCGAACCGGATCTTCCGGATGAACCCGGGCTGCCCTTCCCGGATGTCCACCTCGAGCGGGACGGCACCGGCGGCTTCCTCCCCGACCGCGACGTCCACCTCCGCCTGCAGGTATCCCTCCTTCAGGTAGAAGGAGCGGATCCTTTCCTTCACGTCGTAGACGAGGGCCCACTCGGTCGTCTCCTCGCCCTCGTGGAGCCCCGCGACCTTCGCCAGCTTTTCCGCGGTGAACCGGCTGTTCCCCTTCCAGCGGACCTCGTACCTTTTCCCCTCGTCCACGGACAACCGGAGGCACATCCCCGCGCCCTCGCCGCAGGGGGAAGTGGATTCCTCGACGTGGACGGTGAGATAGCCCGCCTTCCGGTATTCACCCCGCAGCCTGGGGATCCCCGATTCCCACTTTTGATAATCGAACGGGACGCCGGTTTCCGCCTTCAGGATCTCTTCGAGCCGCTCCTTCGGGAACACCGTGGCCCCCGGCGCGTCGAGGCGCGCCACCCTGGCGGACACGCCCTCTTCCACCCGGATCCGGACCCTCCCCGACCCGTTCGAAACGTTGCAGGACACCTCGATGTCGGCCTTCGCCTCCGTGAACCCTTTCCGCGCCAGGAACGCTTCCACAGCGCCCCGCGCCTCGGCGACGTCCTTCTCCGGCAGCGGCGCCCCCCTGCGCAGGCGCGTCGCCGCGACGATCCTCGCCGAAGTCAGCGCCTTCTGCCCCGAAACCTCGATCGTCGAGATGATGGGGACCGGACGGAGATAGAACACCACGTCCGCCTTCCCGCCGTCCTCCCGGACGTATGCGTTCACTTCGCGGAAGACGGCCTTTCCGTTCAGCCGCCGGATGGATTCCCGGACGGCCTCCGGCGACAGCATCATTCCGGGCTTCAGCGTGACGAGCCCGGCGAGCTCTTCGTAGGAAAGCTGGTACGGAGACGAAGACCGGAAGGAGATGGAAGAAACGACCGGCTCCCCCGCCCCCGCGGCGCGCGCGGGCGGGAGGCAGAAGGCGATCAGAAGGATGAGGAGCCGGCTAATCCCGGCCATGCAGCAGTTCCTTGAGGGATTGGAAGCGGTAGCGCAGCTTCACGTCCCCGCTGATCCGCCCGGGGGTCGACGTTGTAGCGCTGTCCCACCCGCCCTCGAGGTAGACGTTCTTCATGAGGCGGACCTCCCCGGACGCGGAGGTCTCCGAGGTGGCGCCCACGCTCTGGGACATGGACACGGACAGCCGGTCCTCGAACGACTTCCTGGCGACGAAGCGCGGCTCGAAGGTCTGCGTGGTCTGGGAGAATCCCGTCTCGATGGAGAACTTGTCGAGGCCGATCACCCGGCCGATCTTCTCGTCGACCCCGCCGATGCTTCCTATGGCGATGGCCGACCCCCCGATGGTCCCCGCGCTGGACGCGGGGGTGCGCAATCCCGTGTCCAGAAGGGTCCGGGTCGTCACGCCGAACGACAGGAGGCTCACGATGTCCGTCTGGCTCAACGGCGGATCGGAGGAGAAGTCCACGACGGGCTTTTCGAGAGTGCCGGAGACGATCACGGTCACCTTGTAAGGCCCCTTGGCGGCCTCGGCCCGCGCGTCCAGGCGCGGGTTGTTCCTGCGCGGGTCCTGGAAATCCAAGATGACCCGCTCCAGCTCGTACTTGTTCCCGTAGAACTCCACGGTCCCCTCGTAGACGTCGAAGGAGCCGAGGATGATCACCTTCCCGCTGTCGCCCTGGACCTTGAAGTCCCCGCCGGCGCTCGCGTCCACCAGGTTGTTCCGGATACGGATCGTCCGGTCGGCGATGACGTCGATGTCGAGCGAGACGCGGAAATCGGTCTCTTCCCGCCGCGCCGAGACGTCGGCCAGCCTGCGCCGGAAATCGAGGAGCGCCCTTTCGGGGTACAGGTTCTTCGTGTAGCGGGCGGACTGCACCTCGACCTCGCCGGTCGCCATCAGGCCGTCTACCGGCCCGAACAGCTCGACGTGCCCCTGGACCACGGGCCGGACGTCTTCCGGGTACGGATACCGCATGTCGAAGAAATCCACGGAGAAGTACATCCGCTGCCCGGCGTCCATCCGGAGCGGGACCTCGCCCCACCCGTCGATGTACCCGCCGCCGCTCCTGCCCTCGAAATGCTCGAAGACGATCTTCTCGCGGCTCAGGACCGCCTCGGCCTTCAGCGCCTCGAACTGCTGGGCGTACCCGAGGAACGAGAGGGTCCCCCCTTCCAGCCGGCCCGTGCCGACGATGACCGGTGCGGCATGGTTCCCCGTGACCCGCACCTCGGCCGTGACGATCCCGTCGAGGCGGTCGAAAATGCCCGGGACGGCGAGGCGCACCAGCCCCGCCGGCAGTTTCCCGTCGAGGCGCATGTCGAGGTCCCCCTTCCAGGAGACCTTCCCCGTGATCCGCACAGGGGAGCCTGCGGCGGCGAGCGCCCCCTCCACCCAGTGAACGCCCTCCGCGTCCATCGCCGCGGCGATGTCCCTGCCGGCAAGCTCCCACCCGCCCTCCCGGTACGTGAGCGAATCGATCCGGATCGTTCCCGTCGTCCGGTCGAATGCGCGCAGCGCGCCGGAGACCCGGGCGTCCCCCCGGACCGACAGGCGGCGCTTGTCGTCCTTGGGCAGCCCGTCCGGCGATTCCCCGGCAGAGAAGGGGCCGTCCAGCCGGAACCCGTAGGGCTCCCGCAGGGAGACCTCCCAGGCGAGACGCGTGTCGGGGCCGCTGCTGAGCAGGACACCGGAGAGGGTGTCGCCCTGCCGGCTTCCCGAGGCGCGGATCTCGCGGAACCGCAGGATGCCCGACGCCGGGCCCATGGCATGCACCGACCCGTGCAGCACGGGGAACATCCCCGGCGTGACCGGCTTCCCTTCCATCAGGTCCGCCAGGAGGACCACTCCTCCCGCGTCCGCGGACCACTCGCCCTCGGAGGCGGCATCCGGACGCCCCGCGACGTCCAGGAGGAAGGACGTGGGCAGGGCGGTCGCGGACAGGGCGACGGTGGCGGGCCATTCCCGTCCGCGCTGGACCTCGCCGGAAAGCGATACCCGGGGGGAAGCGCAGCGCACGGTAAACCGGCCGGCGTGCAGCCCCAAGCTTCCTTCCGCCCGCACGTCCGTGACCTTCGCCGAGCCGATGCGCAGCTCTCCCGATTCCGCCGCCGCCCGCGGGAACTCCCAGCCCCTCGGCCCTTCCCTCGCCTCGATCCGGGCGTCGACGATCCCCTCCATCTTCAGGACGCCGTCCCGCTTCAGCAGGGAGAGCGCCTGGGAGATCCTCACCCCGGCAAGCTCCGCCGAGGCCTCCGGGCCTTTCCCCGGCCCCTTTTTCGCGGCGAAGCGGACGACGCCGTCGCCGAAGCGCCCCTCGCCGCGCCCCGTCCAGCGCACCACGCCTTCCGTTTCCCCGTATTCCCCCTCCGCGTTTACCGCCGAAAGCGGGATACCCCGGACGACCATCCTCGGCGAACGGACGCCGCCGCGGATATCGGTAGAACCCGGCGCGAACGCGAGCCTCGCTTCGGCTTCCGCCGTCCCCTTGGCCCCCTCGAGGTATTCCCTGATCTCTCCGGGGTCCTTCCCCTGCGACGCGAGAACGGGGCCGATCCATTTCCCGCTGTCCGCAAGATCGATCTCCCTCGCGGAAACCGAAACGACGACCCGCGCCCTGGCCGGGTCCACGGGGGTCGTGACCGTTCCGGAGGCGGTCACCTTGAAGGAATCCGCAGGAACGTCGGCCGTGAAGCGAAGCGCGTCCGCGGGAACTCCGTCGATTTTCACCGTCGCCGGGACGGGGGGGAGCGACCATGCGGACAGCCCCAGGACATCGATGGAAGCGTTCGTCCGCAGGCGGTCGACGGGACCCGATGCTTCCCATTCCGCCGCCAGCCCTTTCCAGGAAAGCGGTTGACGGAACCCGTATTCCCCCGCCCTCCCGGAAGGGACCTGCGCGGTGCCCCGGACCCGGACGGACCGCCCGGCCAGGAAAAGCTCCCCCTCCGCCCTCGCCTCGGCCCTCCCCGCCGCCAGGCGGGCCGACTCCAGGCGCAGCGTCCTGTCGGCCGAAAGCTCGGCGGAGACGTCCGCCTTCACGGGCAGGCGGATCTTGAACCCGCCGCGGTCAGGCGCCGCAGGCCGTTCCACTCCCTCCGGCAGAGCCAGCGAAACGTCGCCGCGCAGCCGGTCCGGCGTGCCGGAAAACGCCGCCTCGAGGTCCGCCGTCCCGGAAAGGCGGAAGGGGATCCCGAGCCCCCCCCAGGGCACGGAGGAAAGGGAGAAGCGGCCGATCCGGGCCGCAAGGGACACGCGGGACGCGTCGAGGTCGTAGCTGCCGGACGCCTCGAAGGCGCCGCCGAGAAGCTTCGCGCGCGCGCTGTCCAGGCGCACCACGCGCCCCTTCGCCGACAGCGCCGCCTCGGCGTCCGGGACGGCGTTTCCGTGGAAATCGCCCCCGCGGAGCTTGACTCTCAATTGACCTTCCGGGTTGTCCCACGCTCCGGCCGCCGAGGCCGAGAACTCGATTCTGCCGCGCCGCAGGGCGTGCCGGGCGAACGACGCCCCGGGGTAACCGCCGGAAATCCATTTCGCGAGATCGAACTCGCCGGACGCCTTACCCTCCAGCAGGCGCTTCCCAGTCTCTAGGAAGCCCGAAAAACGGACGGCGGAGGCGCCGCCCCACGCCCTCGCCCTGCGGACCTTGAGCACATCTCCCTTGCGGACCAGGTCCGCCTCCACGAAAGGGTACGGCCAGGCGGCGACGCCCTCGCCCGGGACCGCGATCCCGCCCGCGGCGTTGGCGATGGACGCGTGGACCCTCGTGCCGAAGAAACGCCCTTCCCGGACGCGCAGTTCCCGCACGTCCGCCTTCATTCGGCGCAACGGCCCCAGCGGCCCCAGGGAGACCGTGCCGTCGACGAACAGGATCTCGGGGAGCCGGAATTCCCCGCCCTCCCCGGAGGAGGCGATCCTGCCGTACAGTCCGCGGTTCCATTCCCCCGCCTCGAGCCGGAAATTCCTGACCCGTATGCGGGAGACCGGGACCTCTCCTTTCAGCAGCCGCAGCGGGGAGAGGGAGATATCCACGTTTCCCGCGCGCCCGAGGAAGCGGTCCGCTCCGGCGTCGCGCACCTCCAGGTCGTCGAGCGAGAGATAGAGATGGAGGATGTGGAGCTTCAGCCCGCCGTGGCGCACGTCCAGCCCGTACCGCGCGGCCGCGGCCACGATCTCTCCCTCGGCCCGGCGAAGCATTTCCGGGACCTTTACAGAAAGCCGCCATCCGGACCATGCGACGAGAAGGAGGAGGATGCCGCCCCCGAACCAACGGAACCATCGCTTCGACATGGGGTAATTATAGAGGAAAATGGAGCGGGCGACCGGATTCGAACCGGCGACGTTCAGCTTGGGAAGCTGACATTCTACCCCTGAATTACGCCCGCTCGCACTGGGTAACCATTAAACACAAAACGGGGCGGCAATGCAACGCCGCATCGCCTCTTTTTTCAGGACCGGTGCGGTTTCGCCCTCGCGTCGACGTCCCGGTAACCCGGGAACTCCTCGGAAAGGGCGAGGAAGATCTTCCCGGCTTCGTCCTCCCGGCCGGCGCGCGAGAAAAGGACCGCCTTGTGGTAACTGAGGTCGCGCCGCTGCTCCTTCGTGACCTTCTCCCCCTCGAGCGCCTCGTCGAGGACCGCGATCGCGCCTTCGGCGTCTCCCGTCTCCATGAGGGTGTCGGCGAGCATCGAGGAGGCCCCCACCAGGAGCGCGGGATTCCTCATGGACAGCCGGAATTCCTTCACGGCCTCCTCGTGCAGCCCCATTTCCTTGTAGGCGATGCCGAGATTGTAACGGGTCTCCAGATCGGAATCGCCGATCTCCTCGCTTACCTTGGCCTGCAGCCTGCCCAGCGCGTCCCGAACGAGGTCCGTTTCATCCCCGGATCCCTCCTCCTTCTCCGCCTCCGGCGGCGGCTCGGGAGGCGCTACCGCCTTCGGCGGCGGGGGCGGCGGGGGGGGGGAAGCGGCGGCCTCGGCGCGCTTCCGGGCGACCTCCGCGAAGGAGAAGGCCTGCAGCTCCAGGGGGTTCCATCCGCCGCGGATCGACTGGAGGATCTCCCGCATCTCCGCGACGCGGTCCTTGTGCCCGAGCTCTTCCTCGTGTCTTATCATCCGCGAAAGGATCGGCACGCCCTCGTCCGGCATCCCCACGGCGACCCAGAGGAAACCGCACGGCTCCAGTATCGACAAGTCCTTTTCGGCCTGGCCGCCCACGGCGCGGAGACGCTCCGTGAATTCCGCGTACATCCCGGAGGAAACGGTCGACGGGACGGCCTTGGTCAGCTCGGTCACGGCCTCCATCAGCTTCTTCTGGCCCCGGTAGACGTCGGCGATGTACAGGAGCGGCAGCGGATTGCCGCGCATGTACTCCGCCATCTGGCGGAAGAACTCGAGGCGCTGCTCGTCGGACGTGAACCTCCCCGCCTCGGCGGCGATCTTCCTCAGCTCGGTCTGGGCGTCCGCGGAAAGCCCTTCCGCCGCGAGCAGCCGGATGAGCCATTTCTGGAAGTCGTTGTTCTTCTGGTCGTGCTTGAGCATCTGGCGCAGGACCGCGATCGCCTTGCCGGCGAAGCCATCCTTCTCGTAGATGACGGCGGCCCGTGCGAGCTGGTCCAGGCCCTCCACCACCTCGCCGGTGCGCATGAGGAAGATCCCGAGCTTCTGCCGGGCCTGGGGATCGTTGGGCGACGACTGTACCTTGCGGGACAACGAAGCCCGGTCTTCGTCCTCCCGGGACGAAAACGCCTTCTTAATGGAATCGAGGAAGCTCACCCTGTCCCTCCGCTGCTTTCCGCCCGGATCCGGTTCCCGGCCGTTTTTTCGAAGTCACGGACGATGCTTCTCGAGGAAATTCGTCGAAAGCCTCGCTTCGACGAAGTCGGAATTCACCAGGATCTTCTTGTGGAACCCCACCGTCGTTCGGACCCCGTCGATCCGGATCTCTTCGAGCGCGCGGCGCATCCGCATGATGGCCTCGTTCCGGTCCTCCCCGTGCACGATCAGCTTGCCGAGAAGGGAGTCGTACGTCGGTGGCACGGTGTATCCCGGGTAGATCGCCGTGTCCATCCGCACGCCGAAGCCGCCGGGGAAGCTGCAGTAATCGATCGTCCCGGGGAACGGGAGGAAGGTTTCGGGATCCTCGGCGTTGATCCGCACCTCGATGGCGTGGCCCCGCTGCGTGACGTCCTCCTGGGCGTACCGCAGCTTCTTGCCGTCGGCGATCCGCAGCTGCTCGCGGACGATGTCGATCCCCGTGATCATCTCCGTGACGGGGTGCTCGACCTGGATCCGGGTGTTCATTTCCAGGAAATAATACTCCCCGTCGGGGATGTACAGGAACTCGATGGTCCCGACGTTGTCGTATTTCACGGCCGCCGCCGCGTCCACCGCCGCCTTCCAGAGCCCCTTCCGGACCCTCGAGGGGATCCCGGGCGCCGGGGCCTCCTCGATCAGCTTCTGGTGCCTGCGCTGCATGGAGCAGTCGCGGTCTCCCAGGTGGATGACGTTGCCGTGGCGGTCGCCCATCACCTGGACCTCGACGTGCCTGGCGGAATCGAAGTACTTCTCGATGTACACGTCGGGCACGCCGAAGGCGGTTAGCGCCTCCGACTGGGCCGTCAGGAAGGCGTTGATGAAAGAGGCGGGGCTGTGGACGATCTTCATCCCGCGCCCCCCCCCGCCCGCGGCCGCCTTCACGATCACGGGGAACCCGAGGTCCTTGGCGATCCGGAGCCCGTCGTCCTCCTCCGTGATCGCCTGCTCGCTTCCCGGAACGACCGGCACCTTGACCTTCTGCACCGCCCGCCGGGCGGCGATCTTGTCGCCCATCAGGCGGATGGCCTCCGCCGAGGGGCCGATGAACCTCACGCCGTAGTTCTGGCAGATCTCCGCGAAGGCGGCGTTCTCCGCGAGAAAGCCGTAGCCGGGGTGGACCGAGTCGGCGTCGGTGATCTCGATGGCGGAGAGGATGGACGGGATGTTCAGGTAGCTTTCCGCGCTGGGCGGCGGGCCGATGCAGACCGACTGGTCGGCCATCTTCACGTGGAGCGCGTCCCGGTCGGCCGTGGAGTACACGGCGACCGTCTTTATCCCCATCTCCCGGCAGGTCCGTATGATCCGGACGGCGATCTCGCCCCGGTTGGCGATGAGAACCTTGTGGATCATGCCGTTTCCCCGCTACTCCGGGAGGATGTGGAACAGAGGCTGCCCGTATGCCACCGGCTGGGCGTTCTCCACCAGGATCGCGGCGATCGACCCGGTGGTGTCCGACTCGATCTGGTTCATGATCTTCATCGCCTCGATGATGCAGAGGACCTGCCCCTTGACCACGTGCGTCCCCACTTCGACGAACGGCCCGGAATCGGGCGCCGGGGCCCGGTAGAACGTCCCGACGATCGGGGAAACGATCTCCTTGTACGCGGGCTTCGCCGGCGCGGCCTCCGCGGCCGGGAGCGGCCCGGCCTCCGGGGCCCTGGAAGCCACCGGGACGGCGGCGGGCTGCGCCTGCGGGGACAGGGCCGACGGAGGGGCGCCGCGCCGGACCTTGAGCACCGTCTCCCCCCGGCCGAGCTCGAACTCGGTCACGTCGGATCCCTTCAACAGGTCCAGGATCTCCCGGATCTCCTTCAGGTTCATGGGAATCCCCTCAAACCCTTTCGATGTAGGTGCCATCTCGCGTGTCCACCTTGATGACGTCCCCTTCGTTGAGGAACAGCGGGACGAGCACCACGGCCCCGGATTCGAGCTTCGCCGGCTTCGTCGCGCCGCTCACGGTGTCCCCGCGGACGCCCGGCTCGGTCTCGACGATCCGCAGATCGATGAAGGTCGGGATGTCGATGCCGATGGGCTCCCCTTTGTAGAAGAGGATCTTCACGGGAAGGTTCTCGATCAGGTAGTTGCCCGCCTCCGCCACGTGGTCCTGGTCCAGGTAGATCTGCTCGTAGGTCCGGTTATCCATGAAGTGGTACTGGTTTTCCATCTTGTACATGAACTGCATGTCGCGGTCTTCCAGGTCGGGCTTCTCCACCTTGTCGCCGCTGCGGAAGGTGTGCTCGAGGACCGCGCCGGTCTTCAGGTTCTTCAGCTTCGTCCGGACGAAGGCCCCGCCCTTCCCCGGCTTCACGTGCTGGAAGTAGACGATCACGTACGGCGCGCCCTCGAACTCGAGTTTCAGCCCGTTGCGGAAATCAGACGTGGTGTACATCCCGTTGCCAAACCCCCTCAGATCAATGGCTTTGCCGTCTTGGGCAGGAACGTGATCCGCTCGCAGCCCGCGCCGGTGACTTTCACCGTATCCTCGAGGCGGACGCCGCCGACGCCGGGAAGGTAAACCCCGGGCTCGACGGTGACGACCATGCCCTCCTCGATACGGTCCTTCGACCGGGGAGACAGCGACGGCCTCTCGTGGATGTCGAGACCCACCCCATGCCCGGTCGAATGAACAAAATACTTCAAATATCCGGACCGGTCCAGCGATTCCCGCACGCGGGCATCCACCCGGCGGCACGGGACGCCAGGGCGCAGGGCCGAAAGCCCGGCTTCCTGCGCCCGCAGGACCGCGTCGCGGACCTTCCGAAGCGGCCCGCGGGGGCGCTCCGGCAGGATCGTCACGGTCTCGTCCGAGCAGTACCCGCCCTTCCTCGCCCCGAAATCGACGATCAGCGGCCCCGCCGCCCCGATCCGGTTCCCCGTCGGTTGCGCGTGCGGCATGGCCGACCGCGCACCGTCCGCGACGATCGGCGGGAAGGAGGGGCCTTCCGCCCCGCGGCGCTTCATTTCCCGTTCCAGGTCCGCCGCCACGTCCCTCTCGCGCTTCCCCTCGACGCCGGCGGAGAGCAGGGAAAGCAGGGAGGCCGCCGCCGCGGCCGCCGCCGCCTCGATCGCCAGCACCTCCCCGGGCTCCTTCCTCATCCGGAGCGGCTCGACGAGGTCCTTGCCGTAGACCCACCGCTGCGCCCTTTCGCGGGAGAACCTGCGGAACGATTCCACGGTCATGTGCGCGGCTTCGTACCCGATCCGCCGCGAGCCGGCCAGGCGGAGCCGCCGCGGGACTTCCGCCCATTTCCGGTCCGTGATCACCACCTCGGCACCCCGGACCTCCTCCCGGGCCTGGACATCGTACCTGCCGTCGGTGATGAGGTAATCCCCCCGGGACGTTATCAGCAGTGCCGCGTCGCTCCCGGTGAAACCCGTCAGGTAGCGGATGTTCGACAGCCGGACGGAGAGGTACGAGTCGAGCCGCCGGCGCCGCATGGACGCGTGGAGACGGCCGAGACGATCTTCACCTGCCGGCACGATCCCTCCCCCCCTCCCGCAGGAGGTGGAGGATCGCCTGGAGAGCGAGGACGTATCCGTATCCGCCGATCCCGCAGATCCTCCCGGCGACGACGTCCTCCACGAGGGACACTTTCCTGAATTCCTCCCGTTTCGAGGGGTTGGAAAGGTGGAGCTCGACGGCGGGCACCGCGGAATAGAGGAGCGCATCGCGGATGGCGACGCTGGTATGGGTGTAGCCGGCGGGGTTGATGACGATCCCGTCGGCCTCGCCCCGGGCCTTCTGGAGCCGTTCGACGATCTCCCCCTCGTGGTTCGACTGGAAGAACTCGACCGTCGCCCCTTCCTTCCGGGCGGCTTCGGACACGGCCTTGCGGATGTCCTCGAGGGTCTGCCCGCCGTATACGGACGGCTCCCGCTTCCCGAGAACATTCAGGTTGGGGCCGTCGACGAAGAGGACGCGGGGGGAGGTCTTCTTCACAGGATCTCCCGGGCCTGCCGTGCCGCCTGGCGGAGGAGGAACCGGCACCTCCCCGGAATGATCGCGGCGGTGGTCACCACCGTGAGCAGGTAGTCGCTGGCCACCCGCTGGATGAAGACGCGCCCCCGCTCGCCGGCCAGAGAGAGTTCCTGCCCCTGGCCCAAACCGTTTTCCTCGGCGATCCGATCGGACTCCCGGAAGAACTGGGCGGCCTCCGCGCACAGGGCGGACAGGTCCTGGGCGTCCCCCGGCGCGTGCCACTCCTCGACCGTCAGCCCGTCCGAGCCGACGATCGCCCCCGACGTCACCGCGGGGTCCTTCCTGTGCATCTCTTCAATGATATCGCGAAAGGTCATACCCGTACTCCTTCGCCGTCTTTTCGAGGAACGTCCCGAGCGCCGACTCCACGGGGTCCTCCTTGCCGTGCTCCGCCATCCATGCCCGGGCGCGCTCGTTGCCCGGCTCCTCCTCGAGGATCCGCCAGACGATGCCCCGCGCGATGGCCCTCTCTCCCTGCGCCCAGTAAACGTCGGCGAGGGTCACCGTCCTCACGGAAGGGGAAGGAAGCGCATCGACGGGAGGCGGCTGGGCCTCTCCCGGCGCGGCGGCCGGCTCCCCGCCGGCGGGCGCGGCCTCTTCCGGCGGCGGCGCCGCTTCTTCCGAAGCGGGAGCGGCTTCCTCCGGGACCGGGAGCGGTTCGACCCGGATCTCTTCCGGCCGCGCGGCGGCCCGCCCGGAAGGACGCAGATCCACCCCTTCCTCCCCGAGCGGTACGACCGCGTCCGCGACCCGCATCCGGTACGCGTTTTCGCCGACCACCAGCAGGTTCTCGAGCGGCAGCATCCCCTGGGGCGGCCCCCCGACGGCGGGCTCGGCGGGAAGCGACCTCTCGAGCTCCGCCGCGACCCGCTGCGCCGCGTGGTCGGAAGGGTCGCGCCCGAGGACCTCCTGGATCGCTTCCCAGGCGGCGGCGGTATTCCCCGATTTCCGGTACGCCTCCGCAAGGGACGTGATCGCCCGGTTGTCCCTCGGGTTGGCCGCCACGCGCCGCTCGAGGATCTGCACGGTTTCCCGCATGTCCCCGGCCTCCGCGTCCCTCGGTTCGGCGGCCTGCCCCGCCTGGCGATCCCGGATTTCCGCCCGGATGCCCGGAAGCTCCCTGCGTACCTCCTCCAGCGGAAGGCGCCGGATCTCGCACGTGCCCGGCCGGACGATCAGCGGCAGATCGACGTCCGCCACGACGCGCTTCTTGTCCATTCCGAGCGCCGTGGAGATCGAGGCGAGCGGGATCCCCGGGACGTCCAGCTCGTACCCCATGCGGCGCAGCAGGGAAAGGATCCCTTCCGCCGTTTCCTCTTCCGTGACGCCGAGGCGCCGCCCGAGGACCGCTTCCCACGCCAGCCCGATCGCGACGGCCTCCCCGTGAAGGAGCCGGCCGTACCCCCCGGCCTGCTCCAGCGCGTGGCCGACGGTGTGCCCCGCGTTCAATATCTTCCGCAAGGAAGATTCCCGCTCGTCCTTCTCCACCACGGACGCCTTGAACGCGACGGCCCTGCGGACGAGCCACTGCCAGTCGTCGCCGGCGAACGACCTCCACCGGCTTCCACGTTCCACGAGCCGGTCCCACAGCTCCGCGTCTCCCGCAAGGCCGCATTTGACGACCTCGGCGAGCCCCGCGTGCAGGTTCCGGTCGTCCAGGGTGATGAGGAAGGCGTCGTCGACGAAGACGGCCCGGGGCTGGTGAAAGGCGCCCACCAGGTTCTTCCCCTCCGGCAGGTTGAACCCGGTCTTGCCTCCGACGCTGCTGTCCACCTGGGCGAGAAGCGTCGTCGGGACCTGGATGAACGAAACGCCGCGGAGGAACGTGGCGGCGGCGAACCCGGCGAGATCGCCGACCACCCCCCCGCCGAAAGCGACCACGAGGGAGTCCCTGCCGGCGTTCCCCTCGGCGAGGAACTCGTAGATCCTGCCGACCGTGGAGAGCGTCTTGTGCTCCTCCCCCGGGGGAAGGACCAGGAGCTCGTGGGGGTTCCCCGCGAGCCACCGGCGGATGTCGTCTCCGTAGATGGACGCGACGTTCCGGTCCGTCACCACGTGGACCGATTTCCCGGGGTGGAACCGCCGTATCCATTCCGTCATGGCGGGATAGATGTTCCGGTCGAAGAATATATCGTAGGAACGGTCGCCCAGGGTGACCGTGCGCGTTTCGGGGGTCAAGCTCCGCCGCCCTCCCGTTTCTTCAGCAATCCGATGATCCGCCCCGCGATCTCTCTGACCGTACGACCGTCGGTCGGGACGGTGTGGTCCGCCCGCCGGTACTCCGGGACCCTCCGCTCGAGGAGGTCCTTCACGATGCTCTCCCGGTCCGCCCCCTGCAGCAGCGGCCGTTTCGAGTCCCTCGCGAGACGGCGAAGGACCGTCCCGGGGCTCGCCTCGAGGTAGACCACCGGGCCGTACGCCCTCATCAGCTTCCGGTTCTCCTCTTGGAGGAACGCCCCGCCCCCGGCCGCCACCACGCGACCCTTCACCGCGAGGATCTCCCGCAGCGCGGCCCTCTCCCTCTCGCGGAACGCCGGTTCCCCCTCCTCCGCGAAAAGGGTCCGGATGGGCCGTCCGGCCTTCCTCTCGATCCACTCGTCCGCATCGACGAACTCGGCGCCGGTCCTGCGCGCCAGCTCCCTGCCGACCGAGCTCTTGCCCGACCCCATGAACCCGACGAGGACGACGCCGGGAAACCCGCCGGCCGATGTCATCTCCCGCAGATACGCTCGAGGTAATTTGAGTAATTATAGAGGATATCCCGCAACGCATCCCCTCCGAATTTTTCCAGGAACGCATCCGCCAGGACGATGGCCACCATCGATTCGGCGACGACGGCCGCTGCGGGCACCGCGCAAGCGTCGCCCCGCTCCCGGTGGGCCTCCGCGGGCTTCCAGCCGCCCAGCGTGACCGTGCGCAGCGGCGACTGCTGCGTCGGGATCGGCTTCATGGCGGCCCGCGCGATCAGCGGTTCCCCGTTCGTCATCCCGCCTTCCAGGCCGCCGGCGCGGTTCGTTTTCCGGTGGAACGGCAGCGCGCGCCCGCCCATGAGCAGGTTGCGGCCGGAGGGTCCCGGGAACAGCTCGTCGAGCGCCTCGTTTCCGGGGAGCGAGGAAAGGTCGCGGCCGCCGCCGATCTCCACCCCCTTGATCGCCTGGATGCTCATCAGCGCCTGGCCGAGCCGACCGTCCAGGCGCATGTCCCACGCCGTGCAGGACCCCAGCCCCGGCGGCAGCCCCGTCGCGATCACCTCGACGACGCCCCCGGCGGTGGTCCCCGCCTCCTTCAGGGCGTCGATCCAGCGGATCGCTTCCGCCTCGGCGGCGGCGTCCGCCATCCGCAACGGGCTCGACTGCGCCCGCAGCGCGCTTTCCGGGTTCCCTTCCACGCCGGGGGGTACGCGGAACGAGCCGATGGAGATCACATGCCCCGCGACCTCCACGCCGAGTTCGCGCAGCAGCCGCTTCGCCAGCGCCCCCGCCATCACCCTGGCCGCGGTCTCCCTGGCGCTAGCCCGCTCCAGGACGCTGCGCACGTCGGCATGGCCGAATTTCAGCGCGCCCGGCAGGTCCGCGTGGCCGGGACGGACGGTGTCCAGCGGCTCGATCCCCGCTCCCCCTCCGTCCTGCGCCATCTTCTCCCGCCAGTTCTCCCAGTCGAGGTTCCGCAGCATCATCGCGACGGGTCCGCCCAGCGTCTTCCCGAAGCGTATGCCTGAAAGGATCTCGACCCGGTCCCTCTCGATCTCCATCCGCCCGCCGCGGCCGTGCCCGGACTGCCGCCGGCTCAATTCGCGGTCCACGTCCTCCGCGCGGACCTCGAGGCCGGCCGGCAGCCCCTCGACGATCGCTACAAGCGCGGGGCCGTGCGTCTCGCCTGCGGTGCGGAACGATAGTCGCGCGATCTGTTTTCGCCTCCCCCCGGAATGGAAAAGGGCACCCGGAGCTTCCACCCGGGTGCCCTTCGATCAGCCTTTCGCCCCGACCCGGATCAGAGGGCCTTGGCCTGTATCGGCTCCGCCTTCAGGATCTTCGGCGTGATGAAGATCAGCAGCTCCCGGTTCCTCGCCGTGTTCGTGTCCTTCCGGAACAGGTAGCCCAGGACCGGGATCTTCGAGAGCCACGGCAGGCCGGACGTGTTCTCGGTCCGCGAGATCTGGAGGATCCCGCCGATGACGGTGGTGTCGCCGTCGCCGATCAGGACTTCCGTCGTGGCCTTCTTCTTGTTGATGGCGGGCTGCCCCGTGGCGCTCGTCTCGCCCTGCGAGTCGTTCTTCGCCTCGAGCTTCATCGAAACGCGGCCGTCGGGGGTGATGTGCGGCGTCACCTTGAGGCTCAAGGTGGCGTCGATGAACTGGGTGTTCGTGCCGGAGGCCGAAACGGTCGAGTAGGGGATCTGCGTGCCCTGCTCGATCGTCGCCTCCTTGTTGTCGACCGTGACCACCTTCGGCGAGGAGACGATCTTCGCCTTCCCGGAGGACTCGAGCGCCGAGAGCGCCAGGTCGAGGCGGAGGTTGTCCCTCAAAATCCCGAAGGCGATGCCGCCGCCCGAACCGGCCCCGATCGAAGCCGGCAGGTTGACCGCGTAGTTCGGCGACGGAGCGGTCACCGAATACGGGGTCGTGGTCGTGGAGTTGATCGCGCCGTCCGTGCTGATCCCGCCGGTCTCGTTCATCAATCCGCCGATCCCGTACTGCGTTCCGCCCTTGTTGCCGGTGTAGTTGCCGCCCCACTGGACGCCCAGCTCCCGGGTGAAGGACGTGTCGACCTCGACGATCCTCGCCTCGATCAGCACCTGCGGCGTCGCCGTGTCGAGCCGCGCCACCAGCTCCTTCACCGCCTCGATGTTCTCCGGCAGGTCGCGGATGATCAGCACGTTCGTGCGGTCGTCGCTGTCGAACTTCGCGAACTTGGAGACCTGGGGCTTGATCTTGGCCAGGAGCTCGGACGCCTTGGAATAGCTCACCGGGATGGTGTCGAACACGCCCTCCCTCAGCGTGCGGGCCTCTTCCTCGCGCGCGATCGCCTCGACCTTCGAAAGCTCGATCGACTTCTGCGCGTTCAGCCGGTCCTGCTCCTCCTTCTGGATCGAGGAGGTGGGAGCGATCCGCAGGACGTTCCCCTCCTGGACCGCCCCGAGCCCCTTGGAGCGCAGAATGATGTCCAGCGCCTGGTCCCAGGGCACGTTGACCAGGCGGAGGGTGACCTTCCCCTTGACGTCGTCCGTCGTGATGACGTTGAGGTTGCTCACGTCGGCGATGATCCGGAAGATGTTCGAGAGCTCGGCGTCCTTGAAGTCCATCGAGATCCGCTGCCCCTTGTACTTCCGGACGTCTCCGCCGGCGCTCCTCAGGAAACCCCACTGCTGGTCATCCTGCCGGGAGCCGCCGTACGCCGGGGCTTCTTCCTTCGCCCCCTCGGGCCTCGCCACCGCCCGGGCCACGAGGTCGGAACCCGCGGCGCCCGGGGCCTTCGCGAACGATACGACGACGGTGTTCCCTTTCCTTTCCACCGTGTAGGCCGACCCCGGAGCGAACGTCACGGCGACCGAGACCGCCTTCTTCCCCGTCGAGGGGACGATCGCCCTGACCGGGATCTCGAACTTCGCCGCGTCGATCTGGCGAAGCAGCGCCTTCTCGATCGAAGCCCCCGGGAACGTCAGCGTCACGCGGTCCCCGACCCGGGAAGCCTGGTACGGAGTCTCCCCCGCGGTGGTGATGACCACGTTCGACGCGTCCGGCAGGTCCTCGAGATCGATGCCCACGACGGCAATGCCCGCCGGCAAAGCCTTCTCGTCCTTCAGGCGGTCCGTGCTGGTGACCTTCTCCTCGGACCCTCCGCCGACGGACAGGACCAAGCCGCCCTTGTCGGTGTTCACCATGAACGGCAACGGCTTGTCACCCGGCGTCTCGACCACCATGCGGATCTTGCCGTCCTGGGAGGAAACCTTCACACCCTTGACCTGCGGCGTGTCGACCGGTATCTCGGAAGCGACCGTCCCCTGGGCCACTCCCCAGATGTCGACC
The DNA here is from genome assembly GCA_964612075.1 of uncultured bacterium. Lineage (GTDB taxonomy): Bacteria > Desulfobacterota > Deferrimicrobia > Deferrimicrobiales > Deferrimicrobiaceae > UBA2219. The sequence goes on from CAZTFC010000004.1 coordinate 23,574, forward strand.
ACGATCCGGAACGGATCGCTCGTCTTGAAGGAGTTGTAGTTCCCGATGGCCCCGTCGACGACCGCCTGGATCGTGGTGCTGTACGGGGTCTTCGAAACCACCAGTTCCTTCATCCGGGCGCCGGAAGGCTCCGCGGCGAAAACAGGCGACGCGATCAGGAGGCAGGCGAGTAGAAGCGCCGCCATCCCCTGCATGACGCGGGGCCGAAAGATGCGGCCCGAGAGCCGTAACGGGGTAATCATTGGTTCCCTCCTGCCGTTGTGAGCTGCAACACGCTCTCCCGCGACACCGTCTTCCCGCCGGCGCCGGGGAACTCTTCCTTGACCGTGATCTCCTTGTCCGTGATCCGCGTCACCACCCCGCCGGAACGCCCGATGCGGTTTCCAACGAGCACCGTGTACCCTTTCCCCTCGGCGTCCTCGACGAGGGCCGAAGCCCCGCTCTTGCCCCAGATCACACCGACCATCTTCAGTTCGCCCAGCTCGTACCGCTGCAGCGGCGGCACGGCCGACTGGTCTTCCTTCACCTTCTGGGCGTCGCTCTTGACGAACGAAACGAACGGGTCGCGCTTCCCCTCGGGTTCGTAGGCGGGCGGCCCGGCCGGGGCTTCCGGCTTCTTCTCCTCGACGACGGCTTTCGGGGGAGGCGCGGCCCCGGGCTGCGGGGCGATCTTCTTGACCACGGGCCCGGGAGGGGGCGCCTCCTCCTTGGAGCATCCCCACACCCCGCCCAGGAGAAATGCGGCGGCGACGAGCGGGGCGAACGCCCGGGAAACCGAGGGACCGAGTCTCATTTTGCCCTCCCCTTGCCTTCATCCTTCTTGGCGTCCGTCGGGGCCGGCGCTTCCAGGAAGCGATAGGTCGTCGCCGTGCAGCTCACGGACGAGCGGACGTCGTTTCCGCCGCCCTGCCTGGGATTCGCGAAGACGATGTTCGACAGGTTCACGATCCGGGGATAGTGGCTCACCTTGTCGGCGAACTGGACGAAGGAGTGGTAGCTCCCGTTGACCACGATCGACACGGGGATCTCCGCGTAGAAATCCTTGCGCGCTTCCCCGGAAGGGGCGAACTTCACGAATTCGAGCCCCGATTCCTTCCCCAGGTCCGAAATGTTCTTCAGCAGCGAGGGGATCTCCGCGGAGTTCGGAAGCTGCTCGAGGAGGAGGGAAAGCCGGGATTCCAGCCTCTTGACCTCCTCCTGGAAGGACTGCAGGTTCCCCGCGATCACTTCCTGCTCCTTGATCTTGGCCCGGAGGGTGGTCAGCTCCGCTTCGAGCGTGTCGATCTGGACGGAGGCTTCCCTGTAATAGAGGTAATAGTACCCGACGATGACGATCGCTGAGAAGAGAACCGCCAGCAGGACCTTCTGCTTGGTGGGAATCTTGGCGAGGTCGTCCAGTTTCGGCGCCATTCGTTTCCTCTCTCTCCCGGCCGGCCGGTCAGTTGACGGCCTGGAAGGTCAGGGTGTACTTCACGAGCTTGGTGTTCGATACCGCCGCCTGGTCCGCCGACCCGAGCACGACGTCCCGGAAGCGTCCCGTCTGTGCCAGGGCCGTCATGAAGTTGGCGACCGTGTTGTTGTTCAGCGCCACCCCGGAAACCGAGATCCTCTCCCCCCGGATCTCGAGCTTGTCGATCCAGCACTTCTCGGGGATGGCCGCCGACAGCGCCTCGAAGTGCCTGACGGGGCCGACGCGGTTCTTCTGGAGGTTGGAGATGATGTCCACCTTTTTCTGGAGCTCGGCCTTCCGGGCCTTGAACTTCTCCACCTCGCCGATCTCTTTCTTCAGCCGCTCGACCTCCGCGTTGGCCTGCTGGATGCCCGTCTGCAGAGACTTGATCTTTCCGGTGACCGTCGTGTGGAAGTACAGCGTTCCCAGCAGCACGACCAGGGGAACGAGGAGGAACGCGAACCCGACATTGAGCTCGCGACGCTTCTTCCGTTTCCCCCGGATGAGATTGATCCGGATCATCCGTGACCCTCCAGGTTCCGCAGCGCCAGCCCGATCGACACCGTTGCGGAGGTGTTGAATTGGGAAACCACGGCGGGGTCGACGGTCTTTTCGTCGACCGACAACCCTTGGATCGGATCGAAGATCTCCACGCCGACCCCGATCTTTTCCGCAAGGATCTCTTTAAGGAACGTGGATTTCGCGGCCCCGCCCGTCAGGTAGACCTTGGTCACCAGGCGGTCGGGGTACGTCGCGGAGAAGAAGTTGTAGGACCTCTGCGCTTCCGTCGCGAGCAGGTTGGAGACGACCTTCATGATCTCTTCGAGCTTGGCGGATCGCTCCCCCGGGTCCTTCTTCCCGATCTTGTACTCCTCGGCCGTCTCGTAGCTCACCGCCATCTGCTTCTGGATCTCGGAAGTGTACATCCCCCCGCCCATGGGCACGTCCCGGGTGAACAGCGGGACCCCCGCGTGGAGGACGTTGATGTTCATGAACGACGCTCCGACGTTCACCACCATCGGCACCTGCTCGTCGGAAACCGGGTGGGTCAGCTCGAAGGCGTTGCCGGCCGCGAGCGAATCGATGTCGACGATGCGGGGAACAAGCCCCGCCTCCTTGACGACCGAGATGTAGTCGTTGATCAGGTCGGTCTTCGCGGCGACCAGGAGGACGTCCATCTTCGTCGGGTCGTCCTTCAGCGGGCCGATCACCTGGAAGTCGATCTTCACGTCCTTGATGTCGAACGGGATGTACTGCTCCACCTCCCACTGGATCGATTCCTCGAGCTCCTCGGCCGTGGTGGTGGCGAGCTGCACCTTCTTGATGATGACCGAATGGCCCGAAAGGGAGATGGCGACTTCCTTCTCGTGGACCTTGAGCTCCCGCATCGCGGTCTGGATCCCCTCGACGACGGCGGCGTGGTCCATGATGGCTCCGTCGACGATGGAATCCGCGGGTAGCGGAAAGACGCCGAACTTCCGCAGCCGGTTCTCGACGCCGACGCCCTTCACGTGGGCCATCTTGATCGAGCTCGATCCGATGTCCAGACCGATCACTTCCTTGCTGCCGAACAGACCCATCGTCCCTCCCGCACCCTTCCGCCTTAAGGCTTGAACACCTTGTCCCTGTCGGACAGCTTCAGGCCCAGCGAAAGGATGATCTTCCGCTTGGTATCCATACGGCACGCCAATCCCTTTTCCACCCGATCGATCGTCAAGACGGACAGCTTGGCGCGACGTGCCAGTTCCGCCTTGCTCATCAATAACCCTTCTCTGATTTTTCGGACGTTGTTCGCCTCAACTTTAGGTTTTTCTTTTTCCGAGGTTCCCAAGGTCATCACCCCTGTGGGCATTCTTATTCTTGGCATCTATCCATCGGTTTTCAAGGAAAATAATAACCCTCCTATAATAACTGTCAAGATATTTTCAACTATCATATATTGACGCATAATTATGCTAAATTATGATCCCAGGATCCCGTACTCCTTCGCCTTATAAAGCAGGGCGGGATGACTGATCCCGAGGAGTTCCGCCGCCTTGGGCCGGCTCCCCCCGCTGCGCTCCAGCGCCATCCGGATCAGCTGCCGTTCCAGGTCCCGCACCGCGCTTTTCAGGTCCGGCCGCTCGGGGGAGACGGAAACCCGGATCCCGTGGGAAGGGGCCGCCTCCTGCGCGCGCCCCGCCGCGCCGCTGGTCTTCCACACCGCCAAGAGGCCTTCCCTCGATATCTCGCGGTCGCCGCCGAGAAGGGAGCACCGTTCCATCAGGTTCTTCAGCTCCCGGACGTTCCCCCTCCAGTCGTGGCTCCCCAGGGCCGAGAGCGCCTCCGGGGAAAGGGTCATCCCGGCCTTGCCGTGCTTCGCGCAGTAGTAAGCCAGGAAATGACGCGACAGGAACGGGATGTCCGCGGGCCGTTCCCTCAGGGGGGGCACGTGAAGCCGGATCACGTTCAGGCGGTAGAACAGGTCCTCCCGGAACCGACCGGCGGACACCTCCTCCTCGAGGTCGCGCGCCGTGGCGGCCACCAGGCGCACGTCGACCCGCCGGGTTTCCGTGTCGCCCACCCTCCGGATCTCCCCGTCCTGGAGGAAACGGAGCAGCTTGATCTGAAGGGAAAGCGGCAGCTCGCCGATCTCGTCCAGGAACAGCGTCCCGTGGTTCGCCTCCTCGATCAGTCCCGCCCGGTCCTTCTTCGCCTCGGTGAAGGCGCCCTTGCGGTAGCCGAACAGCTCGCTTTCCAGCAGCGTCTCGGGGATCGCCCCGCAGTTGATGGCGACGAACGGCTTTCCCCGCCTCCGCCCGCCGAAATGGAGGTGTCGCGCCACGAGCTCCTTCCCCGTCCCGCTTTCGCCGGTCACGAGGACCGTCGCGTCGTAGTCCTTCACCTTCTCCGCCGTCCGGAGGACCTCCTCCATCGCGGGGTCCGCGTAGAGCAGCTCTTCCGGCCGCGCGGCCTTCTCGATCTCCTTGCGCAGGAACTCGTTCTCCGTCCGCAGCCGCTCCCGCTCGGACGCCTTCCGCAGGGTCAGGAGGATCTCGTCGCTCATGAAGGGCTTGGAAACGTAGTCGTATGCCCCCAGCTTCATCGCCTCGACGGCGGTGTCCACCGTGCCGAAGGCGGACATCATGATCACCGTCCCGGGGATCCCCTTCGCGGTGATCTCCTTGAGCAGTTCGAGCCCGCCCATGACGGGCATCCGCAGGTCGCAGAGGATGAAGTCGAACTGCTCCGCCTCGAGGAGCCGCAGCGCCGCGCGGCCGTCCTCCGCCTCCCGGACCTCGTATCCTTCCGCGGCGAGGATCCTCCCGACGGCGTCCCTTAAAGAAGCCTCGTCGTCGACCACCAGGATACGGTCAGCCATTCCCCTGTTCCCCCTCTTTCCTCGCCGGCGGCAGGACGACGGTGAAGGTCGTCCCCTTCCCCGGCTCGCTCTCGACCCGGATCTCCCCCCCCGCGCCGTCGACGATCGTCCTCGAAACCGAAAGCCCCAGCCCCGTCCCCTTCCCGGGCTCCTTCGTGGTGAAGAACGGGTCGAAGACCAGGGGAAGGTCCGCCGCCTCGATCCCGCCGCCCGTGTCGGCCACGGAAACCGCCACGCCGCGCCCCGCCAGCCCCGCGCCGCTCCGCAAGGGGGCGGCGTCCATCCCGGGAGGATCGGTCGCCCTCCGCTGCAGCGCCCTGCCGGCCGCCGGGTTCCAGTCCTCCATCGTCCACGTCCGCACCGTCAGCCGGCCCCCGCCACCCATGGCGTCCACCGCGTTGAGCACGAGGTTCAGCAGGACCTGCCGGAAACGGTCCTCGAGGATCGCCGCCCTGGGGACCTCGCCGCAATCCAGAACGACCTCGATCTCCCGGAAGAGGTTCCGGAACGAGACCATCTCGATCGTGCCGCGCACGACGGCGTTGACGTCCGTGGCGCCCTCCCTGCCCCCGCCGGGCGAAGCGACGGAAAGCAGCCCCTGCACGATCCGCTCGATCTTGCGGGTCTCCCCGACGATCATGCCGAGGCACTCCTCCGATTCCTTCTCCCCCGGCCTGTGCCGCAGGAGATGCTCCCCGTAGGCGCGGATCGCCATCAGGGGGCTGCCCACCTCGTGCGCCACGCCGGCGGCCAGGCGGCCGACGGTGGCCAGCTTCTCCGCCCGCGCCACCTCCTGGACGCTGCGGCGCAGGCGCTCCTGGGCCTCGAGGATCCCGTCGACCATCTTGTTGAAGGAGGCGGCGAGCTGGTCGACCTCGCTGCCCGCGCCCCCCTCGGCGCGGATCGCGTAGTCCCCCTCCGCGATCCGCTCCGAAGTCGACGCGAGCCGGCGGATCGGCGCGATCACGATCCGGTTCAGGAGGAACCCGCCGAAAAGGACCAGGACCGCCACGTCGATAACCGCGAGCACCAGCGTGACGTTCATCAGGGTGCGCACCTCGGCGGCGATCCCCGGAGAATGGAAACGGACCCGGATCCCGCGGGGGGGCTGCGCGCCGCTCCCGGCGGCGACGGCGCGCGGCGCGTTGAACGGCAGCGTCACGTCCACCGTGGGGTAGATCGGAAGCAGGGTGAAGGCTTTCCTCCCGACGGGCGTCACGAGCGGCCGCCCTTCGGCCGGGCCTTCCGGAAGGAGGGTGATCTCCTTTATGTACGGGGAGAGGCTGCCGGAATAGTCGACGTCCTTCTCCATCGCGCGCCGGACCACCTCCGCGACCGACACGCCCGCCTCGACGTGGCGGCGCTCCAGGGCCACCTCGATGACCTTCAGCGCGAAGATTGCCAGCAGCGCGAGCGACGCGGTGGCCACCAGCGCGAGCTGGATCAGCACGCCGGCGCGTATCGAGAGGGGCGCGCGGAGACGCGCCCAACGGGAGACGGGTTCGCTGGACAGGGAGGTCACAGCGGGTAGGATAGCAAAACCGCGCCCCGGGAACTATCCCGCGGGACGATACCGCTCGCTCCACATCGCGAAGACCAGGAGCGCCCACAGCCGGTACTGGTTGTCCCTGCGGCCGGACAGGTGCTCCGACACGACCCGACCGACCCCCTCGGGCCGCAGGAATCCCTCACGGCGCACGCGGTCCGGGTTCAGGTACTCGTCGAGCAGCGGCCTGAGCTCGTTCCGCAGCCACCGGTTGACCGGGATGCCGAACCCCATCTTCGGCCGCTCCAGGATCTCCCTGGGCACGTGTCGGTACAGGACCTTCCGAAGGAGCCGCTTCGTCTCGCCTCCCCGCGCCTTGAACTCGATGGGGAGCCGCGCCGCGAACTCCACGATCCGGTGGTCGAGCAGCGGGACCCGCGCTTCCAGCGAGTACGCCATGGAGGCGCGGTCGACCTTCGTAAGGATGTCGTCGACAAGGTACGTCAGGATGTCGGTGGCCATCGCCCGCTCGACGATGCCTCCCGCGCGCGGGTCCCGGAAGGCCCGGAAATACCGCAGCCCCCGGTCGTCGAAGGTCTCCGGAAGGATCTCCCCGAGCCGGCGCCGCTCGAAGATCCCCACCGTGTGGAAGTACATCTCCGCCGCGTCGTCGTGCAGGATGCTCTCCGCCCCACGCTGCACCTTGTGGACCGGCACGCGGGAAAGGAGGGAACAGAGCGGCCGGCGCAGGAATCCCGGGATCGCCAGCGCCCGGCTCCCCTGGCGCACCCACGCGTACCGCGGGTACCCGCAGAACAGCTCGTCCCCCCCGTCGCCGGAGAGGCTCACGGTGACGTGGCCCCTCGTGAACTCCGAGACCAGCATCGTCGGGATGGCCGAGGAATCCGCGAACGGCTCGTCGTACGCGTCCGGGATACGTCGGACCAGCGCCAGCGCCTCCTCCGGCGTGCAGATCTTCTCGTGGTGCTCCGTCCCCAAATGCTCCGCGACGGCCCGCGCGTGCGGCGACTCGTCGTATCCGCTCTCCCGGAAGCCGATCGAGAAGGTCTTCACCTTCCCCGTGGCCGCCTTCCTCATGAGCGCCACCGTCAGCGACGAATCGATCCCCCCGGAGAGGAACGCCCCGAGAGGGACGTCGCTGATCAGCCGGTACCGGATGGAGGAATCGAGCAGCGCGGCCAGCTCCTCCTCGTACTCGCCCTCGTTCCGGGCGGGCCCCTCCGCCCTCCTCCAGTGGTCGAACAGGTCCCAGTAGACGCGCTGCGCGACCGTCCCGTCCGCGGCGATCTCGACGATATGTCCCGGAAGGACCTTCTCCACGTTCCGGTAGATGGAGAAGGGCGCCGGGACGTACTGGAACTCGAGGAAATACTGCAGGGCCGCCCGGTCGACCTCGCGGGGGAAATCCCCGTGTTCGAGGAAACCCGAGAGCGTGGAGGAGAACAGGAACATGCCCGGCAGGCGCGCGAGGAACAGCGGCTTGATCCCGATCCGGTCCCGCACCAGGTAAAGCTTCCGCGCCCCCGCGTCCCACAGGGCGAAGGCGAACATCCCGACGAAGCGCCGGACCGCCGCTTCCACGCCCCACTCCCGGAAGGCGGCCAGCATCACCTCGGTGTCCGACCCTCCCCGGAAGGCGTGGCCGCGCCTGGCGAGCTCGTCCCGGAGCTCCCTGTAGTTGTACACCTCCCCGTTGAAGGATAGGACCATCGACCCGTCGGCGGAGAACATCGGCTGCGCCCCCGTCTCCGACAGGTCGATGATGGAAAGCCGGCGGTGCGACAGCCCGACCCGCCCGTCGGGGGAAAGGTACGTCCCGGAGGCGTCCGGCCCCCGGTTCCGCATGCATTCGCCCATCGCCCGGAGAAGCCGCTCGCCCGGGAGCGCGTTTCCCGTCGACAGGAAACCGGCGATCCCGCACATCCCCTAACGGCCCTCCTCCGCCAGCGATCCGTACATCGCCTCCATCTCCGCCACCATCCGGTCCAGCGCGAAGCGTTCCGCTGCGCGCCTGCGTCCCGCCTCCCCCATCCCCTTCCGCCGCTCCTCATCGCCCAGAAGCTCCTTCAATGCTCTGGCGAGCGCGCCGGAGTCGCGCGCCGGGGCCAGAAGGCCGGTCTCGCCATGGACAACGGCCTCCGCGTTCCCTCCGACGTCGAAGGCCACGACGGGAAGCCCCGCGGACATCGCTTCGAGGATGGCGTTGGAGAATCCCTCTTCCCTCGAGGGATGGACGAACAGGTCGCTCGCCCGGAGCAGGTCCGGCACGTCCGTCCTGCCCCCGAGGAACCGCACCGCCCTCCCGATCCCCCGCTCCCGGACCGACGCCTTCGTCTCCGCGAGCGTCCCGGAATCCCGCCCGACCAGCAGGAACAGCGCGTCGGGGAAAAGCTCGACGACGCGAGCCGCGGCCTCCACCAGCTCCCCGTGCCCTTTATAACGGAAGAAGTTGGACACGCACGCGACCAGCGGCGCCCGGAGGGGCAGCCCCTCCCGGAGGCGGAACGCCTCGACCGCGCCGGCGTCCCACGGCGCAAGCGGCGCGACGCCGTTGTAAACCTTCCGGAACTTCCCATCCCAGTGCCTCTCGGTCCGCTCGACGTCGCGCCGAACGGCGTCGGAGTTGACGAGGACGACGTCGGCCAGACGGTTCCCCCAGGATTCCATCCCCCGGACCAGGGGATGCTTCCTCTTGTAGCCGGACAGCGACCTCTTGCTGACGACGATCCGCGGGACACGCGCCCACCGGGCGGCGAAGGCGCCCAGGATGTTCGGGGCGGGGAGGTAGCAATGCACGATGTCCGCGGAGCGGGCCCGGAAGATCGACGCCATCTCCCGGACGGCCTTCAGGTGAACCAGGGGATTCGAGGGCGGGACGGCTCGGGCACGCCGCGGGTCGCCGATCACCGAAACCGGAAGGACGGCGCGGAACGAATCGTACAGCGATCCGCCTCCCGCGGTCGTCACCAGAAACGGAGAGAAGCGGGAACGGTCGAGCAGACGGGCGAGGGACAGGACGTGCCCCTCGGCGCCGCCCGCGTCCATATTCGGCAGGACGTAACCGACGCGAAGCGGGCCCCCGGGCCGGGATCTGCTGTTTCCGTCTACCATGTCACCGGACATTTCAGCATTTTCCCCGGGCGATTGCCACCGGCGCGTCCCCCGGGGATCGTGAAATAATCGTGAGGCCATCCCCCGACGGTAGTTGGTAGAATACGGCGGAGGAAGGAACGGCCGGAACACGGCGATAAAGGGAGGGGAATGCCGATCTCGGGAGAAGGCGCCCGGAAGACGACGATCCAGCCATCCAGGGGGTGGAAGGCGCTCGATCCCCGGGAAATATGGAACTACCGCGAGCTCCTCTGGATCCTGACGGCGCGGGACATCAAGGTCCGGTACAAACAGACCGCGCTGGGGGTGGTGTGGGTCATTCTCCGCCCGGTCTTGAGCGTCGCCATCTTCACCGTCGTGTTCGGTTACCTCGTAAAGGTGCCCTCCGACGGCTACCCATACCCCGTGTTCGTGCTGGCGGGCCTGATCCCGTGGACCCTCTTCTCCTCGGCTGTCGCGGCGTCGGGCAATTCCCTGGTGGGTTCAGCCGGATTGATCGGAAAGATCTATTTCCCGAGGCTCATCATCCCGATGGCTTCCATCGGCAGCGCCGTCGTCGATTTCGCCTTTTCGGCAGCCTTCCTCCTGGCCATCCTCCCGTTGTTCGGCGTCGCATGGTCTCCGTCCCTCTTCTGGCTGCCGGTTCTGCTGCTGCTCGTCTTCTCCCTGGCGATTGGCGTCGGAGCCCTGTTCTCCGCGCTGATCGTCAGCTACAGGGATTTCGTAGGGCTCATGGCGTACCTGCTCCAGGTCTGGATGTACGCGACCCCCGTCGTCTACCCCGCAAGCCTGTTCCCGGAACAATGGCGCTGGGTCCTCTACCTGAACCCGATGGCGGGGCTGACCGAGGGGTTCCGCGCCGCGTTCCTGGGCAAACCCTTCGAGCCGGGCCCTATGGCGTTATCGGTCTTGCTCTCGATTGCGGCGATGGCGATCGGCGTCGCCTACTTCGGAAAGACGGAGCGCCGCTTTGCCGATGTCATCTAGCGGATCCGGCGCGAGATCGACGACCCCAAGGAGAGGGAATGCCGGCGATCCGGGTTGAAAACCTGTCGAAGGAATACCGCCTCGGCGGCGATCACCGCGCCGACAGCGTCCGCGAGCTGCTTTCATCCCTGCTTCGCCCTTCGTCTCTCCGGAACCGGCATCCCGGGAAGCGCGCCGCGGAGTGGTTCTGGGCGCTCAAGGACGTCAGCTTCGAGGTGGCTCCCGGCGAGACGGTGGGCATCATCGGCAGGAACGGAGCGGGGAAGTCCACCCTCCTCAAGATCCTGTCGAGGATCACCGAGCCGACGTCGGGCCGGGCGGAGCTGTGGGGCCGCGTGAGCAGCCTTCTCGAGGTGGGGACGGGCTTCCACCCCGAGCTCTCGGGGCGCGAGAACATTTTCCTGAACGGCTCCCTGCTCGGGATGAGCCGCCGTGAGATCGGGAGCAGGTTCGACGAGATCGTCGCCTTCTCCGAAATCGAGCGGTTCATCGACACGCCGGTGAAAAGGTACTCTTCCGGCATGTACGTCCGCCTGGCCTTCGCTGTGGCCGCCCACCTCGAGCCGGAGATCCTCATCGTGGACGAGGTCCTGGCCGTCGGGGATGCGGAGTTCCAGCAGAAATGTCTCGGAAAGCTGAAACGGGTACAGGACGAGGGCAGGACGGTTCTATTCGTCAGCCACAACATGCAGGCCGTTTCCACCTTGACCAGCCGGTGCATCGTGCTGTCCGAGGGGCGCATGGTGTTCGACGGGGCCACCGGAAGCGCGATCCCGAGGTATCTCGAAACGACCGAAAGCGGGGGGAGCGCTTACGTCTCGGCCCCCTCTCCCGACGCGCCCCGGATCACCCGTGTGGAATTGGTTACGTCGGAACCCAACCACGTCCAGATCAACGGAAAGCCGATGGAGGTCCGCATCGAGATAACGACCCCGGTGGCCCTAGAACGGGCGTCGGTCGCGTTCCAGGCATTCAATCCGTTCCGGCAGGCATACCTGAACCTCTGGCTGTACGACTCCGAACGTCCCTTGTGCCGCGAAGCCGGGGTGTTCCACCTCCTGTGCAGGATCCCGAAACTCCGCCTTTTCATGGGGCGCTATACCCTCACGGTCCACTTCTCGGAGCGCCTCGGAAAAAAGAACGTCCTGAAGATCGAGGACATCTGCCCGTTCGAGGTCGTCATGTACGGGCGACACCGGGATTTCCCCTGGGCCCAGGGTAACTGCACATACATAGAAGACTGCGAGTGGGAAATCTCGAGACGATGATCCCTGACCGGCGGCAGGCATGCGATGCGCCGGCCAAACGACGCCGGTCGGATCGCTTCTCGCACCCCAATCCATGGACGCGGGGGAAGTGACCGGACGTGTGCGGAATCGCGGGTATCCTGCACTTGGACGGCAGTCCGGTTCTTGAAGAGGAACTCTCCGCCATGGTCCGTGCGATGGCTCATCGCGGACCGGACGGAGAAGGCCTCCGGGTCGATGGGAACGTGGGGATCGGTCACAGGCGGCTCTCCATCATCGATCCGGCGGGCGGGCGCCAGCCGATGGGCAACGAGGACGGGACGGTCTGGATCACCTGCAACGGGGAAATCTACAACTTCCTCGAATTGCGGGGGGAACTCGAAAAGAAGGGACACCGATTCCGCACGCGGTCCGATACCGAGGCCGTGCTCCATGCGTATGAGCAATGGGGCGACGATTGCGTGAATCGCTTCCGCGGGATGTTCGCGTTCGGAATCGTCGACCTGCGCAAGCGTCGGGTCTTCCTCGCCCGGGACCATTTCGGCATCAAGCCGCTCTGCTTCTACCACGACGGAAACCGGTTCGCCTTCGCCTCGGAATTGCAGGCGTTCCACAAACTTCGGAGCGTCCGTCTGGATCTCGACCTCCAGGCGATCGACCAATACCTGTGGCTCCAATACATCCCGGCCCCCCGTTCCGTCTTTCGGCATGTGCGGAAGCTCCCTGCCGCCTGCCGGATGGGCGTAACCTTCGACGGCAGGGTGAGCGGTCCCGAAGAGTACTGGAAGATCCACTACCGGCCCGATCACAGGAGGACGGAAGCGGCCTCCCTGGAAGAGATGGACGCCGTGTTGAGGGAATCCGTCAAGGCTCACCTCGTTTCCGACGTTCCCTTCGGGGCTTTCCTCTCCGGAGGGGTTGATTCCAGCGCCGTAGTCGCGTACATGGCCCAGGTCATGGATCGTCCCGTCCGCACGTTCACCATCGGTTTCCAGGAAAAGGAATACGATGAATCCCCCTTCGCGGCAATCGCCGCGAAACGGTGGGGAACCGACCACCACCTGGAGATCGTCAAACCCGATGCACTCGGGATTCTCCCCTCCCTGGTCAAGGTCTGCGGCGAACCGTTCGGGGACAGCTCCGTGATCCCGACCTATCACGTAGCCCGCCTGGCCCGGCGACACGTTCCGATGGTCCTTTCCGGGGACGGGGGAGATGAGACGTTTGCGGGTTATCATTCCTACCGGCAATGGATGAAGTACCTGCTCACGCCGCTTCCCCCCGATTCCCGCCCCCGCTGGAAAAAGCTACTCCGACCGCTGGTGGAAGCGATCCTTCCGGAACGGTACCCCCGCGCGCGGAAACCGGGTTCCCGGCTGGAAGATTGGTTGAAGCTGGTCAACTACCTGCCCGGAAGCCGAAGGCACGTCCTTTGGAAGCCGGAACACCGTTCCGTCGAACGACTTCCGCTCGACGTCCTGGAAGATGCGTACCGGGATGCGAAACGGCTCGACGGCGTAAGCCGGGTCCAGTACATGGATTTCAAGAGCTACCTGCCCAACTGCATCCTGCCGAAGGTCGACACCGCGAGCATGATGACGGGGCTCGAGGTCCGAACGCCGCTGTTGGACAGGAAGGTCTTCGAATTCGCCGCCACCTTGCCGGAATCCCTCAAAATCCGGCAGTCCGATAACGGAGAATGGAGCGGGAAACTGCTCTTGAAAAAAACGATGGAGAAATACTATCCTCGGGATTACCTGGATCGGCCCAAGCGGGGGTTCAGCATCCCGTTCCACAAATGGTTCGGCGAAAAAAACGCCCTATACGCGGAGATACGCGAAAGGCTTACCGGAACAGGATCCACCCTCTCCGACTACTTCGAAACGGAAGCCGTCACGGGGTTGATCGAGGAGAAGAACACCGGTGCCGTCTGGCTTCTCCTATTCCTTGAAGAATGGTTCCGTCAGAACAAGGCCCCGGCCGGATGAAGGAGTCCGCGGTGCATTCCGAAGATAACGGGCGGGGTGAGCGGGGCCGGATGCTCTCGGGTCGGCGTGTCCTCTTCATCTTCCGAACATTGGAACTCGGGGGGACGGAGCGCCAGGCCCTCCGGCTGGCTGTCCACCTTCGCGAAGCAGCGGGGGCGGACGTCCGGATCGTCGGGCTCTCCCCCGGGCAGGGGAGGTTCTCCCGGCTCTGCGACGAAAACGGCATCCCCTGGCAGACCCTCCCGGTGGCATGGCCTCCCGGGAAAGCCGGCCGGATCATGGAGATCGCGAGATTCGCATGGAGACTCCGGCGGCAGAAACCCGATGTCCTGCTTTCCTACAACTGGTTTCCCAACGTGCTATGCGGATTTGCATGGAAATTCACGGGCGCCAGCCTTCTCGTCTGGAACCAGCGGAACGAGGGGCACGACCTCGACAGGAGCAGGACCCACCGGACGGCCGCGCGACAAGCCTCCTGCTTTGTGTCCAATTCGCTCCACGGCAGGAATTTCCTGATGGAGACCTACGGAATCTCTCCTCATAAAATTGCCGTGATCCCGAACGGGGTCCCGTTGGCCGCCTCCGGGGACCGGCGTGCCGAATGGCGCAAGCGGCTTGGACTGGAGGACGATGTCTTCGTCGCCTGCATGGTCGCCAGCATGACAGCATACAAAGACCACCCGACGGCTCTCGCCGCATGGAGGAAAGTGGTCGACCGAAACGCCGGAAGCGGGCCCCGCGCCGTCTTGTTTCTTGCCGGCCGATCCGATTACCGGGAACCTGCCCTGAAGAAGATTGCCTTCGATCTCGATCTTTGCGGACACGTCCGGTTCCTCGGGGAGATCGAGGACGTGGCCGGGCTGCTTTCCGCGTCGGACCTGTGCGTCCACTGTTCGAATATGGAAGGTTGCCCGAACTCGGTCCTCGAGGCCATGGCGGCGTCCCTCCCCGTCGCGGCGACGGACATACCGGGAATCCGGGAAGCAGTCGGGCCGGAGGGGTTCCCTTTCCTCGCGCCTCCCGCCGATCCGCAAGGACTGGCCGACCGGATCCTGGCATTGATGAACGATGCCGGAATGCGTTCCTCCATAGGTGCCTCCATGAGGCGGAGGGTGGAAACGGAATTCGATCCCGTGCGGATGTGCGAGCGCACATTGGAATATATCGAGGCAGCCCTCGGGCTGCCTTGAAACTCGGCTCCCGGTACTCGATCCCGATATACAAGAGGTAAGCGGCTTGGAGGAGTCCAGCAAGATTTTCGTCACGGGAGTGTATGGCAGCGGGAAAAGCCGGCTCGCCGCGCGCTTCGCTAAGGAGCGGCGCATCCCGTACATCGCGTTCGACAAGCTCCACCGGTATGGCGTGGAGGAGAATCAGAGCCGAAGGATCCTCGCCGGGTTGCCGAAGCGGTTCGTCATCGACGCGATCCCGATCGACGAGAACGGCAAGTGGAGCGACTTCACGGAATACGAAGCTCGCAACGATGTCCTCGTGATCTGCGCCTACTGCCCCGACCGGGACACGTGGCTCAGGCGGGTCCAGGACAAGCGGGACTTGGAGGAACGGGGGAGCCGCAAGATCGGGCTCCGGGAGAGGGTGGGGGTCTGGCTGCGCCGCACGGGTCTGCGGCCGCAGCTGCCGCTGACCATCGACCCGGAACACCATCTGCGGAAATACCGCGGCTTCTTCACCCAGAACGTTCCGCTGCTTTCGGGGTTCCGCCGCGTGAAGTACTTCGATTCCTCCCGGAACGAGTACACCTCCCTGGAAGAGATGCTCGAGCGGATCCGGTTCCGGTATTTCCCCCTGGAAGATCACCTGGCCGGGCTCGGCAAGGAACATGACTGGAAGTACCAGGACATCGAGATCCTGAACATGGTCGGGTACTCGAAATCCCACAAGACATGGGACCGCATCCGGGGCCTCGTGGACTGGAAGGGGAAGAGAGTCCTCGATCTTGGCTGCTTCCACGGGTTTTTCAGCTTCAAGGCGGAAGACGAGGGCGGACTGGTGCAGGGATTCGACCGTAGCGCCGCTGCCCTGACCGTAGCCCGCATGATCAACGACCTCCGGGGGGGGCGCATCGTCTTCCGGGAATGGACCGGCGGCGACGATCTCCCCGAGTGCGACGTCATCCTGTGCCTCAACGTGCTCCACCATTTCCGGGACCCGGAAAAGGCGCTCTCCAGGATGCGTTGCAGGCAGGCGATCTTCGAGATCAAGACGGAGTGCCGGGCGGCGGTGGAAGCCTTCTTCACGGTTACGAAAGAGGTGGATTCTCACCGGACGGACCGCCGCATCCTGCTCTGCTCCCGACGGAACAACGCGCGATGACGGACGGCGCCCCAAACCCAGGGGGGAGGGCCGGTAAGCCGGTCAGGATCCTCTTCGTGACCTGGGGCTATTCGATCCACGCCGTCCGGCGCATACGGGTATTCCTCGAGGATCCGGGGTTCGAGGTGGCCGTCGTCTCCAACCACGACTACCGCTTCCCCGGTGCGAAGAACATCATCCTGTCCGGCGAGGACGCTCGGAAGGATATCCGCGGGGAAACCCTGGCGGCGCTGGAGAAGATCCGAGGCGTCGCCCCCCGGCGAGGGCTCCGCGGGCTCCTGCCGCGCCTCAAAGAGAAATTCTTCGCCTTTTCCCTGCTGCTGCCATTTTTCCTCCGGATCGGGATCCGGGACGTCGCCACGTTCCGCTCGGCTGCCAACACTCTCGACGTGCTCTTCGACGTCGCGATCGCACGCGCGGACATCGGGATCCTGCGGGATGCCGTCTCGAAATTCGACCCGCATGTCGTCTTCCTGCAGACCCTGCTCTACCCGTGCCATCTCGCGTACCATCTTCCTCGGAAATACCCGGTCATCGTCACGTTCTGGAACGGCGACGCGACGTGGTGGGCGCAGTGGGACGGCATCGACCGGACGATCAAGCGCGGGATCGTTTGCCGCGGTGCCGCCCTCGCGTCCGCGATGACAGTCAACTCGGAGCATGTCCGGCGGGCGCTTCTGGACATCGGGGCCGACGGGCGCAAGATCCACCTCGTCCGGTACCCGGGCGTGGACCTGGAGCGGTTTGCACCCGGCCCGAAGGGGGCTGCGCGAGCGAGGCTTCGGATCACCGCAGGCAAGGTGGTCTTCTGCCCGCGGGGCCTCGGAGGATACCTGAACAGCGATGTCATCGTGGAGAGCATGCCGGAGGTGTTGGGCGCAAACCCCGACACGCTCTTCCTGTTCGTGTCGGACGCCGGCTCGGAAGAATGGGAGAAACATCTAGAAAGGGCCCAGGCCCTCGGTGTGGAGCGGCACCTCCGGAGGGATGGCCAGGTCCCCTGGGAAGAGATGCCCGACTATTACCGCGCTTCCGACGTCATGGTCTCGGTCTCCTCGAACGATTCGCTTCCGAATTGCATGCTGGAGGCCATGGCATGCGGCACTCCCGTGGTCATCGGGGATATCCCGCAGCTTCGGGAATGGGTGGAGGACGGAGCGAACGGCTATCGGGTGCCGCCGAGGGACGCCGCCGCCCTGGCCGACAGGATCAACGGGATCCTGGCCGCGCCGCCCGTCCGGATCGGGGAATTCGCCCGCAGGAACCGGACCCTGGTCGAACGGGAGGCGGACAGCAGGAAGACCGGGGAGCGGATAAGGCAGCTCGTGCGCGAGAATGCGAGGAAGGGATGATACCCGCCGGCACCCGGAACATGCGACTGGGCATCGTATCCCACGTGTTGCCTCCCTCCCCTTCCGGGCAGGCGGTGGTTCTCTACCGCCTGTTGTCCGGCATCCCTCCGGAGAGGTATTTCCTGATCTCCCGCGAAAACTACGGCTCCCCCGGAGAAGCGGCAGCTTCCGCCTCGGCGAAGCTGCCCGTTCGGTATTACCACCTTTCGCCCCACCGGCGGCTCGCGTTTTCGAGGATCCCCGGGATCCGCCAGCTGACGGAACATCTCGATGCATGGACCGCCGTGAGGGACCGGTCAAGGCAGATCGCGGACATCGTGCGCCGCGAGAGGTGCGGGCTCCTGGTCGCCTGCACCGGAGACCTTTACGACCTGCCGGCAGCCGCCCTCGCCGCCCGAAGGACGGGAATCCCCTTCGTTCCGTACCTCTTCGACGATTACGTTTTTCAGTGGACCGGGCCGGCACGCCGGGTCGCCGCGCGCTTCGAGCCCTCCGCGCTGCGCGAGGCCCGCGCCGTGATCGTCCCGAACGAGTTCGCGCGCGATGAATACGCCAAGCGTTGTGGGGCGCCGGGCGTCATCGTCCGAAATCCGTGTCTCCTTCCGGACCTGGCCGCGCTGGACGGAGCGAAGCGGGTTTTCGGCGCTGGTGAGATCCACATCGTTTACACTGGTGCCGTGTACCACGCCCAGGCCGACGCCTTTCGCAACCTGATCACCGCGATCTCGCGCCCCGGAAACGCCGAGGCACGGCTCCACATCTATACCGCGCAGTCCGGGGCGGAGCTGAAGAGCCAAGGCATCGACGGACCGGCGGTGACCCGCCATCCGCACGTTCCCCAGTCCGAAGTGGCCGCCATCCTCCGGCAGGCGGATATCCTTTTCCTGCCGCTCTCCTTCCGCTCGCCGATCCCGGAGGTCATCAGGACATCCGCTCCCGGGAAGACCGGCGAGTACCTCTCCGTGGGCCGGCCCATCCTGCTGCATGCGCCGCCGGATTGTTTCCTCACGTGGTACTTCCGGACCAACGGGTGCGGCGTCGTCGCGGACCGGGAAGAGCCGAGGGAGCTGGCGACATCCATCGAGCTCCTCCGGACGGACCGGGCACTGCGGGACAGGGTCTCCACCGCTGCTCGAATGGCGGCGGAAAGGGATTTTGACCTGGGCAGGGTACGGAGATCCTTCGAATCCCTGCTGGAGTGGGAGCCATGAGGATCCTACTGATAGCGATGGCCAACAGCGTCCACACGGCTCGCTGGGTCGACCAGATCGCGGACGAGGGATGGGACCTGCACCTCTGCCCTAGCACCGATTCCTGGACCGATATCCACCAGGGCCTCCGAAAAGTAACGCTGCACCACACGGGCTTCCGTAACCCAGGTGAAACCGCGGCAGGAGTGCGGTTCCGCGGCGTCTCTCTCCCCTGGCGGATGGCGGATGTCTGGCACCGCAGGATCCAAAAGATGGCGGGAGAAGACCGCCGCCCGGAACGGCTCGCCCGGCTCATCGACCGCCTTTCGCCCGACGTGGTCCACTCCCTAGAGATCCAACATGCGGGATATCTGGCCCTCGAAGCGAAGAAACGGGCGAGGAAACCTTTCCCTCCGTGGATCGTGACGAACTGGGGCAGCGACATCTACCTGTTCGGGAGGCTGGCCGAGCACGCGCCTAGGATCCGCAAGGTCCTCGAATCGTGCGACTTCTATTCCTGCGAATGCCGGCGCGACGTCGCGCTGGCCAGGTCCTTCGGCTTCGCCGGCACGGTGCTTCCCGTGTTCCCGAACGCGGGCGGCTTCGACCTGGGAATGACGGCCTCCCTGAAGAGCCCGGGGCCCTCCTCCTCGCGCCGGGGGATCATGCTGAAAGGCTACCAGCACTGGGGCGGGCGCGCCCTGACGGGCCTGCGGGCGCTGGAGCGGTGCGCCGATCTCCTCGGGGAGTATGAAGTTTGGATCTACTCCGCCTCGCCCGACGTGGCGGTCGCGGCGGAGCTGTTCGGGCGCTCCACGGGGGTCCGGGTGACGCTCCTCCCGAAGGACACCCCTCACGCCGAGATCCTCTCCCGTCACGGCAGGGCGAGGATCTCGATCGGGCTGAGCACGGGCGACGCCATCAGCACTTCCCTCCTGGAGTCGATGGTGATGGGCTCCTTCCCGATCCAGTCCTGGACCGCCTGCGCCGACGAGTGGATCGAGGACGGGCGAACCGGGCTCCTCGTCCCTCCGGACGATCCCGAGATCGTGGAGGCGGCGGTCCGGAGGACGCTTTCGGACGACGCGCTCGTCGACCGCGCGGCGGAGGAGAACCTCCAGGTCGCCGAAGAGCGCCTGGACCGGGAGCGGATTCGCCCGATGGCGATCGACTTCTACAAGCAGGCGAGGGCGCGCAGCTGAGTACGGCCGTTTCCATCGTCATCCCCGTCTACAACGGGTCGGATTTCCTTCGGGAGGCGGTGGACAGCGCTCTCGCGCAGAGCTACGGCGGCATCGAAGTGATCGTCGTGAACGACGGCTCCTCGGACGGCGGGAAGACCGAGGAGATCGCCCTCTCTTACGGGAACCGGATCCGCTACTTCCGCAAGGAGAACGGAGGCGTCGCGTCCGCGCTGAACCTCGGCATCCGGGAGATGCGCGGGGAGTATTTCTCCTGGCTGAGCCACGACGACGTCTACCTCCCCCGCAAGGTGGAGCGGGAGGCGGCCGCGCTGGCGGCCCGCGGCGACGACGCGATCGCCTACTCCGATTACGAGGTGATCGACGAGTCCTCCCGCCGCATCGAGGTGTTCCGGGCCGGGCGGCTGCGCGCCCCGCAGTTCCGGATGCTCCTGGTCACGGACATCCCCGTGAACGGCTGCACGGTCCTCCTTCCCCGCCGGTGCTTCGACCGGGTCGGCCTGTTCGACGAGAGGCTCAAGGTCTCGCAGGACTACGACCTCTGGTTCCGCATGTCCCGCATCTACCCCTTCGTGCACGTCCCCGAGATCCTGCTGCGCTCCCGGGTACACGCCGGCCAGGGGACGCGCTCGATGCCCGCGACATGCCTCTCCGAAGGGAACTCGAACTTCATCGCATGGCTGAGCGAGATCGCACGGGACCTGTCGCGGCAGGAGGACCCCTCCCTCCCCCGCTTCCTGTTCCGGGCGGCGGTGCGGCTGAAACGGCGCGGGTACCTCCAGGCGGCCGAGCACGCCCTCTCGCTCTACAGGACGCACGCGCGCTCCGGCGCGCCGTGGGACGGGGCGAAAGCCGTCCTGGCCGACCGGTACTTCGCCGTCTGCGAACGGCCCCTCGCCACTTTCCTCCCCCGGGTGGCCCATGCCCTCTCCGACCCGGAGAACCTGGCCACGCGGATCCGGAGGCGGATCCGGGGCGCAAGGTGACGGACGCGATGCGCATCCTGCAGCTGGTGCACTCCCTCGACCGCGGGGGCGCCGAGCGGATCGTTCTCGAGCTCGACCGGGGTTTCAAAACCCTGGGGCACCGATCGCTCGTGGCGATGCTCCTGGATTCCAACGCCTTCGGGGAACCGCGATACGCATCGGTCGAAACGCGCATTCTCCTCGCCCCGGACCAGTACCACTGGCCGCTGTACGTCCCCCCCGCTTCCGCCCGGCTCCGCGGGATCGCGAGGGAGTGGAAACCCGACATCCTGTTCGTCCACACCCCGGACGTCGCCATCGTCGCGGGATGGGCCCGGTTGAAGGTCCCTTCCGTGCAGGTCATCCACTGCTACTGGGACGCCTCCTCGGGAAACCCGCTCAAGGAGGCGTGGCGCAGGGCCGTAGCCCGCTGGGCCTTCGGCCGGCTCGGCCGGCGGGGGATCCTCGTCGCCCGGCACATGGAAGAGGACTCTTCCGGTTACCTCGATTGCCCGGGAAACCGGTTCCGCTGCGTCGAAAACGGGGTGGACCTGCAAACCTTCTCCTTCGCCCGGCGCGAGGCGATCGACGCGCCCCGGATCGCCGTGACGGGATCCCTCATCCCCTTCAAGCGCCCGGAGCTGGCGATCCGGGCGTTCTCCCTTCTCCTTCGGGAGCTCCCCGGCGCGCGGCTCGTATTCGCGGGAGACGGGCCGATGCGGCCCGTCCTCGAATCCCTCTGCAGGGAGCTCCACCTGCGGGATTCGGTGGAATTCCTCGGGTACAGGGAGGACCTCCCGGAAGTCCTCGCGCGGTGCCACGCGTGCTGGCACGTGGCGAAAAGCGAGGGGTTCGGCCTCGCCGCCGCCGAAGCCATGGCGACCGGCCTGCCCGTGCTGGGAATGGACGTTCCGGGGCTCAGGGAGCTGCTGGGGGACCGCGAGGGCGGAATCCTCGTGCCGAACGGCGACGTCGCCACCCTTGCGGACCGGACCGTCCGGCTGCTCAGGGACGCTGCGGCCTACAATGACACGGCATCCGCCGGACGCCTTGCCGCGGAACGGCGCTTCGACGCGCGCCGCATGGTCGACCGATACCTGGAACTCGCCGCCGATGCGGCATCCGGCCGCTGGTAGCGGTTACCGGTAACGGCACCGGGAAAACTTCCATTGACTCACCCGGCACATTTCGTAGAATTTTGCAAACGGCATCCGGGGGAACTTTTGAGCTCCTTGGCGAACCGTCGCCGCTCGAAGGTCGTGGACAGGAGGTTTCAGTTCGGGATCGCCTCCCGGCTTCTCCTGGTTCTGTCGGCGATGCTGGCGGTGGGGGTCGCCCTCGCCTTCGCCCCTTCTTTTTACGTCCTGGCCACGACGGACAACCTGGAGGCGCTGGAGCCCGCGTCCGCCGAGTTCCTTACCCTCCACGAACGCCTCTGGCCCGCAATGCTCCTCTGCTTCGCGGGAGTGTTCCTCTATTCGCTCTACTTCAGCCACCGGATCGCCGGCCCGGTGTACCGCATCAACTCGATCCTCCGGGCGCTTCTCGAGGACAGGAAGCCCGAGGTCCTGAAGGTCCGCAAGGGGGACTACCTCCAGGAGACGGCCGCCCTGGTGGAGCTCCTTGCGAACAAGATCGGCAACCCGGAACCGGGAAAACGGCAACATCGCGACGGCGTCCCGCCCCCCGGGACCCCCAGTTGAGAGACGACGGACGCCCTGCCAAGCGCTCCCCGGGCCGGCAGGCGAACACGCGCCGCCGCCGGAACGGCTTCACCCTCCTTGAGCTGGTGCTCGTCGTAATGATCATCGGCATCCTTTCCGCAATGGCCGCGTACTCGTATCGATTCGTGATCAACAAGGCGCGAATGACGCAGGCGAAGACCGTTCTCCAGCACCTGTCCCGGACGGAAACCGTCTACTTCAGCAACAACAGCCGATACACCGAAGACCTGGGCCAGCTCGATTTCAACCCGACCAAGTACGACTACTACAAGGTTTCCGTCACGGTCGACAACACCGGGCTGAACTATTCCGGAACCGCGATCGGCGTCGGCCTGATGGCGGGCGACTGCTGGACCATCGTCAAGGACGGGGCGCCGGTCCAGTGCGACAATTCCGTGTTCAAGTGATGCTTCCCCCGGCCGACTCCTGCCCCGCGTAACGCGCGGCGCGGGAATCCCGCAAGGGTATATACTCTTCGATCATGCCGGGTCGACCGCAGACGACGACCGGAAGTTCCGGCGGACGCAGATGCCCCGGCCGGGTATTCTGGGCCGCCGCGATCTCCGCCACCG
Organism: uncultured bacterium; assembly: GCA_964612075.1. Lineage (GTDB taxonomy): Bacteria > Desulfobacterota > Deferrimicrobia > Deferrimicrobiales > Deferrimicrobiaceae > UBA2219. Next base: position 46,564 of record CAZTFC010000004.1, read on the forward strand.
CGCTCCTTTCCGCCCTCCTCTTCGCGACGGCGTTCCCGTTCCCCGAGGTCGAGAACGACGCGGCGGAATACCTGGCCCTGGCCCGGAACATCGCGGCGGGCGACGGGTTCACGATGGACGGAACGGCGCCCGCGGTGTACCGCCCTCCCCTTTTTCCGGCATCGCTGGGTGGATGGTTCCGCGTCACCGGGAGCTCCTCCGCGCTCTCCTCGGCCGTCTTCCAGTCGCTGGCGCACGCGGCCGCCGTCGGGATCGCGTTCCTCCTTTTTCTCGAGCTCACCTCCTCCACTTTCCGGGCGGCGGCAGGCGCCCTGTTCCTCGCGGTGAACCCGCTTCTCGTGACGAGGGTGGTCTTCGTGCTCCAGGAGCCGACGCTCCTCCTGCTCACCACGCTCGCGGCGTGGCTGTCGGTGCGGCTCCTCCGGAGCCCCTCCAGGGGCCGGGCGGCGCTCGCCGGCGCCGCCTGGGGGCTCTGCACGCTCGCAAAGGCGGTGGCCTGGTTCGCCCCGTTCCTGCTCCTCGCGACGCGGCTGCTCCCGAAGCCGCTGCGGGGGAGGCTGCGCGGCGCGGAGGCGCTGGCGCTATTGATCTGCTTCTCGGCGGTCATCGCTCCCTGGACGGCCAGGAACTACCTGCGCTTCGAACGCTTCATCCCGGTGAACGGGCAGGGGGAAGGGCTGCTGGAGTGGAACGTGTCGCATGCGGAACTCCCGGGAGAGCCCCCGGGATCCGAATTCGCCGCGGAGGTGTACCGGAAGGGACTGGCCGAGAACGAGAGGAAAGCGCTTCTGTGGAATTACGTCCTCGACCGCCCGGCGTATTTTCTCGGGCACCGCGTCCTGCGGAACGCGGTCCATTTCGCCGCCCCCCCCCGGGACTGGTGGATCTCCCGGGGGCTCGCGCGCCCCGGCGAGCATCCCCCCTCGTTCTGGATCCTGGCGCTACTCTTCCATGTCCCGCTCTACCTTCTGCTCCTGCTCCGGAGCGCGCAATCCATTCGCGGAAGAGGTTCCCCGGCCACGTTCTTTCCCATCCTGCTCTATTGGGCCTATTGGTGGCAGCACGCGATCGCCTGGGGAGATCCCCGCTACGGGCTCGCGGTGTACCCGCTGCTGGTCGGCATCGCGCTGCTGCGAGGCGGCGGGGCGATCCCCGGGGTCAGCCCGGACGCCGGCCGCTGATGAGAAGCGAGCCCGCGAACTCCCGAAGGAGAGGCGTCTTTTCCAGGAGGCGGCCCGCGGCGCCCACGGCGCCGATGAGGCATCCGGGCGTCGCGGGGTGGAGCCAGTCGAAGGGAGAGATTTCCACCTCGACGAGCCCCGCGCGCCGGAGCGTCCCGGCAAGGAGGAAACGGACGAAGGCGGTTTCATCCGGAGAGATGTGGCGCATCCATCTCCGCAGGAAAGGGATCCGCTCCGCGAAAACCTGCGGGTTCAAATAGTTCGGCTCCGCGAAGCACATTCGCCCGCCGGGCGCGAGGAGGGAAACGATCCGGGGAAGCGCCCGGCGCATGTCGAGATGGTGCAGGACCGACGACCCGATCACCGCGTCGAACGGTCCCTCCACCTCGCATTCCTCGAACCTCCTCTCGAGAAAGCGCACCCGCTCCGACGGGAGCCCCCTCGCCCAGGCCCGCTCCAGCAGGTCGGAGGAGATGTCCACCGCGAGGATCGCGCTTCCGGACCGGGCGAACATCTCGGTGAACATCCCCGTGCCGCATCCGATCTCCAGCGCCCGCGTTTCGGGCCCGAGACAGGCGCCGGCGACGATGAGTTCCGCCCGCCGGGCCGCGCGAAGACGTCCCGCGGGGGTCCCCCATCCCCACGTCAGGACCGGGTCGCCCCCGGCCAGCATCCGCCCGTGGTCGATCTCCCGCTTCGCCCGGCCCTCCGCCCCGCCCCTCATACGAACTTGATCCGGCGCAGCGCGAAAAAGCACATGCGGAACAGCAGCCAGCCGTGCCGGAACCGGGAGATCTGGGTGGTGCCGTAGGTCCGCTCCCGGTACCGGACGGGAATTTCGAGAATCTTCATGTCGAGCTTCGCCGCCCCGAAAATGAGGTCGAAATCGCCGAAGGGATCGAAATCGCCGAAGTACGACCTTCCGGCGGCGATCCTCTCGTAATCCTTCCGGGGCAGCACCTTCGTCCCGCACAGCGTGTCCGTGAATCGCTGGTCCAGCAGCCACGTGAACGCCATGCTGAAGAACTTGTTGCCCAGGGTGTTCAGGAACCGCATCGCCTCCTTCTCCATCGGGTAGATCAGTCTCGACCCGTGGACGAACTCCCCGCGCCCCGAGCAGACCGCCTGGAAAAACTTCGGCAGCTCCTCCGGAGGGACGGTCAGATCGGCATCGAGAATCATCAGCACGTCCCCTTTCGCGGCGGCGAATCCCTTCCGGACCGCGTCTCCTTTTCCGATACCCTCTCCCTGCCGGATCAGTCGGATCTCCCGTTCCGGGCAGGCCGCGATCACCCTCTCGATCTCCTCGAAGGTCCCGTCTCCGGAATTCCCCTCCACGAAGATGATCTCGGTCCGCGATCCCATCGCGGGGATGCGGCGCACCGCGTCCTCGATGTTCTCCTTCTCGTTGCGGGCGGGCACCACCACCGAGCAGGAAAGCGACTCCTCCCGGATCGGCGCGGGCGAAGGGCGGGCCGCGATGATCTGCACGAGGCAGAGATGTTTTATCAACGGGAGGTTCGCGAGGACCCGGTTGCACAGCGCGGAAAGGAAAGGCACCCGGACGGGAAGGAGGACCCTGTACCCCTTCGTGATCGTCTGGAAGCCCGCCAGGGAAAGCAGGTTCTCGATATCCGACAGGGCGAGCCAGTTCTGCTCGGCCTGCGGCCTCTTCATCCCCAGGCGCTCGCCGAGACGCAGAACGGGCGCCCAGAGATAATTGAAGTACGTGAGGATCAGCCGGGTCCGCCGGTGGCACATCGGGTTCAGCCTCTCGAAAACGCGCTGCACGTCGTCCAGGTCGCCGATGACGTCCGAGAGGATGATGTAGTCGAAGGTCCCGGGAAGCTCGAGTTCCTCCGCATCGCACTCGAAAAATGAAAGGCCGGGGTATTTCGACCGGGCGATCTCCACCGCCTTCGGGCTGATATCGATTCCGACCCCGCGACCCGGGCGAAGCGCGGCCAGCAGGTCGCCTGTCCCGCATCCGATCTCCAGGACGGATGCCCCCGCCGGAACGTGGAACCGGACGATCCGCTCGACCGATTCGTGGTAATACCGGTTCTTCCTCTTCCATTCGTCGGAAAAGGGGGCCTGCGCGTCGAGATGCGCGACGGCTTCCGGGCGCTTCATGCCTTTCCCGTTTTCAAGGGAGGATCGTCCCCCAGAACCAGCCGCCGAGATACCTTGCCAGCAGCGCGGAGACGCAAAGATAGGGGCCGAACGGGATCGCCGTCTTCAGCCCCTCGCCCCCTTTGCGCATCGCCGCCAGGCCGCCCAGCGCGCCGAGGAGCGAGCCGGCGAAGATCGTGGCGACCGCGCCCCGCCAGCCGAGGAACGCTCCGATCATCGCGATCAGCTTGATGTCGCCTCCGCCCATCCCTTCGATCCCTCTTGCCTTTTCATATAGGAACGCGGTGCCGTACAGTATTCCCCCGCCCAGCAGCCCTCCTCCCAGGCTCCCTTTCCAGTCCCCGCCGGGAAGGAAGGAAAGGAGGATCCCCGCGGCGAGACCTCCCAGCGACAGCTCGTCCGGGATGATCCTGTGGTCGATGTCGATGAAGGCGATCGGCACGAGCAGCGAGAAGAAGACCAGGTCGCGGACGGCCTGCCACCCGATGCCCGCATGCCATGCGATCGCGGCGTACCCGGCCGCCGTCAGCAGCTCGACGGCGGGATACCGGAAGGAGATCGCCCCCCCGCACCCGGCGCACTTCCCCCGCAGCGCCAGGTAGCTGAGCACGGGGATGTTCTCCCAGCTTCGGATCATGCGGCCGCAGGAGGGACAACGGGACCGGGGGGAAACGACGGATTCCCCGCGCGGCAGCCTGTGGATGACGACGTTCAGGAAGCTCCCGACGCATCCGCCCGCGAGGGCAGCGAGCAGGATCAACGTGCCCATCCCGGCAGACCTTTCCGGCCGAGCAGCTCCGCGTACAGCCGTTCCTGCGCGCGAACCATCCCGTCCTGGTCGAATTCCTCAAGGAGCCGCTCCCGTTTCCCCGCGACTCCAGGAAGCCGCCCCCCCGAAAGGAGGGCGACTACCTTTTCCGCCATCGTTTCCACGTCCCCGGGCTCCGCGAGGAAGCCGTCGCGCCCTTCGTCGACGACCTCCCTCGTTCCATCGACGCCGGTGGCGACGACCGCCGTTCCGGAGATCAGCGCCTGCGGCACCACCTTGGGCAGCCCCTCCCATCGGGACGTGAGGAGGAAGACGTCGAAAGCCGCCAGGAGGTCCGGGATCTCCGGGCGCCACCCCATCATGTGGAACCGGTCCGAAAGCCCGGCGGAGGCGATTTTCCGCTCCGTCCCGGCGCGCAGCTCGCCGTCCCCCACCATGACGAACCGGGCCTCGGGAACGCTGGCGGCGACGCGGCGGGCCACCTCCACGAAATCGTCCGGGGACTTCTGCGGCTTGAAGACCGCGATGGTGCCGACCAGGGGGACTTTCTCCCCCACCCCGATCAGCCTCCGGCCGGCCTCCCGGGACCCCCGGAGAAATCCCGACGTGTGGAAACCGCTCCGGATCACGCGACACTTCCCGGGGGGAAAGATGCGCTCCCTGATTCCCAGCCGCTCGTTCTCTCGCGACACGGCGACCAGGAGATCCGTCCAGCCGGCGGCCAGCCGCTCCAGGCGTTTATAGAAAACCCTGACCGCGGCGGGCTGGTCGTTGTTGAAGCCGTACCCGTGGATGGTGTGCAGGATGAGGTCGGCGCCGGCGGCCCGCGCCGCCGCCCGGCCGAGGATGCCGGCTTTCGAGCTGTGGGTGTGCACGATCAGGGGCCTTCCCTCCGCGGTCCTGCGCTCTTCCAGGAACAGGGAGCGCAGCTCCAGGAATGCCCGAAGGTCCCTGGCGGGGCGGACCTCCCTCGCCAGCGCGGGGACCGTCCGGAACCGGACGCCCGGCAGGGACCGCGCCCTGGAATCGAGCATCCCCCCCGGGCCGGCGACGAGGACGCACTCGAACCTGCCGGGGTCGAGATGCCCCACGGTATAAAGCGTGTTCTCCTGCGCGCCGCCCCACTCCAGAAGGGTGATCACGTGCACGACGCGCGCGCGGCACCCCGGCCCGTCCTCCCGGCCGCCATTCATCGCGATCCGCTCCCGGCGAAGCGCATCGCCTCCCCGGCGGCCCGGATGCCGTCGGCCATCGATGCCTCCATGCCGTTGTATACCCAGGCCCCGTACCGGCCCGCGGTGAAGATCCCGCGGCGCCGGAAATGGCTCCGAATGATTTCCACCGCCTTCGCCCTTGCGTGGTCGTACACGACGTACGCGGGATCGAGCAGCTCGGCCCGCAGGACCTCGGGCTCCTGTCCCCGGCTCAGCACGCCCATCCCGCGGAGGCCGGATAGCGTTTTCCGGACCTCCCCGGGCACGTCCACCGCCGCGCCCGACGCAAATCCCGTCTCCGCGCAGATCGAGGCGCACCCTTCCGGGGCCGCGGACGGGCAGACGTTCGACAGGAAGCCGACGCGGTAGAAACGGTACCCTTTCCCGGGAACGTATGCCCAATGCCCGCAGGTGGAGCGCGGCGAGCGCACGCCCAGGTTGACCGCGAGGACCTTGACCCACCGGAGATCCCGGGCGGCCTCCCGGACCGCGGAGGGAACCGCCCTGCAGATGGAGCAAAGCGCCGGCAGCGGAACGGTGGAAACCATCGCATCGTACCGGAACTCTTCCCCCGCGGCGGACCAGGCCCTTTTCCCCGCCGGATCGATCCGGACGACCTCGACCCCCGTCCGGATCCGGTCCCGGATCCCGTCCTCGAGGCGGGCCGGGAGCGCCCCGATCCCTCCGCGCGCCGGGTACAGGAACGAAGGGTTGTACCCCATTCCCTCGCGCGTCTCGCCGCGCGCGCCGGCGAGCATTTCATCGAAGGACGGGACCGGGACGGACCAGGAGGTCCAGGAAGGCTCGATCTCCGAAAGCGGCGCGCACCACAATTTCCGGTTGTACGGGAAAAAGAACTCCGCGCACATCGTCCTTCCGAACCGGCGCAGGAGCCACCTTTCGAAGTCCGGCGACGGGCGTTCGCCTCCCGCCAGCGCGTCGCGAACCCGCTCCGCCGCGAAATCCATCAGGCAGCGGCGGACGATGCCCGCGGGATGCCCGTGCAGATTGGCCTGGAAGGGAAACGGGGTGACCGTCCCGCGGAGAAAGACCCGGGCGTCCCGCCGGACCGTCTTCCAGGGGATCCCGCCCAGCCCAAGGATCCACTCCTTCATCCCGGGATCGGAGACATGGAGGTAATGCCCGCTCAAGTCGAAGGTGTACCCGCCGGCGCGCAGGGACCGGCACCATCCTCCCGGCTGCCCCTCCCGCTCCGCCACGAGGAATTCCTCCCCCGCTGCCGCGAGCGTCCTCGAGGCCGCCATCCCCGCTATGCCGCCCCCGGCCACGAGGATCATCCGCGTCCCCCTACATCCCCATGTCGATCGTTCGGAGCCACCCCGCAACGAGAAGGAACAGCAGGGCGATCGAACCGTACGCCGCGAAGGACCACGCTGCGGGAAGCAGCATCCCCAGGATTCCCAGGGACGCCGTGACGAACGCGGCGACGCAGCTGGCCGCCACCGTCTGGCCGGGAGTCAGCCTCCATCGGCGCAGCCGGAGGCTGAAGTGGTCCGCGCTCCCGGAAAAGATCGAAACCCCCCGGCTGAACCGGAGGGCGGAAACGAATACGATCTCGAACAGGGGGACGGCGAAGATCGCAAGGGCGGTCAGCCAGCCGTACGGGTTCCTGTCCGTGTAATCCCCCTCGATCGCCAGGCCGCCGAGGAGGAAGCCGAGGAGGAGGGAGCCGGTGTCCCCCAGATAGATCTGCGCGGGAGGGCGGTTGTACCAGAGGAACCCGAACAGGGAGCCCGTGACGGAGAGGCAGAGGATCAGCCCCATGTCGTTCCCCTTCCATGCGAAGACCGCGGCGAGGAACACGGTGGACACGGCGGCCACCCCGGACGCCAGGCCGTCCATCACGTCGATCAGGTTGAACCCGTTCGTCATGACGATCATCCAGAGGAAGGTGAGGGCGACGCAGGCCGGCGGCGGAAGCGCCTCGACCCGGATCCGTATGCCCGCCTTGATCATCAGGAAGATCGCGATCACCTGGACCAGCAGCTTGATTCGCGGGGAAAGCCTGCCGATGTCGTCGATAAGCCCGAGAAGGACGATGATGGAGCTCGCCAGGAGCAGCCCGGCCACCTTGTCGCTGAAATGCAGGAAGAGCGACACGGGAAACAGCACCGACGAGAAAACCACGATCCCCCCGAGGTAGGGAACCGGCTCCTTCTGTTTCTTTAGCATTCCGTCCGGCGCGTCGACGATGCCGAACCTCCGGGCGGCGTCCCGCAGGATCGGGGTGAGATACAAGGCGAGGCAGAGGGAAAGCAGGAAGCTCACCGCCGGCGTAAGGAATACCGGGGCCCGGAGATTCATTTGAAGTCCTTCCGCTCGAACAGCATGCACGCCAGCAGGAGCATTGCGCCCCCGTAAAGCGCGAGGTACCCGGCGGCGGGGAGCAGGATCCCGAAGGAACGGGCATACCCGTGGGCGACGTCGTTTTTCCAGTTGAATACCTCTAGGTTCGGCAGGACATGGAACAGGATCGTCGCGACGGTCTTCGCCCCGGCCGACTGGAACTGATCCTCCATCCGGTACAGCCCTTCCGAAAGATGCCCTATGGCGAACAGCGCGAGCGTGAACATGGCGCTGAGGGTCGGGGTGGTGAAGGTGGAGAAGAGCGTCGCGATGCACACCAGCAGGACGAGCTCGAAGAAGATCCCAGCGGAGGCCAGGAGGATCCCCGGTTCCGAAGCGCCCCCGTACGAGGCGTGAACTCCGAACAGCGTCACGGCCATGACCGTCGAAGTCAGAAGGATCGTGGCGCACAGCCCCGCCGCCTTTCCGAGGACGAACTCCCACCGCGGAACCGGCCTGGAGAGGATCAGGTAGATCGTCTTGCGGTCCAGCTCCTGGCTGACGAGGGAGATCCCCAGGAAAACCGCGATGGTGACCCCGAACAGGTGGATGCAGGCAAGCCCGACGTCCGCCACGATCCGGGTGAAATCCCCCATGGAGAGATCGGCGAGGAACCAGCTCAGCGCGATGACGACCAGGGCGAAAGCGAGGATCACGTACAGCACCTTGTTACGCACCGTCTCGCGAAACGTGTTCGCGGCGATGAACAGGATCCTATGCGCCATCGCGTCTCCCCCGCTCCTGGCGCCCCTCGAGACGTTCCACGTAGATCTCCTCCAGCCGCGGCTTGACCTGCGTCATCGAACGGAGCCGCGATCCGCACCCGCCCAGCCGGTAAACGAGGCGGTTCGCCTCCTCGACGTCCGTCGCCCGGACCACCAGCTCGTTCCCCGCCGCGACCGCCCGCTCCCCCGGGATCCCTTCGGCGGCGAGCAGCTCCGCCGGGGGCGGCGGCGAGAAAACCAGCTCGACGAAGCGCACCTCGGCGCCCACGAGGTCGGAGACCCGGCCCTCGGCGACCTTCCTTCCGCGGTCGAGCAGGATCACCCGGTCGCACAGCGTCTCGACGTCGGGGATGATGTGGCTGCTGAAGAACACGGTCCGGCCCCTCTCCTTCAGCTCCCGGATGATCCCCCGGATCTCCATCCGCCCCATCGGATCCAGCCCAGACATCGGCTCGTCGAGGATCACGAGCTCCGGGTCGTGCAGCAGCGCCTGGGCGATCCCCAGCCGCTGCATCATCCCCTTCGAGTATTTCCGGATCGCCGTGTCTCCCGCCTCCGGGATCCCGACGCGCTCGAGCATCTCCCGGGACCGCTTCCGGATGTCTTCCCTCCTCATCCCGTTCAGCCGGCCGCACAGGCCGAGGAACTCGGAGCCGGTCAGGTATTCGTAGAAATACGGCTGCTCCGGCATGAAGCCGGTGCGGCCGCGGGAGGTGGAGCGGATCCCGGCCGGCTCCCCGAAAAGCCGGACCGCCCCGGAGTCCGGAAAGACGAGACGGTTGATGATCTTGATCGTGGTCGTCTTCCCCGCCCCGTTCGCCCCCAGGAATCCGACCACCTCATTCTCCCGGACTTCGAAGGAAACCTCGTCCAGCACCCGCACCTTCCGGAGCCAGAACCCGGCGGAGTACGATTTCACGAGCCCTTCCACCTCGATGACGGGGCGCAGTCCGCTCATCGGCTCCGCAGCACCTTGAGCCTTTCCGCCGGCGCCCGGCTGCTCCGCGCCCGCCCGTCCGGCGACAACAGGTATTCTCCCCCGTAAGGCTCCTCCGGAACCCGGGCGAGCAGGCCGGCCCGGACGAGGTCCTGGACGCCTCCGGGGAACGCGCCGAACCGCGAGAAATACTCCGTTGCCGCCTTTTCAAGGATCTGCAGGTCGCGCTCCACAACGACCAGCCGGATCCTTTCCTCGAGCGCCGCCATCCTCATGGGGTCGGTCTCCTGGGCCAGCATCTCCTTCAGGAAGACCAGCGCGGTGTCGGGCCGATACCCCTCGGAGAGCATCCGCGAGGCGAGCAGGGGGAAATAGCCTGGGCTGCCCGGGACCCGGGAGGCCCGCATGATGGCTTCCCCTCCCGAAGACGGCGCCCCGATCACGAAATAGTGGATGTAGCCCGCGTAGAACGGGAAGCGCCATTCCAGGGGAAACCGCTTCTCGCCCTCTCCCAGCAGCGCGATCGCCCTCCCGGCATGGGGGGGGGATTCCCCAAGGATCAGCCCTCCGGCCAGGTACGGAACCATGAACCGGGGGTCGAGCCGGGTCACGGTGCCGAGCAGATCGGAAAACCGGTCGTAATCCCCCCGCGACATCTTCCTGCCGCCGCTCGCTTGGACCGCTTGCAGCCAGGCGACGTCCGCGAGCAGGTTCCGGAACCCCAACGCGAGGGACGGTCGGTGGCTGAGGGCGGCAAGGAAGGAAGGGACGTTCCCGTCCGTCCCGCGCGAAAGGGGGCGGGAAACAAGCCCATTGGAAATGAAGGCCGCGAGCGCGATCGGCACGAGGGGAAGAAACCAGCCGGCCGCGCGGACACCCCGCGAAAACCGCGGGCTCATTCCGCCTCCGGCGAGTCCCCTGGTTCCGCCACCAGCCACCGCTCGTTATCCTCCAGGGCCCGGCCCCGGGCGGTTTCCCTGCACCGCGCCGCGCGGGTTTCCCAAGCGAGAGATCGCTCCTCGTCCTTCCCTTTCGACGACTCGGCAAGTTTAGCATACGCCCGGCAAAAATTCGGTTCGATGGAAACCGCCCTCAGGAGCGCGGCGTCCGCCTCCCCGTCCCTCCCGGCCTCGCGCAGCACCCATGCCTTTTCCCACAAGGCTTCGACGCGGTAGGGGTTGTTCCGCAGCGTATCGTCGAAGCAAGACAACGAGGCCTCGAGGGCGGCCGGGGAGCCGGTCGTGCGGTAACCCTCCCAGTGGAGCATCGCCAGCCGCTGCGGGTAGGACGGTTCCATGGGACTCAGTTCCCGGGCCCGAACCAGCCGCCGGATGGATTCCCGGAGGTGCTTCGGGGCGTCCGCCTCCTTCTTCTGCGCCGCGATGCGGTAGCGCCTGAAGGAGATCGCGGACAATGCGTCCGGGATCGCCGAGCGGTACGGGTCCAGCGTCGATGCCGCCAGCAGGTTCCGCTCCGCGGAACGCAGATCCCCGCCCCGGACCGCCGACATCCCCCGTTCGAACGCGGCGGTCCCGGCCAGCAGCGACAGCGAGGCCGCGGACAGGAGCAGGCAGGCGAGCGCCCCCGCCCGAGGCAGCCAGGCGGGCAGCGGGACCGGGCGGCCGAGGGATCTTTCCGGCAGGCACCCGAGCAGCGCCCCGAGCAGAAGGGCGCCCGCGCAGTAAATGCCCGCCTCGTGGAAATTGAAGTTGAACAGCGCCTGGACCCCTGTCAGCACGAGGGCCGAGAAAGCGCCGGCGGCCAGCCCGCGCCGGGATTCCGGGATCTCCTTCCATCTCCATGCGGCCACCGCCATCGGCGGAACGATCGAGAAAAGGAAGAACAGAAGACCCAAAATTCCCAGTCCGACAAGGACCTCGAGGTATTCGTTGTGGGGCGACTGGGCGAATTTCGCGTAGTGGCGGAACGCTTCGGGGAACGGCTCCTGCTCCCGGAACCAGAAGAACTTGTAGCCTCCCAACCCTACCCCGAACGGGTGATCCGCGAAGATCCTCAGCGCCACCCGCCAGAAGACCCACCGCCCGTAGTTATAGATGTCCGCCGCGAAGAACCGGGAAGCGGAATACCACCCGGCGGCGGCCAGAAGGGGCAGGCCGATGAACAGGAACGCCTTGACCCCCCGTGAAACCCCGAACCGCAGCAGGACCAAGGTTCCCAGGGCCGGGACCAGCGCCACGGCGACTCCCCGGGACCAGGTCAGCGACAGCGCGGATGCCAGCAGCAGGACCGCTCCCGCCCCCCAGGCAAGGCCCCGCAGCCGTTTCGCGTCCTCGACCCATAATGCGCGCGCCGCCAGGAGGAGGGCCGCCATCGCGAGAAACTCGGACAGGAAAACCGGGTTGCCGAACGAGCCTTCGGGCCTCGAACTCGCTCCGCCCAGGCGTTGACCGATGGCCACCGCGACCTCGATCGCCGCAAGGGCTCCGAACCACTCGGTCAGCGGCAATTCCCCGGGTTCGCCGGCGGAACCGCGGAACCGCGCCGCCGCCCAGAAAAGGAGGACGGCGGCCATGGCGATGTTCAGGCCATGCTGCAGCGAGGCCCAGACGTAGACCGAAGAGAAGGCATGGCCGATGGCCAGCACGGCAAACGACACGACGGCGGCGGAGTGCGCCGACCCGGAAACGGGATCGTTCCGGCGGCGCCACAGCCAGGCGGCCGCCCCCGCGAAGGCCGCGGTCCGGAGCGCGCCGAGGACGCAAAGGAAGGGAACGCCGGCCCCCAGGACGGCCAGCGTGAAAGGAAGGAAAAAAAAGGCGGCCCGAAGGCCGCCTTTATCGAACCGCATCCCTCAACCTTAGTAGATCACGTCGTCGAAGGTGTTGACGAGCTGTCTCTGGTCGTTGATGACCCACGCGTCCAGCGAAGGAGAGGCATCGCCGTCGATATTGGACTGCGCGCCGACCGTGAAGCCGGTGGCGGTGGCCGCGGGAGTATACGTCCCGGCGTTGGGAGCCGTGGCCTTGGTCCAGTTCGCGGCAACGATGGTCACGCTGGTATCGCCCTGGTCGGTCCCGCCGCCGGAAGTGTAAATGTACTTGGTCGTCCCTACCGGCTTCCAGCTGACCACGTCCAGGTTGGCGTACGCGTTGTTCTCGCTGAAGTACGCGGTCTCCGCCGTGAAGACGCCGCCCAGGTTGGTCTTGGCCTCGGACTGCTTCGACTTCGCCTGGAAGCGCAGGAAGTTCGGGATGGCGATGGCGGCCAGGATGCCGATGATCGCGACGACGATCATCAACTCGATCAGGGTGAAGCCCTTCTTGCCCTTCTTGCCTCTGAGCATGCTCAACATTGTTTTCTCCTCCTCTAGAGTGTGGGAGCCAATTTTGATGAGCAGTACTATCGCAAGTGTCGGGCCAAAACTTTAAGGGCGATTTTCGGGGAGGGCTATTCGATCCCGTGCTTCTGCAGGCGGTACCGGAGCGACCGGAACGAAATATTCAACAATTTCGAGGCTTCCGTGCGGTTTCCCTTGGTGGCTTCCAGCGCTTTCAGGAGGTAGCTTTTCTCCAGGCGGTCCATCTCGGAGTCCAGGAAAGCCCCCTCCTCCGGCAGGGATTGGGGCAAAAAACCGTCAGCGGCGTGCCCCGGAGTGACGTTTTTCGTCACGTTGGGGGGGAGGGAGTCGACCGAGATGACGTTTTTTGTCTCCATGATGGTCGCCCGCTCGAGCAGGTTCTCGAGCTCCCGGACGTTTCCGGGGAAGTCGTAGGCGAGCAGGGCCCGCATCGCCTCCCCGTCGATGCGGGAGAACGGCTTCCCGTGTTTATCGGCGAATTTCTCGGCGAAATGGGCGGCCAGCACCGGGATATCGTCGCGCCGCTCGCGCAGGGGCGGGACGAAGATCTGGATGACGTTGAGCCGGAAGAACAGGTCGTCGCGGAAGCGCCCCTCGGCCATCTCCCGGTTCAGGTCCCGCTTCGAGGCGCAGATGAGCCGGAAATCGATGGCGATGTCCTCGTTCCCGCCGATCCGGCGGAACGTCCGCTCCTGCAGCGCGCGCAGCAGCTTGCTCTGCATGGCCTGCGGCAGCTCCCCCACCTCGTCGAGGAACAGGGTCCCCCGGTGGGCGGACTCGAACAGCCCCTTCTTGGTCTGGACCGCCCCGGTGAACGCCCCGCGCTGATGCCCGAACAGCTCGCTCTCGATCAGCGTCTCGGGGATGGCCGCGCAGTTGATGGGGACGAAGGGGTGCTCCCTCCTGTGGCTCCGGGAGTGCAGCGCCGCCGCGACGAGCTCCTTCCCCGTGCCGCTCTCCCCCAGGATCATCACGTTCGCGTCGGTCGGGGCGACGCGCTCGATGAGCTCGAAGATCCGCAGCATCGTGTCGCTTCGACCGACGATCCCCTCGTAGGAAGAGGTGCCCCGCACCGAGTCGCGCAGCGCCTTCCGCTTCCCGGCGTCGTCCTCCTTCCGGGCGAGCGCCGCGTGCACGATCTTGCGCAGGTCGGCGTTGTCGAACGGCTTGGCGAGGTAGTCGTAGGCGCCGAGCTTCATCGCCTCCTTCGCCGTCTCGACGGTCCCGTAGGCGGTCAGGACGACGACCTGGGTCCAGGGGTTTTTCCTCACGGCCGCCCGCAGGACGTTCAGGCCGTCGTCGGCCTTCGCCATGCGAAGGTCGGTGAGGACGAGGTCGTACGCCTTGGACTCGATCGCCTTTTCCGCCTCCGCGAGCGACGAGGCGGTGTCGACCTCGAACCCCTCCTTCCGGAAGAAGAGCTCGAGGAGCTGGCGAAGGCTCTGCTCGTCGTCGACGACGAGGACGTATTCCTTCACTGGCTTTCTCCCGTTCCGCCGGCTCCGCCCGGCGCCGCCTTCCCCTTGCACCCCTTCCGCAGGCAGGATAGGTGGGTCGTCCCGTCCTTGCGGACCCGTTCCGCCATCGCCGGGTATCCGCACGCCGGGCAGGCGGCGTCGACGGGCCTGCCCCAGGAAGCGAACCTGCAGTCGGGGTACCGGGAGCAGCTGTAGAAGGTCTTCCCGAACCTGGAGGAGCGCTCCACCACCTCGCCCTCGCGGCACTCCGGGCAGGGCACGCCGATGGGGTACGGCTTGCTGTTCCGGCAATCGGGGTACCCCGAGCAGGCGATGTACCGGGACCCCTTCCAGCTCCGCACGATCATGGGCTTCCCGCACTTGTCGCAGGCTACGCCCGCATCCTCGGGGGGGAGGATCTCCACCTTCCCCTCGGCGGTTTCCCGGAAGTCGGCGGTGTTCCGGCAGGCGGGGTAGTTCCGGCAGGCGAGGAACCTCCCGGCCCGGCCGAAGCGGATCACCATCTCCCCCCCGCAGGCGGAGCAGGGGATGCCCGTGGCGATCAGCTCCCCCTTCACGTCGGGCATGTCGATCTTCGCCCGCTCGATCTCCTCGGAGAACGGCTGGTAGAAATCCTCCATCGCCTGCGGCAGCGTCCGCTCGCCGTCCTCGATCTGGTCGAGCTCTTCCTCCATCCGGGCGGTGAACGCCACGTCCATCACCCTCGGAAAGCTCTCCTCCAGCAGGCCGTTGACGATCGTGCCCAGCTCCGTCGGGACGAACTTCCCCTCGGCCGTCCGGACGTACCCGCGGTCCCGGATCGTCTTCACGATCGACGCATAGGTCGACGGCCGGCCGATCCCCTGCTCTTCCAGCTCCTTGATCAGCGCGCTCTCGCTGAACCGCGGCGGAGGCTGCGTGAAATGCTGGTCGCCCACGAGGTCGAGGAGCTCAAGCCGCTCGCCTTCCGAAAGGGGCGGCAGCACGGTCTCCTCGGGCTTCTCCCCCTCGGCGGGGGGCTGCCCGGACCGCTCCCCGTTCTCATCCTCCCCCGCCTCGCCCCGGGATTCCTCCCCGTTCCCCCGGTACACCTTGAGGTATCCGGGGAACTTCGGGACGGAGCCGACGGCGCGGAAGACGTACCCTCCCTCCGGCGCGCCCGTGGGGTCGCACAGGATGTCGACGGTCGTCTGCTCGAACTCGGCGGGCGACATCTGGGAGGCGACGAACCGGTTCCAGATGAGCTCGTACAGCCGGTACTGGTCCCGGTTGAGGATCTCCTTGAGAGACGCCGGCGGATACTCGAGGGAAGTGGGGCGGATCGCCTCGTGCGCGTCCTGCGCCGATTTCCGGTTCCGGAACACGTTGGGGGAGTCCGGCAGGCAGGCCTCCCCGTACTCCCGCCGGATGTGGTCCCGAACGGCCGCCGTCGCCTCGTCGGCCACGCGCACCGAATCGGTGCGCATGTAGGTGATGAGCCCCACGAGCCCCGCGGAGGGGATCTCGACCCCTTCGTACAGCGACTGGGCGACCATCATCGTCCGGTACGCCTGCATCCTCAAGGCTTTCGAGGCCTCCTGCTGCAGCTTGGAGGTGGTGAACGGGGCGGGGGCGAAGCGCCTGCGCAGCTTCCTTTTGACCTCGCGGACGACGAAGGGGCCGTCCTTGACGGCTTCGCGCAGCGCGGCGGTCTCCTCCCCATCCCGTGGGCGGACCTTCTTCCCGCCCGCCTCCGCGAGGCGGGCCGGGAACGGCGGCGGGCCGGCCGCCGAAAACCGCGCCGTCAGGGACCAGTACTCCTCCGGCACGAAGGCCGCGATCTCCTTTTCCCTTGCGCAGAGGATCTTCACGGCGACCGACTGGACCCTCCCGGCGGAAAGCCCGCGGCGGACCTTTTTCCACAGGAGCGGGGAGAGGGTGTACCCGACGAGCCGGTCGAGGATCCGGCGCGCCTGCTGGGCGTCGAACCGGTTCGGGTCGAGGGGCAGCGGGTTCGTCATCCCCTGGGTGATCCCCTTCTTCGTGATCTCGTGGAAGAGCACCCGCCGGATCTCGGGGATATGTACCTGCCCGCCGGCGGCCTTCTTCGCCGACGCCTTCCCGCCCGCCTTCTTCCCCTTCCCCCCACCCTTCGCGCGGGCCGCCTCCCCCTTCTTCCGCCGTTTCCCGCCGTCTTCCCGGATGGCTTCGGCGATATGCCAGGCGATCGCCTCCCCTTCCCGGTCGGGGTCGGGGGCGAGGTACACGGCGTCGGAGGAGCGGGCGGACTCCAGGATATCCCCCAGCACCTTCTTCCGTTCCCTTATCACCACGTAAGAAGGCGCGAAGCCGTTCTCGACATCGACGCCCAGGCGGCTCCTCGGAAGGTCCTTCACATGCCCCATGGACGACAGGACCTGGAACCCTTTTCCGAGGATCTTCTGTATCGTCTTGGCCTTCGCCGGCGATTCGACGACGACCAGGGACTTGGCCATTTCACCTCCACCCGGAACGATCCCGGCCATCAAGACTTCCTCTTATAATAATCCCCGGCCCGTTTTACAACCAGATTCGCCAGTTCCATCTCCGTCAGTATCGGCAGAAGCTGCGAAATCCCTAAGGAAAGCGATTGCGCGATTTCGCCGGCGTGCCGTTCCCGGTCGAGCGCCCCCAGGATCCGCGACGGAAGGTCCCCGCCGGGGGCCGGGATTCCCAGCGCCCCGATCACGTCGGCGGCGGAGCAGACCGGGGCGGCGCCTTCCCTGAGCAGGCGGTTGCTTCCCGCCGTGTGGGCGAACCAGGGGCTCCCGGGCACCGCCATCACCTCGCGCCCCTGCTCCAGCGCCAGCCGTGCCGTGATGAGCGCCCCGCTGCGCTCCGGGGCCTCCGCCACGACCACCCCGAGGCACAGGCCGCTCACGATACGGTTGCGGGCGGGGAACCGGTGCGGCAACGGCAGGGCCCCCGGGGGATATTCGGAGTAGACCGCCCCTTTGGCCTCGATCTCGTCCCGCAGCCCCGCGTGCTCCGGCGGATACGCGACGTCCGGCCCGCACCCGAGGACCGCGACGGTCGCCCCCCCCGCTCGCAGCGCGCCCCGGTGGGCCGCGCCGTCGATCCCCCGGGCCATCCCGCTGACCACGACGCAGCCGGCGGCGGCGAGGTCCCCGGCCAGGAGCGCGGCGAATTCCCTTCCGGGCCCCGTGGGCGCCCGGCTGCCGACGACGGCCACCCCCGTCCCGCCGCGCCAGGGCGAACCCGCGCGGTACAGGACGACGGGTGCGTCGGGAACCGCCAGCAGCGCGGGGGGATATTCGGGCGAATGGCACGGGAGGACGGCGACGCCCGAACGGACGCACGCTTCCATGACCTCGTCCGCTTTCCGCCCCGCCTCCGGGGAGGACAGCGCGGCTTCCGCGCGGGCCAGCAGCGAGCTCCCCCGGGGGGCCGGGATGCCGGGAAGCCGGGGAGCGTGCGACGCGACGGACCGGAGCCGGCGAAGGTGCTCCACGGTGAACCCCTCGATGAGGGAAAGACGCAGGAGCGTGTCGACGGCGAGCTGGTGCAGTTCCTCGAACGACATGGGGGAACCCCTTTACCGGGTTCCCCCATGATCCATCAAGAATCGTGCCGCCCGGGTCGAATCGCCCGGACGCGAAGGGCTATCTCGAAGGGAGGCCTCTGCGCGCTTCGGACCCCACGTCGAACGGCCTCGTGCCGCCGTTGACGTACAACGTGGAAAAATCCTTGTCCGCCCGCACCACCACGGCGCGGGCGACCTCGATCTTCGTTTTGCTGCGCTTTACCGTGGACGCGCCGGCCTCGAGCTCGGTCGCCCGGTAGATGCGGAACACGTTGCCGACTTCCACCCCCGAGGAGGAACCGCTGTCGATGAAGATGAAATCGCCGGTGGCGAGCTCCACGTTGACGTTGCGGGAAGCGATCACGGTCGCACGAACGCTTTCGTCTCCGGGAAGGATCTTCACCCTGGAATAGGCGGGGATTTCGTCGGAAACGATGTCATCCCGGGTAATGTCCAGGAACGATTGCCGGACCACCGCGGTGGGCCGGCCTTCCTCGATCGGGCCCATCTGCAGGATCCCGAGCAGGAACTTCACGTAACCGGAGGAAACGCGCCCTCCCGGCACGCTCAGCGGCCCGCGGACCCGGTAAACGGCCACCATCTGGCCTTCCTGTATTTTTCCGTCGAGCGAAAGATATACCGTATCGCCCTCGGAGAAACCCTCCTTGGGGTCCTTGCCGCCCGTGATCTTCCCGATCCCCTTCGGCTTTTCCCTCAGGAACTGCCCGGCACGGACCAGGGCGTCCTCGGAGATATCCAGGTAAGCCGTCTCCTGCGCGGGAACGGGGACCGAAGCGGCGGTGGCGGCGACCGGGGAGGCTTCCGGCGCCGCGGCGGGAGCCGCCGGCGGCTCGACGACGAGCGCCGCTTCCCTCGGCCCCGACGGGACGATCACGATCCGGATGCCCGGATAGATGTAGTGCGGATTGGTGACGAAGCGGTTAAGCTCCCAGATCTCCTTCCATTTCCATGGAGAACCCATGTATTTCGCGGAGAGGTCCCACAGGGTGTCTCCCGCAACGACGGTATGGACGATCCCCCCCGGGGGGACCTCCAACTGCCCCGCGCCTTCCGGCTGGGCGAACGCCCCGGCGGGTAGGAGGAGCACCAAGCCAACAACCGCTGCCGCCCAGCAGAATCCCGATGGCCGCCTCATCGCCACACCTCGTTTCCCCGCCCGAAAGGGCGTGAAATCAAATGTCATTTACGCGCAACCCCGCATCTAGGCAAGATCATTACCTTCCGCAACCGTTGAAGTCAAGGAACCTTTTACGCTTTCCCTCCAGAAGAGCCGGAGGAACACTTCCCGGTTCCCCTTGGGGCCGTGCACCCGGCTTTCCGCTTCACCGGCCACCACAAAACCGAGACCCTCTGCGAAGGCGGCCACGTCCCGGACCGCCTCCCTGCGCGTCGCCTCGTCCCTCACGACCCCCCCCTTCCCGACCTTCCCTTTCCCCACTTCGAACTGGGGCTTCACGAGGGGAATCACCTGCGCGCCGGGCGAAAGGAAACGCGTAAGCGCCGGAAGTATATGGCGCAGGGAAATGAAAGACACGTCCACCACGGCCACGGATACTTCCTCTTCTAAAAGATCGGCAGGGGCGTACCGAAAGTTTACACCTTCTTTGGAGATGACCCGGGGATCGTGCGCGAGCCGGTCGTCGAGCAGCCGCTCCCCCACGTCGACCGCGTACACCCGGAGGGCCCCCCTGCGCAGGAGGCAATCGGTGAACCCTCCCGTGGACGCGCCGACGTCGAGGGCGACGCGTCCGGCGACGTCGACTTCGAGGTCGTCGAGCGCTCCGTCGAGCTTCCCCCCTCCCCGGGAAACGAAGGGGCGCGCCATGGGGAGAAGCGAGATCTCCGCGCCCTCTTTTACGGGCGCCCCGCACTTCGAGCAGACCGCGCCGGAGAGTAGGACCCTGCCCGAAAGGATCAGCGCCTGGGCCTTCGCGCGCGTCGAGGCGATGCCCCGCTCCACCAGCTCGGCATCGAGTCTCCTGCGTGCCGGCACGGCGGCTCCCCGCGGCTCAGACAATCTTCTCCAGACGGGAACGGATGCCGTAGAGGATCGACGGAATGAACGATTTCCCGTGGGAGCAGAGCCGGAGCGCTTCTTCCGCCACGCGGGCCGCGGTCACGCCGAAGGCTTCGCGGATCTCCGACGGCGTCCCGTGCTCGGCGAACCGGTCCGGGAACCCGATCCGATGGAACTGGTGGGGATGCTCGTCGTTCTCGTCGAGCATCTCCAGCACCGCGCTGCCGAAGCCCCCCGCGAGGAGGTTCTCCTCGACCGTGATCACACGCCCGATGCGGCGGACGAGCGGCAGGAGGAGATCCGCGTCCAACGGCTTTACGAACCGGGCGTCGACCACCGCGGCGGACACTCCCTCTTTCCGGAGCTCCCCCGCGGCGAGCAGGCAGGCGGAGACGGTCGCCCCGATGCCGATGAGCAGGACGTCGCGGCCTTCCGCGAGGAGCTCCCCCTTCCCCCACGGGATCGTCCCGGGCTCCGCGGGCACGGGGACCCCCATGCCCACGCCGCGGGGATACCGGACCGCGACGGGCCGCCCGGACGCCACGGCGGTCCGCAGCATCCGCGCCAGCTCCGCCTCGTCGCGCGGCGCCATCAGGGACATGTTGGGGATCTCGCGAAGGAACGACAGGTCGAAGAGCCCCTGGTGCGTCGCCCCGTCCGCGCCGACGACCCCGCCGCGGTCTACGGCGAACACCACCGGCAGGTTCTGCAGGCACACGTCATGGATGACCTGGTCGAAGGCGCGCTGAAGGAAGGTGGAATAGATCGCCACCACGGGGATCTTCCCTTCGCGCGCCAACCCCGCGGCGAAGGTCACCGCGTGGGATTCGGCGATCCCCACGTCGAAGAAGCGGTCGGGGAACGCCTCCCTGAATTTCCCGAGCCCCGTCCCGCTGCACATGGCGGCGGTGATGGCGACCACCTTCGGGTTCTCCCTGCCGAGGTCGACGATGGCGTCCGAGAAAACGTCCGTGTAGGACGGAACCGGGGACGTCCCGGTCCCTTTCCCGGTCTCCGGGTCGAACGTGCCCACGCCGTGGAAGAACTCGGGATTGGCCTCCGCCGGCGCGTACCCCTTCCCTTTCGTGGTGACCACGTGGACGAACGTGGGCCCCTCGATGTTCGAGAGGTTCTGGAAGGTCCGGATGAGGGCGTCGAGGTCGTGGCCGGGTATGGGGCCGACGTAGGTGAATCCCAGCTCCTCGAACAGGATCCCCGGGACGATGAACCCCTTGGTCAGCTCCTCGGATTTCTTCGCGATGCGCGCCAGGAACGCGCCGTGGGGCATCGCCTTGAGCAGCTTCTCGATCCGTTTCCGGAAGGAGGTGTAGGCCCGCCCCGTCATGATGCGGTTCAGGTACCCCGACAGCGCCCCGACGTTGTGGGAGATCGAGAACTCGTTGTCGTTCAGCACCACGACCAGGTCGCGCTTCCGGTGCCCCGCCTGGTTGAGCCCCTCGAAGGCCAGCCCGTTGGAGAGGGACCCGTCCCCGATGACCGCGACGACGCGGTTCCTCTTCCCGTCGAGGTCCCTGGCCGCGGCTATCCCGAGGGCGGCCGAGATCGACGTCCCGGAATGCCCCGTGCCGAAAGCGTCATAGGGGCTTTCGGAAATGCGCGGGAAGCCGGAGATGCCTCCCCAGGTCCGCTGCCCGGCGAACGCGTCGCCCCGGCCCGTGAGGATCTTGTGGGCGTACGCCTGGTGCCCTACGTCCCAGACGAGACGGTCCTCGGGGCAGTCGAAGACGTAGTGGAGGGCGATCGTCAGCTCCACGACGCCGAGGCTCGACGCCAGGTGCCCCCCCGTCCGCGACACGTCTCGGACGATCTTCTCCCGCAGCTCCGACGCCACCTCGGCGAGCTGCTCCCTCGGGACCTTCTTCAGGTCGGCGGGGGTCCGGATCGACGCCAGCCACGGAAGCTTCGCCATCGGTTACGATCTCCTGTCCTGGACCATGCGGATCAGCTCGCGCAGCGCGTCGGCCTCGCCGCCGAACGCGGCGAGCGCGTCCAGCGCTTCGCGGCCGAGCGCCTCCGCCCGGGCGGTCGCGGCCGCGAGGCCGTGCGCCACGGGATAGGTCCACTTACCCCGCGCGCGATCCTTCGCGGTCCCTTTCCCCATCTCCTCGAAGCTCGCCGTCTCGTCGAGGATGTCGTCGGTGACCTGGAACAAAAGCCCCAGCCGCGTCCCGAAATCGCCGAGCGCCTCGACCTGCACCTTGCTCCCGCCCCCGAGGATCCCCCCCATGCGGGCGCAGGAGGCGAGCAGCGCGGCGGTCTTGCGCAGCTCGATCTCATCGACCGGCGGCGCGTCTGCGTCGCCGGCGACGGAGGAGAGGTCCATCTGCTGCCCGCCGACCATCCCCTCGGCTCCCGCCGACCGTGCCAGGTCCGCGATGGCCCGGACCGCCCTGCCGGGCTGCGACGCCGCGGCCTCCGATTCCGCCATGATCCGGAACGCCTCGGTCAGCAGGGCGTCTCCCGCAAGGATCGCCATCCCCTCGCCGAAAACCTTGTGGGACGTCGGCTTTCCGCGCCGGAAATCGTCGTCGTCCATCGCGGGGAGGTCGTCGTGGATCAGCGAATACGTGTGGACGAACTCCACCGCGCACGCGAACGGAAGGAGCTCCTCCTCCCTTCCGCCGACGGCCTTCCCCGCGGAGAGGAGCAGGACGGGGCGTACCCGCTTCCCGCCGGCCATCAGGGAATATTCCATGGCCTTGCGCAAGGGATCCGGCGCGCCGCACGCCGCCGGCGACAGGTACCCCGGAAGGGCCTCCTCCACCATCCCGCAAAGGCGCGAATATTCCTGCGATCGGAGGCCGGCCAACTTTATTGGTCCTCTTTCACCAGGAATTCGTCCTCTTCCGCCGTTTCCGCAGACACGCCCCCGGGCTTGCGCAGCAGAAGCTCGATCTTCCGGTCGGCTTCGTCCAGACGCTTCCGGCAGGCCTCGGACAGCTTCATCCCCTCCTCGAAGAGCCGGATGGTCTCCTCGAGCGGGGCCTCACCCGACTCGAGCCGGGCCACCACGGCTTCCAGCCCCTTCATCGCCTCCTCGAAGGAAGGCTCCTTCCCCTTGCCCGCCATCTTCGCATCGCCTCCGCAAACTTTTAGTTTATCCTATTTCGCGGCTTCTTTCCCGGGGAGGGCGAAGAGGAGCGAAGGGTCGACGCGGCCGCCGGGGACCCGGACCCCGAAGTGCAGGTGCGGCCCCGTGGCGCGGCCCGTGGCGCCGACCGCGCCGATCGTCTCTCCCCGGGAGACGCGCCGCCCCTCCTCCACCGCGATGCGCTGCAAGTGGTAGTAGAGGCTGAACACCGCCCCGCCGTGGTCGATCACCACCGATCTCCCCCCGAAGAACTGCTCCGCGGCGAGGACGACCACCCCGTCGGCGATCGCGCGCACGATGGTTCCTTCCGGCAGGCGGATGTCGACTGCGGTATGCGGCGCACGGGGCTCCCCGTTGATCACCCTGCGGGCCCCGAAGTTCTCCGGCCGGTACTCCTCCACCGGGGTGAGGAAGGGCATTCTCCACATCAGGGGAAGGGTTACGCGGGCGAACCGCTCGTCGATCGCCTTTTTTTCCTCCCCGATGCGCCGAAGCGTCGGTGCGTCGAACTCGGCCATCCCCTTGGGCAGGGTCAAGCTTTGCACCGGAAACTCCCGCTCGACGACCTCCAGCGGCTTCTCGACCCGTTTCCGCACCCCGCCGACGACCGATTCCGCCGCGAGGATCCCCGGGCCGGCGGCGTCCAGCAGGTCCACGCCGATCAGCGCTTCGTACCGACCGGGGGCGGTTTCACGCAACGGGCAGGGAGCCCCCTTCCAGGTGAGCGTCATGCCGTCGATGGGCCCCGTTTCCGCCACCTCGACCAGGAGGGGGGTTCCCTGCGCCGGGGCGCCCCCGGAAACGGAAATCGTCATCGATTCGGCGGGCGGCGCGAAACAGGCGGCGCAGGCGGCGAGCATCGCGGATGCAAGCGCGAGGATCCTCCAGAAGATCATGTCTCCCCCCCCTCGACGACCGCGCCGAACGCGCCGTCGGATACATGGATGTCGAGCGCCTCGCCCGGGCGCGCCTCCGACACGGACCGGACCGCCTTCCCCGTCGAGCGGTCGATGGCGATGGAGTAGCCCCGCGTGAGGACCGCCTTCGGGTTCATGACGGCGAGCTTGCCCGAAAGCAGGTCGATGCGCGCGCGCAGCCGCCGCTTCGCGGAATCGGCGCCGGCCTCCGCCCGCGAGCGGAGAACGTCGACCTCCCCGCGCCTCGCGGAAACCCACGCCGCGGGGGAATGGAGCCGGACGGAGGAGGAAAGCCGCTCCAGCCGTTCGCGCCCCTCCCGGACGGGGGACCTCGCGGATTCCGCCAGCGAGGCCTCCTGCTCCCCCAGCGCGTACCGCTTCCCCTGGAGGAGCGGCCTCGGGTCGGACAGCATCCCCGCCGCGATCCGCCACTCCCTGCGGGCGGTCTCCCGCAGGTGCGCTTCCGCCCGCCGCATCCGCAGCGAAAGCGCCGCGGCGCGCTCCATGAGCTCCACGCGGTCGGGGACGGCCGCCTGCGCCGCGCCGGTGGGCGTGGGGGCCCGCAGGTCGGCGGCCAGGTCGGAAAGGGTGAAGTCCGTCTCGTGGCCGACCGCGCTGATCGTCGGGACCGGGGAGCGGGCCAGCGCCCGCACGACCTCCTCCTCGTTGAACGCCCAGAGGTCCTCGATCGACCCGCCCCCCCTGCCCGCGATGATCACGTCCGCGCGGCCGTGCCGGTACATCGCGTCCAGGGCGGCCGCGATGTCCGCCGCCGCGCCAGCGCCCTGCACGAGGGCGGGGGCGAGGACGATCCCGACGCCCGGGAACCGCGACCGCGCGACGCGCACCATGTCGCGCAGGGCGGCGCCGTGGCGCGAGGTGACGATCCCGATCCGGCGGGGGAATACCGGAAGGGGGCGCTTCCTCGCGGGGTCGAACAACCCTTCCTCCGCGAGCCTGCGCTTCCTCCGCTCCAGCTCCACGAGGAGGTTCCCCACCCCGCGAACCTCGACGGACTGCGCGTAGACCTGGTATTCCCCCTTCCTCTCGTACACGCCCAGGGAGCCGGTGACGATCACCGTCTGGCCGTCGCGTATCTCGCCGTAGATGTGGCGGTCACGCCCGCGGAACAGGGCGACGCGGATCTGCGCGCCTTCGTCCTTCAGGGAAAAGTACCGATGCCCCGACGCCTCGTGCAGCTTGTAGTTCGAGACCTCCCCTTCCACGCGGAAGAGGCGGAAGGAGGACTCCAGCGTTCGCTTGATCCGGGAGGTCAGGTCCGAGACGGAGAGGACGGCGTCCGGCGCCGGAGGGGTTCCGAAGAGCTCTTCCTGACCGCGCGCCACCTTATTCCTCCCCCGCCGGTCCCTCGGACAAAGCGCTTTCCGCGAGCAGCTCCGGGACGGTCACCGGCCGGACCCCTTCCTTCCGCAGGGCGGGGAGCAGGCCGGCCAGCGCGGAAAACGTCTCCCTGCGGGAATGGCAGACCAGCACGGCCCACCCGTTCTTCTTCGCCAGCGCCACCGCCTTCCCCCATTGGCGGCTCAACGCCTCGGGGGCGGGGTCGTCGTCGAAAAAGACATCCCGCTGCACCGCCGTCACACCGGCTTTGCCGGACGCCTCCATCCCCAGCGAGTCGGGCGCCGTCGCCCCGTCGACGAAGAAGTACCCCATCCCTTTCAGCGTCTCCGCGAAGGCGTCCATCGCGTCCGGGTCGGTGGTGAAGGCGGATCCCATGTGGTTCATCGCCCCGACGGCCTGCGGAACTTCCTGCGCCATGCGGGCGAGCCGCCCCGCGATCTCTTCCCGCTCCATCCCGACGCGCAGTCGGAACGGCTCCGTCCCGTCGGGCGACGGGGAGCGGGGCTCCATCGGGACGTGCAGGATGACGCAGTGCCCCCGGGACTGCGCCGACGCCGCCACGTTCCGAGAAGAAGGTCCGAACGGGAGGACGGACATCGTGATCTTCGCGGGAAAATCGAGCCACTCGGCGTCCCGGACCGGGTCGTACCCGAGGTCGCCCACGACGATCGCCAGCAAGGGCTCGCGCCGCTCGACGTCATCGGCGACGCCGCCCCGGGCGGCCGGGAGCCGGGATTCCGGCTCGGCGAACGGGGAAACCTTCCGCGGGGGAGTCGAATCCCCCGCCGGCCAGAACAGCGCCACGCCCATCAGGAGCAGGCCGGATGCGAACGCCCCCGCGATCAGGACGACCCATCCCATGCGCTTCCTGCGCTTCTTTCCCTCCAACGGATCCCGGCTCATCGACGGAGCGCCGCTTCCCTGACCCCTACGACGCCTTCTTCTGATCGATGTACCGGTTCTTGAAGATCTCCCAACCCTTCAGAAGCTCCACCGCCCGGTCGAGCTGGGGATCCTTGACGTCCTCCTTGCGGGCCCCCTGCTCCGCCGGCGGAACCGCCTTCTGCCGCCCCTTCTCCTCTTTCTTCGGGGCCGCCTGGGCGGGCGCCGCGGCGGGCTCCTCCTCCCCTTCCCCTCTCAGGTGGCGCTCGATGTCCTTTTCGCGCATCGGCCCGGAGAACGTTCCCGACTCCTCCCTGCCGTCGCTCACCACGATGTCGGGCTCGATCCCCTTGGCCTGGATCGAGCGGCCGTTGGGGGTGTAGTACCTCGCCGTCGTGAGCCGCAGGGCGGAGCCGTCGTCCATGGGAAGGATCGTCTGGACGGACGCCTTGCCGAAGGTCCTCTGCCCGATGACGATCGCCCGGCCGTGGTCCTGCAGCGCCCCCGCCACGATCTCGGAGGCCGAGGCGGAACCCGCGTTCACCAGCACCACGATGGGAAAGCCGGTGTGGGTCCCGTCCTTCTTGGCCGAGTACTTCGTCTTCTGCGCCTCCACCCGCCCGTCGGTGTAGACGATGAGCCCGGATTCGATGAACTCGTCCGCGACGCGGACCGCCTGGTCGAGCAGCCCGCCGGGGTTGTTCCTCAGGTCGAGGATGAGCCCTTTGAGCCCGCTCTTCGACTTCAGGAACTCCTGCAGCGCGCGATCGACCTCCTGGTGGGAGTCCTGCTGGAACTGGATGAGCCGGATGTACCCGAGACCGTCTTCCAGCGGCCTGGACTTGACGCTCCTGATCTTGATGAGCTCCCGGGTCAGGGTATAGGCCTTCGGCTCGGGAACGCCCTCGCGGGAGATCGTGATCGTCACCTTGGTGCCCGGCTCGCCGCGGAGCCGCTTCACGGCGTCCATCACGTTCATGCTCTTCGTGGTTTCCTTCTCGATGCGGACGATCCGGTCGCCCGATTTCAGCCCCGCGCGGGCCGCGGGGGTGTCCTCGATCGGCGCGATGATCGTGAGGATCCCGTCCTTCATGCCGATCTCGATCCCCAGCCCCCCGAAGACCCCCTTCGTCTCGACTTCCACCTGTTTGAGCATCTCGGGCGTGAGGTAGCTGCTGTGGGGATCGAGCGTCTCCACCATGCCGTTGATCGCGCCCTTCACGAGGTTGTCCATGTTCACTTCTTCCACGTAGCTGCTCTGGATGATCGAGAGGACATCCCCGAAGATCTTCAGCTTGCTGTACGCGACCGTGGCCTGCGCCGCGTGGCGGGAGGTGGAAAGGTCCCCGACGATGAACCCCGCGAGGAATACCGCGATGACCGCCGCGGTCCCGATCCATTTCCTGCCCCGGCCTTTCCGTGCGCCGCTTCCGCCCTGTTCCATTCTTGGATTGCTCCTTATCGGTTGAGAGGGATCACGGATGCCGGGTCGATCGCCGTGCCGCCCGCCCGCAACTCAAAGTATAGCACCGATTTCCCGGACGGCGACGCGGGCAGGCTCCCCACGACCTGCCCCCTGCCGACGCCCTGCCCCGTCTTGACGGAGAAGGCGTCGAGCTTGCCGTACACGGAGAAGAGGCCGCTGCCGTGCTGCAGGATGAGGACGTTGCCGAAGCCGGAAACCGCCCCCGTGAACGCGACCTCGCCGGGAGCCGCCGCCTTCACCGGCGACCCGGAAATCCCCTCGATCTCCACGCCCCGGTTCTCGATCGTCACGTCGAACATGGGGTCGTGCTGCCGACCGAAGCGGCTGACGACCTTCCCGGGCATCGGGGGGGCCATCCCGCCGGCCAGGGAGGCGAACTGCCTGGGCGCCTCGGCCGCCTCCGGGGGTTTCGCCCCTTTCCGGGCCGCCTCCAACGCCTTCTTCCTGCGGATCCGCTCCCTTTCCTTCGCGAGCCGCTCCACGCGGGCGACGAGCGACTCCATCCGGGCGATCCTCGCGCGGAGCGCGCGCAGCTCCCTCTGCTTGCGCTTCTTCTCCTTCCCGATGTCGGAGAGCCGCTTCCTCTCCGCCTCGTGGCGCGAAAGCAGCTTCTCCCCCTCCTTCCGTTCCCGCGCCATCTTCCTCTCGGAGATCTCGACCTGGCGCTCGATCCCCGAGAGCTCCCGCTCCTTCCTCTGCCGCTCCAGGGCGAGACGCTCCACGTTCTCGAGATCGGCGCCGAGGTATCTCCGCATGAGGTGCCGCGCCCGCTCCGGGCAGGACCGGTCCGCCGGGCCGGCGAGGTCCGCCCGATGTCCCTCGAACGCGAGGAGCACGGCCTGCCGAAGCCCCTCGCGAGCCTCCCTCTGGGCCGCAGTGAGCTCCCGGACCTCCTTCTCCGTCACGTCCAGACGGCCGCCGAGGACCGAGAGCCTGCGGTCGATCCCCGCGATGACGCCGCGCTGCTTTTTAAGGCGCGCGTTGAGTTCGTTCACGCGCCCCTTCGTCAGCTTCTCCTTGCGCAACGCTTCGGACAGCTCGGCCGCCGTCTTCTCCTCCCGCGCCTTCATCTCGAGGAGTCGCGCCTTCTCCCGGCGCAGCTCGGACGAGCCGTCCCGGGCCAGTGCCGGGGCCTGCAGGAGAAGCGCGGCGAGGATGCAGGCGAGCCAGGCGACCGCGGAGGGGCGCATCCTTCTCATCGTTCCCCGTCGGGGCGGACCGGCGCCCACCCGAGAAGGGACGACGCGGCGAACACCAGCGCGGCCGCCAGGACGAACGCCGCCCCCGCCGCCGCGACGGGGGAGGAAAGGAGCTCTTCCCGCGTCCCGATCACGCCCTCGAGGACCGGGTGCCTCCCGATGAGGAAATGGAGCGCGGCCGCCGCGGAAACGACGGCGACGGCGGCCAGGGCGAGTCCCGTCGCTGCGGACCCCGCGGCGCGGAAGATCGCAAGCCGCCGCTCGGGAACGCCCCGCTGAAGCAGGAAAACGAAGTCTCCCGCCAGGGAAAGGCACCGCAGCCGATCCTGGAACCGGCAGAGGATGAAGAAGAGGACCGCGAGGACCGCGAATCCCGCGCGGGACAGCGCGTTCACGGCCCGGTCGACCTTGAAGAGACGGGGCAGCGATTCCTCCCCCGCCAGCACCTTGTCGAGCAGCTCCACCGGCTTGAGGGCGGACAACACCGTTTCCACCCCGGACGGCGTGAACCGGTCGTGGCGGATCCGGATCTCGATATACCCGGGCAGGGGGTTGTCGGCGGCGCCGGGGATCGACTCGACTCCCGGGTACGCCACGAGGAACTCCTTCCAGGAGGACGCGGAGTCCCGGTACTCCGCGGACCGCACGGCGGGGAGGGCCGCGATCTTCTTCGTGAGGCCGATCGCCTCCTCCGGAGAGGCGGACGGCTTGAGCATCGCCGTGACGGAGTACTGCGAGGAAAGGAACCGGGCGATCCCCCCCGACAGGAACAGCGAGAGGAAGGCGAAAGCCAGCGGCAGGAGGAACGTGAAACGCCCGAGCGTCTGGACGGCGGCGGTCCGCCCCCCGAGACGCCAGTCGACCCAGGCCAGGGTGAACCCGTCTTTCAACCGGAACCTCCCTTCATCGCGATCGCCGGCAGCCGGTGGACCCGGAACGGCCCGACCGGCTTCCCCGGTCCCGCGAACGACGTCCATTCCTGCGGCAGCTTCCGCTCCGCGGACAGGATTGTGTTCCCCGCTCCCGCCAGCATCCGGAAGAGGGTTCCGAGCATCCCGGCATGCGGGTCCCCGACCGCAAGGGCCGTTCCGTCGGCGAACAGGAACTTCGGGTTCCGGAGCAGCTCCGCCGCCAGCGCGGCCCGCGTCCGCTCCGAGGCCGAGAGGGCCGAGAGGCGCACCGCTTCCGTGCCGGGAAGGCCCACCATGGAAAGGAGCTGCTCCTTCATCCTCTTCCGCTCTCCCTCGGGCACCGTTCCCCGCATCATGGCGGAGCGGGTGAACAGGGCGTCCACGGTGTGGTTCTCGTCCGCGTCGAGCCGCTCGGGCACGCACCCGGTGGCGACCCGGAAGGCGCGGAGCGCCCCCCCGTCGCCCCGGTAGAGCGACTCGCCGGAGACGAGCACGTCGCCCGCATCCGGCCGGCGGTCGCCGCGGAGCATGGAGAGCAGCAGCGTCTTCCCGGAGGAGGGCGGGCCGACGATCACCGTGGCGCTGCCGTCCTCGAACGCGAAGTCGAGGCCGTCCCAGAGCGTTCTCCCGCGGGCGAAGACACCCAGACGGAACGCCTCGATCATCGATCGCCGGGCCCCTCGTCGACGGGGGTCACTTCCCCGGCGAGAAGCCGCCGGATCTCCTCGAGGTGCTGCGCTTTCATGCGGTCCTTCAGCGCATCCTGCCAGGACGGCCGGTCGAGGATGTCCTCGTAGGGCATCTGCACGCTGTCGAGGATCACGCCCCCGAGGAAGACGTGGGTCTTGACCACCGGGTTCGCCCGGCCGCCGTCCTCCGTCTGGACATGGTACGTCTTCCCCCGGAACTTGATGTTGTGGTTGAACCCGGACAGCATCTTCACTCGGGAAGAAACCATCGGCCCCCTCTTTCTACAGATCGACCCGCCGCACGTCGCAAAGTTCCCTGCCGAAGAACCCGCTGCCTATGCGGGCGAACCGCTCGGGATCGTCCGTCACGAAAAACTCCGTCCTGCGCGCATCCCCCTTGCTCCGGACCTGCGTTTCGGACAACAGGATGTCCACGACCATCGCCGCCTCCTCCCCGGAATCGATCAGGACCGTTCCCTCGCCGAGGAAGTCCCGGATCGCCCCCTTGAGGACCGGGTAGTGGGTGCATCCCAGGATCAGGGCGTCCGGAGGCTCCGACCGGAAGGGCGAAAGATACTCCGCGATCACGGCCCGGGCGATGTCGTTGTCCGTCCATCCCTCCTCCGCCAGCGCCACGAGCAGCGGACAGGGGATCGACCGGACCTTCGCCGAGGGTACGGCGCCCCGAAGGGCGTCCTCGTACGCCCCCGAGCGGACCGTCCCCAGCGTCCCGATGACGCCGATGCTCGATTTGCTCCGAAGGGCGGCGGCGCGCCGCACGCAGGGATCGATCATCCCGACGACGGGGATCTTGTAGATCTTGCGCATCGCCGGCAGGGCCAGCGACGACGCCGTGTTGCACGCGACGACGAGCAGCTTTATGTCGTGTCGGGTGATGAGGTGGTTCGCGATCTCGATGGAATACCGGGTCACGGTCTCCGAGGATTTCCCGCCGTAGGGGACGCGGGCCGTGTCCCCCACGTAGACGAAATGCTCCGAGGGAAGCGTCTGCACCAGCTCCTTCAGGACGGTCAACCCGCCCATCCCGGAATCGAACACACCGATCGGATTTTCCACGCCTTCTCCTAATGCTTTGATTTTTTTAAGTTAAAACGCTATCGTATATATGTCAACCGACTGCTTGTCGGCAGGAGGACGATTTGAACGAGATTCTCGATTATCTCACCAACGCGAAGATCATGGAACTCGCGAAGGACACCCGCGTGCTTTTCGGCGCCGGCGTGCTGTTCGTCCTCGCCGTGATCTTCCGCTGGAAGTACGTCCTCGCGCTCCTCATGGGCCTCGCGGGAACCATGGCCGTGATACGGTATGCGAACCTCGGGGAAGGGGAAGCCGCCATCGACCAGAACCTGATCACCTTCGGCCTGGGGGCCGCGCTCGTGGCGGGCGTCCTGATCTACTTCCTTTTCATCCGTAGTGACTGATCCCCGCGCACGCGTCGGGTTCACCTCCTCCATCCCCGTCGAGGTCCTTTACGCCGGCGGGCGCCTGCCGGTGGACCTGAACAACGTCTTCATCGCGTCGGACAACCCCTCGGAGTACATCCGCCACGCGGAGGCTGACGGGTTCCCGAGGAACTGCTGCGGCTGGATCAAGGGGATCTACGGCGTCGCCCTCCGGCACGGCTTCGGGCGCGTCGTCGCGGTGACGCAGGGGGACTGCAGCTTCACGCAGGCGCTGATGGAGGTGCTGCAGTACAAAGGCGTTTCCGTCGTCCCCTTCGCCTTCCCCTTCGACCGCGACGCCGGCGCCCTCTCGCTCGAGCTTTCCAAGCTGGCCGACCGCTTCGGCACGACGCTGGCCGAGGCGCAGCGGTGGAAGGCGCGGCTCGACCCCGTCCGCCGCCTGGCGCACGAGATCGACCGGCTGACGTGGGAGGAAGGCAAGGTCTCCGGGGAGGAGAACCACCGGTGGCTGATCGCCTGCTCCGACTTCGAGGGCGACCCGGAACGGTACGCCCGCGGCGCGGAGGAGTTCCTCGCGGAGGCGGCGGCAAGGCCTTCCCGGAGGGACCGCGTTCCCGTCGCGTTCGTCGGGGTCCCCCCCATCGTCTCCGGACTGCACGAGTGCTTCGAGGAGGCCGGCGCCCGGGTCGTGCTCAACGAGGTCCAGCGGCAGTTCGCGATGCCGGCCCCCGCCGCGACGCTGGTCGAGCAGTACCTCGCGTACACCTACCCCTACTCCTTCTTCGAGCGGCTCCGGGACATCCGCGCGGAGGTCGCGCGCAGGGGCGCCCGGGGGGTCGTCCATTACGTCCAGTCGTTCTGCTTCCGCCAGATCGAGGACATCCTGCTGCGGGCGGAGGTGGGCGTGCCGGTGCTGACGCTCGAGGGGGAATCGCCCGGCGCCGTGGACGAGCGGACGCGGATCCGCATCCAGGCCTTCGTGGAGATGCTGGGGGGGTAGCGGCCCGGGGGCCTTACCAGAGGCCCGTCCGCAGGTACCCGTCGATGGCCGTCGCGGCCTTCCGGCCGGCGCCCATCGCCAGGATCACGGTCGCCGCCCCGATGACGATGTCCCCGCCGGCGAAGACCCCCTTCCTGCTGGTCTTCCCCGTTTCGCCGTCCGCGACGATGTTCCCCCACTTGGTCGCGTCGAGGCCGGGGGTCGTGGCGGGGACCAGCGGGTTCGCGCCGTTGCCGATGGCGACGATCACCGCCTCGGCCGCGAGGCGGAACTCCGATCCCGCCATCGGGACGGGTCGGCGGCGGCCGGAGGCGTCCGGGTCGCCCAGCTCCATCCGCTGGCACTCCACCTCGGCAACGAAACCCTCCTCGTTCCCGTGGAACGCCACCGGGTTCGTGAGCAGGTGGAACTCAATCCCCTCCTCCTCCGCGTGGTGCACCTCCTCGATCCGCGCGGGCATCTCCTTCCGCGACCGGCGGTAGATCAGGTACACCTTCTCCGCCCCGAGCCGGATCGCCGTCCGGGCCGCGTCCATCGCGACGTTCCCGCCGCCCACCACGGCCACGCGCCTCGCCCGCACGATGGGGGTGTCCGCCTCGGGGAACCGGTACGCCTTCATCAGGTTCGTGCGGGTGAGATACTCGTTGGCCGAATAGACGCCGACCAGGCCCTCCCCCGGGATGTTCATGAAGTACGGCAGCCCCGCGCCGGTGCCGACGAAGACGGCGTCGAAACCCTCCTCCGCGAGCAGCTCGTCGACGGTGACCGACTTCCCGACGACCGCGTTGCACTCGATCCTCGCGCCGAGGTCCCGGATGTAGTCCACCTCGGCCCGCACGATCTCCTTCGGGAGGCGGAACTCCGGGATCCCGTACATCAGCACCCCGCCCGGCGCGTGCAGCGCCTCGAAGATCGTCACGTCGTGGCCCGCCCGGACGAGGTCCCCCGCCACGGTCAGCCCCGCGGGCCCCGCCCCGACGACCGCCACGCGCTTTCCCGTGGGCGGGGCGGCCGCCGGGATCTCCACGCTCCCGGTGACGCGCTCGAAGTCGGCGACGAACCGCTCGAGGCGCCCGATGGCCACCGGCTCCCCTTTCTTCCCGAGGACGCAGGGCATCTCGCACTGCTCCTCCTGCGGGCAGACGCGGCCGCAGACCGCGGGCAGGGCGTTCGTCTCCTTGATCTTCCTCGCGGCCTCGACGAATTTCCCTTTCGCCACCAGGTCGATGAACTCCGGGATCTGCACCCCGACCGGGCACCCTTTGACGCACTGGGGATTCTTGCACTGGATGCAGCGGCTCGCCTCGAGCACGGCCAGGTCCGGCGTCAGGCCGTACGGGACTTCCCGGAAGTTCCGTACGCGGTCCGAGGGGGGCTGCTCCGGCATCGGCTGCCGGGGGACGCTGAACGGCTTCGGGCGGGGCCCGGGAGGAGGCGCGTCCGTCATCGATCCCCGCCCTTCGCGGGTCGGGCGGCGCTTCCCATGCACCCGCCTCCCGCGTGCTCGTACCGCTCCATCGCCGCCCTCTCCTCCTTCAGGTACGACCGGTTCCGGAGGACGAGCTCCCTGAAGTCGACCTGGTGCCCGTCGAACTCGGGGCCGTCCACGCAGGCGAACTTCACCGCCCCGCCCACGGTCACCCGGCAGGCGCCGCACATCCCGGTGGCGTCCACCATGATCGGGTTCAGGCTCACGACGGTCCGGATACGGCGGAGCCGGGTCACCTCGGCGACGGCCCGCATCATCACCACGGGGCCGATGGCGATGCACAGGTCGATCTTCTCGCCGCGGTCGATCATCTCCTGGAGCGCGGTCGTGACGAACCCCTTCGCGGCGTACGAACCGTCGTCCGTGGTGACGACCATGGCGTCGGAGACCGCGCGCATCTCGTCCTCGAGGATGAGCAGCTCCTTCGTCCTCGCCCCGAGGATCGTCACCAGGCGGTTCCCCGCCTCCTTGACGGCGGCGGCGATCGGTAGGAGAGGGGCGGCCCCGATGCCCCCGCCGATCCCGACGACGGTCCCGAACTTCTCGATGTGCGTGGGCTTGCCGAGGGGGCCGACGACGTCCGTGTAGGCGTCCCCGGCCCGCAGGCGCGAGAACACGGAGGTGGACTTTCCGACCGCCTGGAAGATGACCGTCACCGACCCCTCCGCGGGGTCGGAGCCGACGATCGTCAGGGGGACCCGTTCCCCGTCCTCCCCGTGGCGGAGCACCAGGAACTGCCCCGCCTTCCGCTTCCGGGCGATCCGGGGAGCAAGGATCCGCTGCCGGAAGACATTCCCGGCGATCTCTGTCGTTTCTAGCACTTGGAACACGGAATCCCCCCGCGCGCCCGGCTATCTAATCGTCCCGGACGGAAGATGATATCACCGCGCAGCCGATATCAGGATGGGAAAACGGCCCGGATGTCGCTCCGGAGACGATCGATCCCCGCCTTGTTCCGCGCGGAGGTCCATATCACCGCGCCGCCGCCGTCGAGCCACGGTTCCCCGGCGAACCGGGAGAGCGCCCCGGACAGCTCGCTCGCCGAAAGCTTGTCCGCCTTGGTCCCCACCCATCGGTACGGCACGGAATGCGCCGCGAGGTACTCCGCGAGCCGCCGGTCCTCCTCGCCGGGGCCGCGGCGAAGGTCCACCAGGATGTAGACCCGGCGCAACAGGCGGCAACCGGAAAGATACCCCTCCACCAGACGCTTCCACGACTCCCGTTCCGACATGGAGACCTTCGCGAACCCGTACCCGGGAAGATCGGCGAAGGCGAACCGGCCCGCCACCTCGAAGAGCGCGATCCCGCGGGTCCTGCCCGGGGTGTTGCTCACCCGCGCGAGCCGCGTCCGGCCGGTCAACGCGTTCAGCAGCGACGATTTTCCGACGTTCGACCGCCCGGCGAACGCCACCTGCGGAAGCCGGACGCCGGGCCACGCGGTCCCGACGGGATCGAAGAGGAGGAAACTCGCACCGGGAAACGTCATGGACGGGAATTACGGCTTCCTGGCCGGCTGCATGAGCTTTTCCAGCTCCTCTTCCGCGACCGGCCCCTTCCTTGCGAAAGCGATCCGCCCCCCCTTTTCGATCATGAACGTCGAGGGGATCTCGGAGACGCCGAAGAGGTCGGCCACCCGGAACGCGTCCCGCGCGTCGGGCTCGTCCATGAGGACCCGGAACGTGTACCCTTCCTGACGCGCAAACCCCGCCACCGCCCCGCCCAGGGACGGCCCGTCGAGCGAGACGCCCACCACGCGCCAGCCGGCGTCCCGGTGCCTGTCCTGGAGCCTCTGCGCGACCGCCAGCTCCCGCCGGCACGGCTCGCAGAAGATCGAGAAGAAGACGACGAGGGACGGGGTCCTGCCGCTCTCCGCCCCGAAGTCGAAGGACTCCCCCGCGGTGTCCTTCACGGCGAATCCGGGGGCCGACGCCCCCGGCTCGAGCATCTTCCGGACCGCGGCCGCCTTTTCCTCGGAAAAGCCGCTCGCGGCGGCGCCGAGAACGGCAAGAAGCGAGGCCAGGGCGACGAGAACGCGCCCGCCCCGGCCGAACACGCCCCGCCCTCCCGTCTCACACCTTCGGGAGAAGGTCTTCATGCACCGTCACCTTGCCCTTCTTCCGGAGCCCTTCGATGTATTCCTCGAACGCCGTGCGCCGCTTCTGGTTCTTCAGGACCTCCCTGAGCTGCTCCCTCACCGAGTCGATGGGGGGCGCCTTCGCCTTGTCCCCCTGCATCATCTGCACGCGCCTCGCGTAATCCGCGGCGACCTCCTGGTCGGACACCGCGGGGAGATTCCCCGTGACGTTGTCGAACAGCATGTTTGCGACGACCGCGCTCTCCATGTTGCGCCGCGCCGTCTTGTACTCCTCGGTCCCGCCGACGCCCTGCTTCTTCGAATAGGCCTTGAGCGACCGCAGGACCAGCTCCTGATCGAGGATCCTGCCGACGAGGGCCCGGGTCACTTCGGGGGTCCGCTGGTCCGGGCGGATCGGCAGCATCGGCATCTCCGCGATGATCTTCTTCACGTCCCCGTAGAGGATCTTTTCGTCCCCGGCGGATGCGATCACGGCATCGTCGGGAAGCGACTCCCCCTTCTCAATCCGTTCCAGGACCGCGTTGTCGACGGCGGCCCCGGTCTCCTGCCTCGCCGCCACGACCAGGTCCTTCTGGATCTTGCGGAGCTGGCGGCCGACGATGGCCTTCGACGCCCTGCCCGCCGCCTCCGCATCCGAGAGGCCCGCGTTCTCCCCCTTGATCTTGTCCGCCTCGGCCTTGATCTCCTTCTCGTCCAGCTTCAGCTTCTCCCTGGCCTCTTTCCGGACCAGGGCGTCGACCTGCACGCCGATCTCGTTCTTCCGGATGGTCCCTTTGTATTCCTCCGTGTCGGCGAGCCCCATCGCCAGGGCCGCCTGGACGACGAGGCGCCCGGCGACGAGCTGGTCGACCGCCCGCTTCTTCTGCTCCACCGGCACGTCCGGAAACGCGAAGATCCCGGTCGGTGCGCCGAGCAGCTCCCGAAGCTCGAGAACGGAGATATCGTCGCCGTTCACCGTGGCGACGACCTCCCGGTTGAAGTCCTTCTTCGAGCACCCGCCCGCGAGCGCCGCGCACGCGATCCCCGCCGCCGCGACGACGGCGTACAACGTCTTCCTGGACATCTCCACTTTCTTTCTCCTCTCGGTGTTCCTAAAAAAGATTTGTCAAACGCGCAGCAGGCGGACCTGCGACGGGGAAGAGATCCCCAGCCCCGACTCCAGCGCCTTGCGCAGGTGTGCCACGTTTTCCGCCTTCAGGCCGAATACCCCCTCCGCGGCCGCGACGTCCGCCGCCAGGACGTTCCCGGAGGCGAACGCGGCCCCGAAATTCCGTACGTCCGCGAGGTCCCCGCCCGACGGCCCGTTCCGGAGGAGCACGCGGCTCGCGTCGATCACCGTCAGGTGGCTCGGCAGCCTCCGGTTGACGTCCACGAGGCACTCGGGGATCCGGAAGTGGATCTGTCCCCGGTTGCCGCCCATGACGCCCATCAGGTTCTTCATCCCGAGGGTGACGTCCGACAGCGAGTGGTGCTTGGCGATGGGAACGTTGACGAGCTTGTCCGCCTCGAGGACGTCCCGGTACAGTTCCCACGAGGAAATCGCGAGCGCTCCCTTGATCTCCGTCCGGACGAACTTGCGCCCCTCGACGTGGTAGATGCGGAGGGCGTCCGCCACGCCGTTCTTCTTCGCGAAGCGCTCCACGGCCTCCTGGATCCCGCTGCTGGCGTAGCACCGCCTCGCCTCGTTGCACGTCCGGTCGAACACGCGGACCGTCTTCGCCCCCGCGGCGAGGCACATCGAGGCCACGGCCACCACGACGTCGGGGTGGGTGTTCGCCGCCTGCTCGGGAGTCCGGTCCCACCCGATGTTGGGCTTGACGACCACGACGTCCCCCCGGGACACGAAGGCCTTCATGCCGCCGAGCGCCGCCACCGCCTTCTCCGCGTTCTCCCCGGGCGAGCCTCCCCGGGCCATGGCGACGGGGACCTGCGGGCCCTCGGCCGCGCCGAGCCGCGAAACGGAGGCGGGAAGGACGGCGATTCCCGCCGCGATCCCCGCCAGGCGCAGGAATTCTCTACGATCCATCCGGTCATCTCCCATATGTGCTATAAATTACCATGTTTTCTTGTCCGTATCCCGCGGCAGAGGCGAACATGCCCACCTCGTACACCGCCACCCGCGTGCTGATCGCCATCCCGGCCTATCGCGAGGAGAAGATGATCGGCGCCGTCGTCGGGGCGGTCCGCAGACTCTACCCTTACGACATCCTCGTGGTCAACGACGGCTCGCCGGACGGCACTTCGGAAGCCGCGCGCGGCGCGGGGGCGATCGTCCTGGACCTGCCGTGCAATCTCGGCATCGGAGGCGCGGTTCAGACCTCCTTCCTGTACGCCCTGGAGCACGGCTACGACGCGGTGGTCCGGATCGACGGGGACGGGCAGCACGAGCCCGCCGATATCGCCCGGGTCCTGGAACCGATCCTCTCGGGGAAAGCCGAGGCCGCGATCGGGTCCCGCTTCCTCTCCGAAACGGGATACCGCACGCCGTTCCTGAGGTTGGCCGGGATCCGCTTCTTCCGGCTCCTCGTGAACCTGTTCACCGGCTACCGCGTCACCGACCCCACCTCGGGGTTCTTCGCCGTCAACCGGCGGCTGCTCGAATTCTATTCGACATTGTATCCGTCCGACTATCCCGAGGTCGACTCCTACATCCTCATGCACCGGCTGAAGGCCCGCGCGGTGGAGATCCCGGCCCGGATGTACGAGCGGGAGGAGGGCAAATCCTCCATCACGCCTTTCCG
>CAZTFC010000005.1:0-75343 GCA_964612075.1 uncultured bacterium
CCGTAGGTCGGGTCGTCGAGCCACTGGATCGAGCCGCGCAGGTGCCAGTGCTCGTTGTCGGCCACCTCGTTGGAGTTCCAGACCGGCTGGGCGACGAGCCCCGCGTCCGTGCACGCCTTCCAGACCTCTTCCTTGGTCTTGTCGGAGGCCCATTTTTCCAGCGCGGGGTAGATGGCCATCTGCGCGTCCGCCGCCACGCGGTCGGCGTGGGCCGGGTACTTCTTCGCCAGCTCGGCGTTGCCCATGAGGGAGCAAAGCTTCCTGAACTCCTCGTCCTTGAATGCGGAGACGAAGCAGAAGCCCACTTCCTTCTCCTGCGGGTTCTTCGAGTTCGGGTAGGACGGCTTCCCGCACTTGAGGATCCCGTGGACGCACAGCAGCGGCTCCCAGTTCCCCCACCGCTGCCCCACGATGCCGTGGCGGCCGTAGAGGGCGATGAAGTCGGTGAGGTGCCGCTGGGCGCCGTGCACCTGGGAGTATTCGAGGAACTGGCCGACGCCGGAGACGTTGTCGCGCCAGTAGAGGGAGGCGATGATGTTGAACGTGGAGACCGCGCCGCCCCAGTAGTCCATGATCCAGATGGTCTGCTTGGACGGCATGCCGCCGTATTCCTTCGGCCACCCGGTGATGGAGAAGCAGCCGCCCTGCGCCTGGCCGAGGATGTCGTACGAGGCGCGGTTGCGCCCCGGGCCCCACGCGCCGAAGCCGCCGAGCCACTGGTAGACCAGGCGGGGATTGAACTCCTTGTACTGCCGGTAGCCGATCCCCCAGCGGTCGAAGGTGCCCGCGCGGTAGTTCTCGGCACAGACGTCGGCCTTGGCGGCCAGCCTGCGCATGATCTGGACCGCCTCCGGCTTGTGGAAGTCGACCGATATGAATTTCTCGTTGGTGTTCGCGCCGAAGAAGCCCAGCCCCGTGCCCCGCTCCGGGATCCAGCGGGAAAGGGGGTAAAGGAACGGCTCGTTGAACGGCGTGGTGTGGCGCATCGGCTCGCCGCGGCGGGGAAGCTCGACCTTGATCGATTCCGCCCCGAGTTCCGCGAGGTAGGCCGGCACGCAGGGGCCGAGGATGTACTGGGTCGTGGAGATGACCCGGATCCCCTTCATGACCTCGGGTTTTTTGAACGTGTCCTTGGTATTGAAGACGGAGCGGCAGAAATCCTCGAACGTCATGTCCTTCAGGGATTTGTCGAGCATCAGATCACACCTCCCTTCGAAAGCTCCGCAAGCTCGAACCGGTCGAGCCCCGCAAGGGCGCGATAGACCTCTTCGTTGTCCTTGCCGACCGGGCGGCCGACCCACTTGATCCGTCCCGGGGTGCCGGAGCCGATGAAGCTGGACGCGCCGAGGAGCACCTTGCCGTACTCGAGGTCGTCCTGCAGCTTGAGGTGGCCGCGATACTTGTAATGGGGGAACTCGCACACCTCGTCGATGAACGACACGCCGCCCGAGGCCACTTCCTCCTCCTGCAGCGCCGTCTCGCACTCGAACCGGGTGTGGTCCTTCATCCACTCGACCAGCGTGGTGTAGGTCTCCACCTGCTGGAAGTGGGCGAGGCGGTCGGTGACCACCTTCAGCCGGGGATCCTCGACGATGTGCTGCTCGAGGAACGGCTTGTCCTTCCCCGCGGTCCGCCAGATGCGGAACCAGAGGCGGTCGTGCCCGCCGCCCACCATGATCTGCCCGTCGGCGCACGGGTTGACGCCGTAGATGTTGATCGCCAGGTCCCAGTTCCCATAGCGCGGGCGGACGGACCCGTCCATGCCGTTCCAGCCCCAGTTGTAGTCGATCATCCGGATGATCCCCTCGGCCGCCGTGCACTCGACGAACTGCCCCTTGTGGAGGAATTTCTCCCGGGCGAAGAGGGCCGCCATCGCCGCCATCGCCGCGTAGGTGCCGCCCACGTGGTCGCCGAGCCACCAGCCGGAGCGGGTGGGGGTGCCGCCGAACGAGACGGGGGCGCCGGTGCCATGCACGAAGCCCATCGAGCACTGGCCGACCGGGTCCATGGCGCCGGGCTGGTCCTTCAGGGGGCCCCACTGCCCGCGCTGGCCGACCCAGAGGTAGACCAGCCGGGGGTTGATCTCCGAGAGCTGTCGATAGCCGATCCCGAGGCCGTCATAGTGTCCCGGCGGGGCGTTCTCGATGAGGACGTCGATGTGCGGGATGATGTTCCTCAGCAGCTCGCGCCCTTTTTCCGATTCGACGTTCAGGGTGATCGAGTACTTGTTCCGGGCCTCCGCGAGGAACCGCGCGCCGCATTTCTCGCCGTCGCGGGACTCGAACATGTACTCTTCCCGACCGAACGGGGTCAGTTTCCGGAGCGGGTCCCCCCCGATCGGCTCGACCATGATGACTTCGGCCCCCAGCTCGGAAAAGTGCGAGGAGGCCCAGTGGCCGATGCTCATGTTCGTGGTCATGTCGAGCACGCGGATGCCGTTGAGCGATTCCGGCTTGTCGGCGTTGAACTGCTGTCGGACCTGCGCCTCGACCCAGAGGGCGTATTCCTTTCTCTTTTCGTCCACGCCCGCGTACACTTCGTCCGGCGTCGGCGTGGGGACGGCGGGCCAGGGAATAACATTGATCTTGGGCCGCTTCTTTTCGGTGCGCCAGGAGTCACCCATGCTTGCCTCCTATGATAAGTTGACTCTTTCTCCGGTTGTCGCCGAAAACCCGTTTGCATGCCACCGTAAACATAACCTATTGTGTTACAATGATTTACGCCTTACAGCCGCCTCTTCTCATCGCCTCCGTTTTGTAATTTTATAAATGCGTTTTATTATATACCGCGATTGGTCCGACCATGTCAAGCGGTTTTTTTGCAGGTAAAACGGTTTTTGATTTTTACCCTCCCCGCTGCACCCTTTTCAGGATGAAATGGCATCCCACCGTGCCGTAGGCGACGCCGTCCCGGTTCGGGGCGATGAGGGGGACCGAAGCGACCAGCTCCCACCCGTCCTTCCCCGCCTCCTGGAGCCAGCCCATGTCCGCCGTGAGCCCTTCCGGCGTGTTCTCGAACATCATCATCCGGTCCATGTATTCGAACACCATCATCGCGCCCGCCTCTCCTTCAGGATTGGTTTTCCGTTCCCGCGGCCGATCGGGATTCCGCCGTCGCGGGGAAGCCCGCTTCGCCGCGGATCAGTTCCCGGATCCCGCGGTACGCCACCTCCCGCTCCGCGCCCCGCAGTTCCGCCATCCGCGCGGCCCGAAGCGTCACCTCCTCGTAGAGCCGCCGTACGCTCTCCCCTTCGTCCTTCCCCCCCAGCCGCCCGAGGATCCCTCCGTGCAGCGCGACGAATCCCGGGTCGGTCAGCAGGGCGACCTGCCTCCCGGTGTCCATGAGCTCGCGCTCGGTCTCCGAAAGGAGGAACCGCGCGAGGTGGCGCGCCATCATCGCGGAATCCATCCGCTCGTTGTCCCGCCGCAGCAGGGCGACGCGCTCCTCCCCGGGCATGACCTTCCACACGTCGTGGTCCACCGGCTCCGTCATCGCCATCCGGCCCGACCCGTACCGCTCGACGAAGGACAGCAGCGACCGTTCCTCCGCGGCTTCCGCGACGGCGAGGATCAGCTCCCGCAGCCCCTTCGCGGGCATCTCGAGGAAGGAAGGGTATTTCGCGAAAAAGGGGGAGACGATGCGCCGGGTCTCCGCGGCGGTCAGCAGGTCGATGTGGACCATGGCGGAGAGGCGCAGCTCCTTCAACGGCAGGGCCGCCAGCCTGTTCCTCAATTCGCGGAACCGGTATTCCGGCGGGACCTGCCGCGGGTATTTCTCCATCGGGGGGCCCAGCAGCGTCTCCGGGTCGGCCGTCAGCCCGGCGACCGCGGCCGCCGCGGCCCGGACTTCCCGCAGCAGCCGCTCCCCTTCTTCCGCGGCCCCCGCCTCCACGGCCCGTGCGATCCCGCGCGCGATCTCCGCCGCCGCCGCCCGCAGGCGCGCCTCCGGCTGCAGGCGCAT
Source organism: uncultured bacterium (assembly GCA_964612075.1). Taxonomy (GTDB): domain Bacteria; phylum Desulfobacterota; class Deferrimicrobia; order Deferrimicrobiales; family Deferrimicrobiaceae; genus UBA2219. The sequence goes on from CAZTFC010000005.1 coordinate 3,961, forward strand.
CCGGTCGAGCAGCTCGTAATAGAGGGAGAACTCGAGGACCCCTTCGTTGAACCCGGGGTCCGAAAGCATGTACGGCCGGAACAGCATCGCCGCCCGGGCGATCTCCCTGCGGAGCCGGAGAGACGGCACCCGGTCGAGGCGCTCCGCGATGCGGGGCCACTTCTCCCGGGCCGACATCTCCTGGTACTCCTCCTGGGTCAGGAAGGGCGGCTCGAACCGCTCGCCGTCCCTCTTCTTCTCCTCGAGCTCCGCGATCGCGTAGTCGGTATAGGCGGGAACGAACCTCTTCGCGAAATCCCGCAACTCTTCTTCCGACATGTGCTCGCTGTACCCGGCGAACATCTTCCCCGCGGTCTCCTCGTCGAGGCAGTCTCCGAAGATCCGCATCGTGAAGCGCAGCTGCGCCTCGGGGAGGGCGTCCAGGTTCGAGAGGATGTTGGCCGTGCGGTCCTCGAGGCGACGCCGGACCAGCTCGACGTAGCCGTCCATGTCACTCCTCCCGGTCCAGGCCGAACAGGGTTACCACGGCCGCGAGGACCTCCCCCTTCCGCTCCTTCGGGAAATCCCAGGTGGCGGAAACCATCGATCCGGAGAACGGGAACTCCGCGTCCTCGTCGTCCCCGCCGTCGCAGGAACCGCCCTTCACGACCTGGGGGGCGGAAGACGGAGGCGTTCCCAACGCCTTCGCGACGGCGCCGAGCAGCGCCTCCCCCTCCGCCGTGTTCGAGGCCTGCACGGTGCAGTAGGTCGAGACGATCGATACGAAGCACGGCAGGATGTCGCCCCCCGGCGTGTCCACGAGGGCGTCGAGGTTCCACTGGGCGGCGGATTCGCGGATCGCGGTCTTTCTGCACGTGAAGTTCATCGGCCGGCTTCCTCCTGCTGCGCCTTCTTCAGGAACAGGACCATCGCCTCGGGGTCGAACGCCAGCGCGCCGGAATCGTAATAAACGTCGCCGAGCCATTCGGCGATGTGGGCCCGGTGCTCCTCCAGGATCGCCCATTGCGAGTCGAACACGTAAACGACCACGCGGCGGTCGTCCCCGTCGTAGAAGCGGAAGGCGAAAACGCCTTCCGGAAGCTCCTGGAGGTCGATGGCCACGACGTCGGCGGCCATCAGATCGAACGTCCGTTTTACTTCAGGGAGCGTGCGGACACGCCCCGCGACGAGGATCTCGTCGCTCCCGGACCAGAGAGGGCCGAACCGCCCTTCGATCCGCTCCTTGTCCAGCACGCCCATGCCGTCGTTTCCCTCTTTTCGCTGAACGGCGTGCGCTGCGAAATAAAACGATACCGTCCAGTATAAACCATTTTTTTACCCTCCGCGTCACGCCCCTGTCAAGCAATTCTATAATGCCGTTTTGGGATTTTAGAAAACTCATGAAAATACCATGCGTTAAATTGACAGTGCCTCCCGGCGGAGGTATCATCGATAATCCTTTCCCCAAAAACGGGAACCCCCGCAGGAGGCGGATCCACTTGGCCAGGTTGAAGACGACGACTTCGGGCAGGCTGTTCCGTCTGGCGAAAGGCCTCATCCCGGGCGGGGTGAACTCCCCGGTCCGCGCGTTCCGGTCGGTGGGCGGGACGCCGCTCTTCATCGAGCGCGCGAAGGGATCCTCCGTGCGCGACGTCGACGGCAACGTCTTCATCGACTACGTCGGCTCCTGGGGGCCGATGATCCTCGGGCACGCCCATCCGAAGGTGGTCGCCGCGATCCGCAAGGCGGCGGGACGGGGGACGAGCTACGGCGCCCCCACGCCGGGGGAGGTGGGGCTCGCGCACCTCATCCGGAGCGCCTTCCCCTCCATCGAAAAGGTCCGGCTGGTCTCCTCGGGCACCGAGGCGGCGATGAGCGCCGTGCGGCTCGCCCGGGGGTACACGGGGCGCGACAAGATCGTCAAGTTCGAGGGCGGGTACCACGGCCACGCCGACGCGATGCTCGTGTCGGCGGGGTCGGGAGCGCTGACCTTCGGCCTGCCCGATTCCCCGGGGGTGCCCAGGGAGACGGCGAGGCACACGCTCACCGCGAAGTTCAACGACATCGCTTCCGTGAAGCGGCTGCTCGAAAGGAACAGGGGGCAGGTCGCCGCCGTCCTCGTCGAGCCGATCCCGGGGAACATGGGAGTGGTCCCGCCGGCCCCCGGGTTCCTGGAAGAGCTGAGGGCGCTCACGAAGAGGCACGGGGCGCTCCTGGTGTTCGACGAGGTGATCACGGGATTCCGCGTGGCCTTCGGCGGCGCGCAGGAGCTGTTCGGGATCGCGCCGGACCTGACCGTCCTCGGGAAGATCATCGGCGGCGGGCTGCCGGTGGGCGCCTTCGGCGGCCGCAGGGACGTCATGGACGCGCTGGCGCCCGAGGGGCCGGTCTACCAGGCGGGCACGCTGTCGGGGAACCCGCTGGCGGTGGCCGCGGGGATCGCCGCCCTGACCGAGCTGTCCCGGAAGGGGGCCTACGCGGAGCTCAACGCGAAGGCCGACTACCTCGCCGCGGGGCTGGCCAGGGCGTTCGCCGGAAGCGGCGTCCCGACCTGGACCAACCGGGTCGGGTCGATGTGGACCACCTTCTTCCGGAAGGGGCCGGTGACCGACTACGCGTCCGCGAAACGGAGCGACACGAAGCAATATGCCCAGTATTTCCATGGACTTCTGGAACGCGGGGTCTACGTCGCCCCCTCCCAGTTCGAGGCGGGGTTCGTGTCGCTGGCCCATTCGAGGCGCGACCTCGACAAGACGATCGCCGCCGCGAAAGGGGCGCTGGCCGCGCTGTAACCGGTTTCCGATTGACGGGTTTACGGATCCTATGATAAAAATCCAGCGTTTGACCTCATGAACGACCGCCAGGACCGCAAGGCGTTCTATCGGGAACTGGGGAGGTACAGCGCCCTCGGGTTCGAGATGGCGCTGTCGGTCGTCATCGGTCTGGGGATCGGGTACTACCTCGACAAGTGGCTCGGGACCGCCCCCTGGCTGATGATCCTCTGGCTCGCTTTCGGCTTCGCCGCCGGCGTGCGCAGCCTCTACCGCGCCGCCAAGCGGTCCGAGAAGGAGCTGGAGGAGCGGGAGAAGGACGAAGAGGGGCGTGGAACTCCCGGTGGGCCTTGAGATCCGTTCGCTGGAGCGGCGGATCCTTCTCGCCGCCGCGCTGATCCTCGCGGGAATCGCCGTCGCGGCGCTCGCCGGGGCCGCCCGGTTCCGGATGCTTCCGGGCGCGGCGTGCGGCGCGGCGATCGCCTGCGGGAATTTCTTCCTCGTCCGGAAGATCCTGGAGAAGGCGTTCCTCCGCGAGGGGGAGGTCAACAAGCGGTTCGTCGTCCAGTACGCGGTGAAGTTCCTGGGGCTGATCGGGGTCGTCTACCTGGTCGTCCGGTCCGGCTGGTTCGACGTGCTGGGGTTTCTGCTCGGGCTGTCGTCGCTTTTCCTCGGGGTCCTGCTGGAGGCCCTCTGGAAATCGTTCCAGCCGGCGGAGTGAAGCTGCTCCGCCAACTTTTTCGGGGGTTATCGGAAATGCGCAAGGCGATCCTCGGATTTTTCCTGGCGGTCACGACGCCCGCGACGGCGCTGGCGTCGGAAGGGCACGGCTACTCCTTCTTCATGGCGCTGCCCGGCGGGGAGAAGTACTACTACATGTACGCCGCCGTCTTCATCGCCCTGTTCCTCGCGATCGGGTCGTACGTCGTCGTCGGCGGCCGGAAGACCTCGGAGATGGTGATCCCCGAGGGGCGCTTCACGCTGCGCAACTTCTTCGAGCTGATCCTCGGGTTCCTCGCGCAGCTCGCCGAGGACATCATCGGGCACCACTACAAGAAATACCTGCCGCTGCTGGCGTCGTGCTTCGTCTTCATCCTGTTCATGAACCTGCTCGGGCTCATCCCCGGGTTCCTGCCTCCCACGCAGAAGATGAACATCACCGTGGGGCTGGCGCTGGTCATCTTCCTGTCGACCCACTACTTCGGCGTCCGGGAGAACGGCATCTCCTACTTCAAGCACTTCCTCGGCCCCGTGTGGTGGATGGCCCCGATCATGCTGCCGATCGAGATCATCTCCCACCTGGCGCGGCCGATGTCGCTGTCGCTGCGTCTCTTCGGGAACATCACGGGCGACCACGCGGTGGTGGCCGGCTTCATGGCGCTGGTCCCCATCCTCGTCCCGTCGATCTTCCTGGGGCTGGGGCTGTTCGTCTCCTTCATGCAGGCATTCATCTTCACCGTGCTGTCCATGATCTACATCTCCGGCGCGGTGACGCACGAGGAACACTGATCCACGCTCCACCCCGGCAGGCTTTGCGGGGCCTCGCCGGGAACATCTTTGAAAGGGGGAAACACCCTATGTTCCGCAGATCCATATTCTCTATCCTCGTCGCCCTGCTCTTCGTGGCGGTGGCGTCGGTGGCTTTTGCGGCCGAGGAAGGCGCGGCCGCGGGCGGAGATTCCAACGTGAAGGCCGTCATCGCCCTGGCGGCGGGCTTCGGCATCGCGATCGCCGCGTTCGGCGGCGCGCTCGGCCAGAGCAAGGCCATCGCGGCCGGGCTGGAGGGGATCGCGCGCAACCCTTCCGCCCAGAACAAGATCTTCATCCCGATGATCGTCGGCCTCGCGCTGATCGAGTCCCTCGTCATCTACGCGCTGGTCATCGCGTTCGTCCTCGTCGGCAAGCTGTAAAGACGGCGCGAAGCGAAAAACCGGATCGTGCGAAAGGGCCCCTTCGGGGGCCCTTTCCTTTTTTTCCCGCGCGGAACCGGAGGCGATCCTCCCGCCTTTGTGTTGCCCGCCGCCGCCGGAACGTCTAGAATGAAACGCACCAAATTCCCGAACACAAGGCCTCCGATGAAGATCGACCCGCTCGTCTACCACGCGAAATTCCCGAAGTGCTGCATCCTCGAAGAATGCAGAAGCCGCTGCTGCAAGGGCGGCGTCTGGGCCGACATCGGCGAGAAGGAAGTCATCCTGAAGAACGCGGAGCTGTTCGTACCGTACATGCGGCCCGAGGCGAAGGACCCGTCGACCTGGTTCGGCGAAACGACCGAGGACCCCGACTGCCCGAGCGGCATCGCGGTGGAGACCAACGTGGCGGGCGACTACTGCGTCTTCTTCCACCCGGACCACGGCTGCTCCCTCCAGAAGGCGGCGTCCGACCTGGGCTGGCACGAGTGGGAGTTCAAGCCGAGGTTCTGCATCATGTTCCCGCTGGTGGTCTCGGAAGGCGTGCTGACCGTCGACGAGGACATGGACGAGGTCTGGTGCATGAAGCGCGAGAACCGCACCCACCCCATCCTCCCCGCGGTCGAAAGGGAGATCCGGTACCTCTTTCCGGAAGACGTCGCGCGCAGGCTGCTGGGCGACAACTTCGGGTGCGGCACGCCGCCGGAGACCCTCCCGGGCTACCTGCCGAAGAAGGCGACGATCCCGTAGGGGATTCCCCTCAACCCTCCTCCGGCGACCGCAGCCGCCGGCCGGGGACGCTCATGAAAACGGCACTCCGGCGCGGCGAGCGCGCGATGAAGACCCGGGAAGAGATGGAGCGGCTGCTCGAGCGCGCGGCCGTGGGCTGCCTTTCCGTCGCCACGGAAGACGGGCCGTACGCCGTCGCCATGAATTATCTCTTCCACGACGGGTGCATCTACCTGCACGGCGCAAGGGCGGGAAGGAAGATGGAGGCCCTCGCGCGGGATTCCAGGGCCTGTTTCCTGGTGCACGAAGACGGCCCGCAGGTCGCCTGGGACAGGGGATGCGGGATCAGCCAGATCTACCGGAGCGTGATCTGCTTCGGCAAGGCGGAGCTCGTCGAGGACGCGGATGAAAGGAAATCGATCCTCGAGAGGATGATCGGCAAATACGCGCCGGGCGAGGCGGCCGGCCCGGCCCTGGAGGCCGGGAACGTCGGAAGGACGGCCGTGATCCGGATCGCGATCGAATCCATGAGCGGCAAGGCCAACGGGATCACCCCGGCGCACAGGGTGCTGCCAGGGCCGCAGGCGGGCCCGGAAGCGGAGGGAAGGCGGGGAGGGAGACCTTCCCGCTGATCAGTCCTTCCTCGTCGTCCGCCCCTGGAAGGTGAGGAGCGCCTCCAGGATCGTCAGCGGGTGGGGGGGGCAGCCCGGAACGAACAGGTCCACCGGCACCACCTCCGCCGCCCCGTTGCGCACTTCCGGGTGGTCCCGGTACGGGCCGCCCGAGATCGCGCAGGCGCCCACGGCGATCACGAACCGCGGGGACGGCACAGCCGCGTAGGTCTTCTCCAGCGCCAGCTTCATGTTCTCCGTCACGGGCCCCGTGACCAGGAGCCCGTCGGCGTGGCGCGGCGAGGCGACGAACTGGATGCCGAAGCGCCCGAGATCCCAGGCCAGCGTCGTCAGCACGTTCGAGTCGGCCTCGCAGGCGTTGCAACCTCCCGCGCTCACCTGGCGCAGCTTCAGCGACCGGCCGAACATCCGTCGCGCGGATTCGTCCGCCGGCCCGACGATCCGGTGCTCCTTCCCGGAGACCACGAGGTCCTCCCGCCGTCCCGCCGCCAGGCGGAAATCCCCGCCGAACGAGATCGCGCCGTCGGGGCACTCCCGGGCGCATTCCCCGCAGAAGAGGCATCGGCCCATGTCGAGCCGCACCGTCTCCTCCCTGCGGATCGCCGAAACCGGGCAGGCGGCCGCGCACCGGGCGCAGCCGTCGGCGCACCGGGCGGGATCGACGGACGGCATCCCCCGGAACCTGTCCGGCAGGGCGGGCGGCGGCCCGTCGGGATACTTCATCGTCCGGTAGCCTTGCTGCATCCTGGCCTTGATTACCCTGAACATCGCCTCTCCCGGTTCGCGCGGCGAAAAACCCCGGCCGCGCCTTTACAGATCGTGCCCGCAGTAGGACAGGTTGAAGCTCTTGTTGCACAGCGGGAAATCGGATATCTGCTGGTTCCGGAGCGCGCAGGCCAGCCCGAACCAGTTGTGGAAGGAAGGGTCCACGACCTTGTAGCTCGCGAACCCGCCGTCCGCCCCCGTGACCGCGACGTGGCAGATCTCCCCGCGCCATCCCTCGACGAGGCTGACGACAAGCCTTCCCGGAACCAGGGGACCGACCCCCTCCTCCACCCCGCCGGCAGGCAGCGCCTCGACCTGTTCCCGGACGAAGTCGCAGGAGCGCCGCACTTCCAGCCACCGGACGCGGGCGCGCGCGAAGACGTCCCCGGAAGGCCACGTGCAGACCGGGATGCGGGCGGACCGGAACAGCCCCGAGGGGAAATCGCGGCGCACGTCCCGTTCCAGGCCGCAGGCGCGGGCCGCGGGGCCGACCAGGCCGATCGCCTCCGCGGTCTCCCGGCTCACCGTCCCCGTGCCCTCGAAGCGGGCCATGGCCGAAGGCGTATCCCAAAGAAGGTCGACGGCGACGGAGGCGTCCTCGACGACGCCCTCCAGGCGGGAAAGGAGCGTTTCCGCCCGCTCCCGCTCCAGGTCGAACCGGACCCCTCCGGGGCGGACCAGCCCCCGGCCGAACCGGTTGCCGCACAGAAGCGCCGTCAGGTTCAGCGCGTCCCCGCGGATCCGCCCGCAGTAGGAGGCGGTGGGAAGGAACCCGACGTCGCCGGCCAGCGCCCCGAGGTCCCCGATGTGGCAGGCGATGCGCTCCAGCTCCAGCGCCACGGCGCGGATCGCCCGGGCGCGGGCCGGAACTTCCGCGCCGGAGAGCGCCTCGACGGCGTGGCTATAGGCGGTCGCGTGGCCGATCGACGTGTCGCCCGCGAGCGTTTCCATGTAATGGATCGTCCTCGGCGACGGCCCCCCGGCCAACGCCCTCTCTATGCCGCGATGCTGGTACCCGAGGGAGATCTCCAGGTGGTAGACGTTCTCCCCGTGGCACTGGAACCGGAAATGGCCGGGCTCGATGACGCCCGCGTGCACGGGGCCCACCGCGACTTCGTGGATCTCCTCCCCCTCGATGCGGAAGAACTCCGCGTCCCCGACGACGATGTCCCCGTCCCGGCGCCACGGGTCCGGCGCCGGGCGAAGCGGCCGCTGGAAGCGGACCGGCTTGAGCCAGGGATGCCCCTCCGGCCGGACGCCCCACTGCTCGGCGATCTCCCGCTCGAACCAGTGCGCCTGCGGGCAATCGGGCGTGAGGGCGGCATAGGAGCCGGACACTTCCGTCGAGACCGCCGAAAGCGTCCCCGCGCCGTCGCGCGCCAGGACCGCGACCAGGCGCACGGCGTCCCCCGCCGGCATCCCGAAGAGGGCGCACAGGCGGGAGCCGCCCGCCACGCCATCCGCCACGTACGACCGGAACGCGGACGCGGAAAGCACCGGGACCTCGTCGAACGGCGCAGGCTCGGCGTTCCTGAGCGGAAGCGCGCGCATCGGGCTCATGCCCCGCCCTCGACGATCGCGGCCGCCCTCTCGATGAACCGCCAGAGGCCGGGCGGCATCCACAGCCCCAGGAGCAGGAGCGCCGCCAGCGGGAAGACGACGAGCGACCACTCCAGCGCCCCGGGCCCGCCCGGCGGGGGCTCGACGGACGGGTTCCCCCAGACGACGCTCGTGACGTGCCGCAGCGCCCCGACGAACACCACGGCGGTCCCCGCGAGGAACAGGATCGCGGCCGTGACGGCCCCCGTCCCCAGGCTCGCGCGCAGGAGCTGGAACTCGCTCATGAAGATGGCGAATGGCGCCACGCCGATCAGCGCCAGCATGGACACGAAGAATCCTCCGCCCCAGAGCCGGGACGCGCGCAGCGCCCCCGTCATGCCGGTCATGTCGTTGCTGCCGTACATCTGCCCCAGCCGCCCGGCGGTGAAGAAAGCGACCGTCTTGGTAAGGGAATGGTTCAGCATGTGGAAGAGCGCGGCCAGCGTCCCCAGCCCGCCGATCCCCACGCCGAGCGCGATGATCCCCAGGTGCTCCACGCTGTGATACGCGAGCATCCGCTTCGCGTCGTGCTGGAACAGGATGAACGCGGAGGCCACGAGGATGGAGACGAGCCCGAACAGCGTCAGGATCTCCCTGCTCCATCCCGAACCGCCCGTCGCCGCCTCCAGGATGGGCACGAAGCGCAGGACGCAATACAGCGCGGCGTTCAGCAGGATGCCGGAGAACACCGCCGACACCGGGGCCGGGGCCTGGCTGTGCGCGTCGGGCAGCCAGTTGTGCATCGGCGCCAGCCCCGCCTTGGTGCCGTAGCCGACCATCAGGAACAGGAAGCCCGCCTTCAGCAGCCGCGGGTCGAGCAGGGCGGCCGAACCCGCAAGCCGCGTCCAGAGCAGCGTTTCCGCGGGAGGGAGCTGCGCCGGGGCGGCCGCGGCGCCCACGAGGATCGTTCCGATGAAGGCGAACGCCACGCCCACCGAGCACATGATCAGGTATTTCCACATCGCCTCGAGCGCCGTGGGGCTGACCGGGATGCAGATGAGGAACGCGGTGAGCAGCGTGGTGGCCTCGATGCCGACCCACAGGATGCCCAGGTTGTTCGACGCCAGAACGAGGATCATCGACCAGAGCGCCCCGAACCACAGGGCGCCGAACCGCCGCGCCACGCGGATCGTGAAATGGGCCGCGGCCGGCTCCTGCCGGAAATAGCCAGGGGCGAACAGGGAGCTTAAAAGATAGACCGTCACCAGGACCGCAAGGTGCCAGGCCGACAGCTCGTCCAGGAAGAGCCACCCGGCGGCGGCATGGACCGTGCCGACGCGGAGCACCGCGGCGACCGCCGCGGCCGCCGCGGCGGCGGTCGCCAGCACCCCGGCGCAGACGAAGCGGAGCACAGCGCGCGGCGAGCCGGGGAGCAGGCTTCCGGCCGCGCCCGCGGCCGGAATCGCAAGGAGGATCCAGAGAAGGAGGCCGTCGTCCATTTCAGCCTTTCAGCGAGTCCAGTTGATCGACGTCGATGTGGTCGAACTCCCGGCGGATCTGGTACGTCGCGATGCCCATGACGAACACGGCGACGAAGGCGTCCAGCAGCACGCCGAGCTCCACGAGCATCGGGATCTCCACGACCATCCAGATCCCCAGGACGTAGATCCCGTTCTCCATCACTAGGTACCCCAGGACCTGGCTGACCGCCTTCCTCCGGCTGACGATCAGGAACAGCCCCACCAGGATGGTGAAGACGGCCGCCGGCCCGGCCAGCGGAGGCAGCGCCGGGTGGGACAGGCGCAGGCGCGAGCTCAGCCAGATGGACGCGAGGATGGCGAAGACGCCGAACAGGAGCGACGCGGTGTAGCCGACGTAGGGCTCCACCTCCCGGCGGACGTCGGCGGTTTCCATCGTCCTCGAAAGGAAATACGGGAAGACCATCCCCCGGACCACCACGCCCCCCACGATCAGGATCGCGATCCGGAGGTCGGGGGCGCCGGGCACCGCCAGCAGGGGAAGCGCCCCCAGCATGATCCCCTGCGCGGCGACGATGCGGACCCATACCTTTAGCCGCCCCGAGGCCAGCAGCGCCAGGTCGGCCAGGATCAGGGCGATCATCAGCGCGTCGGTCCAGGATGCCATTCCATCACCTCCACGCCAGGATCAGGGCCAGCCCGGCGAGCACCAGGGCGGCCGCCAGCAGGTGCGGTACGCGCAGCAGGCGCAGGCGCGCCATGCCCGACTCGACCAGGCCGGTCGCGACGGCCAGGCCGAACATGCCGGCCGTCGCCGCGCCCAGGTCCACAAGCGGCGATCCGGTGCGCACCGGCAACAGGATCCCCACGATGAGGGCGCCCAGGACCCACATCTTGAGCGCCGCGGCGTACGTGATCATCGCGAAGTCGGGCCCGCCGTGGTCCAGGACCATCACCTCGTGGATCATGGTGAGCTCGAGATGGGTGTCGGGATCGTCGACGGGGATGCGGGCGTTCTCGGCCAGGAAGACGATGCAGAGCGCCGCGACCGCGAGGTAGATCTCCGGGCCGCCGCCCAGGAGCGCGATGTAGCCGACGGCCCCGTAGACCTCCGAAAGCGACTGCCCCGAGGCCTGGCTCAGCAGGGCCGCAAGAGCCAGAAGGAGCGCGGGCTCCGCCAGCGCCGAGAACTGGACCTCGCGGCTGGCGCCCATCCCCTCGAACGCGGAGCCGGTGTCCAGGGCCGCAAGGACGGTGAAAAAACGCATCAGCCCCAGGCAGTACGCCAGGAGGACCAGGTCGCCCGCGAACGAAAGCGGCGCCGGCGCTCCCCCCAGGGGGACGATCGCGAGGGCCCCCAGGACCGCCGACAGCCCGACCACCGGGCCGGCCCGGAACACCAGGGTCGTGGTCCGGCTGTACACCGCCCCTTTCCGCAAGAGCTTCGCGATGTCGCGGTACGGCTGCAGGAAAGGCTGGCCGCGCCGCCCGGCGACCAGCGCCTTCGTCTTGTTGATGACCCCGAACAGCAGCGGCGACAGCGCCAGGGCGAGGGCGAAACCCGCGATCGATGTGAGGAAGCGTTCCGCCGCCATGTGTCAGCCGAGCCTCCAAAGAAGCAGCGCCAGGAGGGCCAGCACCACGTAGAGCACGTAGACCTGGATCCTTCCGTGCTGGATCCCCCGGACGCGGGACAGCAGGCTGCCGACGCCGGCGAACGCCGGCCGCCAGAAGTTCTCCTTGAACACGTCGGGGGTATGGGTGGCGAACCCGGCCTCCGAGGGAAGCAGCCCCGCGGGGCGGGTGAATTCGCGCCGCGACATGCGAAGGAACCGGAACATCCGGACGATCGGCTGGGCGAACGACGAGGCCGTGTACTGCATCCTCGGCGTGGGCCGGGAGTAGCCGCAGTCCCACGTTCCCCCCACCTCCACCCTTCGGCCGGCGAGCAGCAGGCGGCGCAGGCCGGCCAGCGCGCCCGCCAGCAGCAGGAACCCCAGGCCGAAGCCCGTGACGAAGCGCAGCGACGCCGCGCCGGCGCGAAGGCCGTCGGCGATCTCCGCCTCGGGGATCGCGGCCGCCGAGGCGATCACGTCGCCCATCCCGCCGACCAGCAGGGGGCCGGCGAGCCCGCAAAGGACGCAGGCCGCGGCGAGGATCGCCATGGACGCGCGCATCGGCGCGCCGCATTCGCGCGCCGGCCGGGATTCCTCCTCCCTGGGCTCGCCGAGGAAGACGATCCCGAAGGCCTTGGCGAAGCATGCGGCGGCCAGCCCCCCGATGAGGGCCAGCCCCCCGATGACCAGCAGCCCGGGGACCGACAGGAAGGACGACACGGAGGAGGACGACCTGTAGGACGCCAGGTAGATCAGGAACTCGCTGACGAAGCCGTTTAAGGGCGGCAGTCCGCAGATGGCGGCCGAACCGATCAGGAAGGACGCGGCGGTCCACTTCATGCCGCGCGCCAGGCCGCCGAGCCGGTCGATATCGAGGGTGTGCGCCGCGTGCTGCACCGCCCCCGCCCCCAGGAAGAGGAGCCCCTTGAACAGCGCGTGGTTGGCCACGTGGAGCAGACATCCGGCGTACGCCAGGGCGGCGACCGGGCCGTTCCCCGCGCTGCGCCCAAGGAGGCCCATGCCGAGCCCCAGGGTGATGATCCCGATGTTCTCCACGCTGTGATAGGCCAGGAGGCGCTTCAGGTCGTGCTGGGCCAGGGCGAACAGCACGCCCAGCACCCCCGATAGCAGCCCCATGGCGACCAGCGTCCAGCCCCACCAGGTCTCGGGCGTGCCGAGGAAGGTCAGGACCCGGAGCAGACCGTAGATCCCGGTCTTGATCATCATCCCGGACATGAGCGCCGACACGTGCGAAGGGGCCGCCGGATGCGCCTCCGGAAGCCAGATGTGCATGGGCATCAGCCCCGCCTTGGTCCCGAAGCCGACAAGCGCCAGCAGGAAGGCGACACCGAGCGTCGCGGAGCCCGAACCGGCGAACCCCGTGTAGTCGGAGAATTCGAGCGACCCGGACGGCCCCGCCATCAGCACGAAAAGCGCCAGCAGGCAGACGGTGCCCAGCTGGGTGGCGACCATGTAGGTCCATCCCGCCTTCCGGACTTCCGGCCGCTCGCTCTCGAACATGACCAGGAAGTAGGACGAAAGCGACATGGCTTCCCACGCGATGAGGAACAGCAGGGCGTTGCGCGCCAGGCAGACCATCGCCATGCTGGCCACGAGGAGGTTGAAGAAGAGCCAGGAGGGGCCGGTGCCCTTCCTGCCGTCCCAGGCCGCGAGGTACCGGGCGCCAAAGAGCGCGCAGACCGCCGAGATCCCGAAGACGAGCAGGAGGAAGAACGAGGTCAGCCCGTCGGCCGCGACCGTGAACGAGCCCCCGAGCGGCGCGTTCCAGGGAAGCGTCCACGAAGGGCCGGGGCCGCCGGCGGCGAGCAGGAGCAGCGCGCCCGCGAAGCCCGCGGCGCAGGATGCGACGCAGGAGCCGGCCCCCACGGCGTTGACGAGGCCGCACCTCTTCCACGGGAGCAGCGAAGCCAGCCCCCCGGCCAGCAGCAGCATCGGCGCAAGGAGGACGAGCGTCACGGTTCCCCCGGCAGGACCGCCTTTTCCAGGCGGGACAGCTCGGAAAGGATCGCGGGACGAAGGGGGACTTCATGGAGGAAAGAGGTCAGCGAGTCTTCCCGGAGCAGCCGGACCAGCCGGGCCAGCGTCCGGAGATGCTCCTGCAGCGTCATCAGGAGCAGGAGGAACACGATCGAGACCTTCTCCCCGTCGACGTATCCGAAATCCACGGGGTGCTCCAGGAAAAAGAGCCCGATGCACGACGGGATGTCCGATCGGGGCGCCCACATCGGCACGACCGGGTGGGGCGCGGCGATGCCTTTGCCGATGCCGCTCGAGCAGAGCGACTCCCGCTCCCAGATCGCCTTGAAAAGCGCGGGGCGCACGGGCGCCGGCACGCAGGGGGTCTCCTCGACGACCTCCCGCAGGACCTCGTGGGGGCTGTCGCCCGCGATCCGGTAATGGATCCCGCCGATGTCGATCAGCTCTCGGATCGACGCGCCGCGGGGCGGGGGCGAAAAGCGGGGGGAGGCGGCCACGCCCGAGGGAAGGAGGTCCGCCAGGCTCTCGACCGGAAAACGCCACTGCCCGCCGACGCGGATCCCTTTCATCTCTCCCCGCCAGAGCATGCGCCGGACGGTCTTTTCGGAGACCCGCAGCTCGCGCGCGACTTCCTGGATGGACATCATGGGACACAAATGTACAAGTTTTGCCATGAAAGGTCAACATGCGGCGTTCATCCGACGGAAGCCCGCGCCGGAAAACTCCTCTTCCGGCTTTTTTCCGAATGCCGCTAAATCGATGATGATAATCATTCAAGAATTCTCCATTGAAAACCGATAGGAATAGCGCTCGATACGGAAATCGCGATCGTATCGGCCGCACTTTCAGGCGCCGGGCGAATCCGCCGGAACATGAGGAAAGAGATGGCAAAAACAACTTTTGATGTCCGCGCCTTGCTCCTACGCCTCCCGCGGTTGCTCTTCCTGCTTCTCGCCGCCCTGACGGCCGTGCCGGCGGTCGCCGCGGACCTGCTGGACATGAGCCTGGAATCGCTGATGAACGTGACCGTCGTCGGGGCCTCGCGCTACGAGCAGAAAATCACGGAGGCGCCGTCCTACGCGAGCATCGTGACGGCCGAGGACATTAAAAAGAACGGATACAGGAACCTGGGCGACCTGCTCCGGACGCTTCCCGGGGTCTACGTTTCGTACAACCGCATCTTCCCGACCGTCGGCTTCCGCGGTTTCCTCGTTCCCGGGAGTTTCAATTCCCGGGTCCTTCTCCTGGTCGACGGCCACGTCGTCAACAACAGCGTCTACGAGCACGCTCCCGTCGGAAACGACTTCCCGGTGGACATCGACCTCGTGGAGCGGGTGGAAGTGGTGCGGGGCCCCAGCTCCTCCCTGTACGGCGCGAACGCCTTCTTCGGCGTCATCAACGTCATCACGAAGCGGGGCGGGAACATCGACGGGGTCGAAGCCTCCGGCAGCGCCGGGAGCTGGCGGACGTTCGCGGGCCGGGCGACGCTGGGAAAGGAATTTTCCGGGGGGGCCGAGCTCCTCCTCTCCGGATCCGCCGCCGGCAGCGAGGGGCAGGACCTCTACTTCCCCGAGTACGACAACACGGCCACCAACAACGGGGTCGCCGAGAACGACGACCACGAAAAGTACAACAGCCTGTTCGCCAAGGCCTCCTGGGGCGATTTCACCTTCGAGGCGGTCCGCGCCTACCGGAAGAAGGATTTGCCTACCGGGCAATACGGGACGGCCTTCGACGACGACCGGACGAACGCCGAAGACCTGTCGGGCTACGTCGACCTGCGGTACGAGAAGGACCTGGCCAACGGCGTGAACGTCCTCGCGCGGAGCTATTTCGACCATTTCAGCTACAACGGCGACGCCATCTATTCCTTCGACCCCTCCCTGGTGAACAAGAACCGGGGGGACAGCGAGTCGTGGGGGGTCGAGCTGAAGACGGTCGCGAAGGTGCGGGAGCGCCACCGGGTGACCGCGGGCGGGGAGTTCCGGTACGACTTCCGCAAGGACCAGCAGAACTTCTACGAGGGAATCTCCCCGGCCAACCTCGATTCCAGGCAGTCGTCCAAGGAATGGGCGGCGTACCTGCAGGACGAGTTCCGGATCCACCCGAAGCTGATCCTCAACGCCGGGGTGCGGTACGACCATTACAGCACCTTCGGCGGGACGACGAACCCGCGCCTCGGCCTGATCTGGATGCCGCGGGAGAAGACGGCGGCCAAGCTGCTCTACGGAAGGGCGTTCCGCTCCCCGAACTCCTTCGAGATGTACTTCGGAAACATCGGGTGGGTGAAGCCGAACCCGGGCGTCCGGCCGGAGACCATCCACTCGTACGAGGCCATCCTCGAGCAATACGCGCAAGGGTTGGGCGCCGACTGGAAATTCACCGCCGCCGCCTACCACTACCGTATCAAGGGCCTCATCACGCTGCAGGCCGATCCCGCCGACGGGCAGTACTTCTTCGGCAACAACCAGTCGATCGAGGCCGACGGGATGGAGCTGGAGGCGGAAGGGAAGCTTTCCGGCGGGATCGAGGGGCGGGCGAGCTACGCGTTCCAGCGCGCGGAATACACCGATACGGGATCGACCATCCCCAATTCGCCGAAACACATGGCGAAGCTCAACCTCTCTTTCCCTCTGCTGGCGGGCAAGCTCTACCTGTCCCCCGAAGCGCAGTACGTCGGCCGCCGGCAGAACACCGCGGGGAAGACGCAAGGGACCGTGCAGGGGTACTTCGTGGCGAACGCCACCCTGCTCGCGCGGGAGCTGCCGTGGGGGCTGGAGCTGTCCGCGAGCGTCTACAACCTTTTCGACCAGGACTACGCCGACCTCGCGGGGGCCGAGAACCTGCAGAACTCCCTGCCGCAGGACGGCCGCAGCTACCGGATCAAGGCGACGGCCAGGTTTTAAGGGAAGAAGGGCGGAATGCGCAGACGCTTCCAAATTTTGCTCCTCCTCGCGCTCCTCGCCGCCCTGGCGGCTGCGCCTGCACGCGCCGCCGGCCCCGCCGACCTGACGGGGATGAGCCTCGAGTCCCTTCTGGACGTGACCGTCTCCGGGGCTTCCCGCTACGAGCAGAGAGCGAGCGAGGCGCCCACGTACGCCAGCGTCGTGACCGCCGAGGAAATCCGCAAGTACGGCTACAGGACCCTCGCGGACCTTCTCCGGTCGCTGCCCGGCATCTTCGTCACCAACGACCGGAACTACAGCTACGTGGGGATCCGCGGGTTCCAGCCCGCGGGGGATTATAACAGCCGGGTGCTCCTCCTCGTGGACGGCCACCGCGTCAACAACAGCATCTACGACCAGGCCCCGATCGGGAACGACTTCCCCGTCGACATCGACCTCGTGGAGCGCGTGGAGGTCGTCCGCGGCCCCTCCTCGTCCCTGTACGGCTCCAACGCCTTCTTCGGGGTCATCAACGTCATCACGAAGCGGGCCTACGACATCGACGGCGCGGAAATTTCCGGCAGCGCCGGGAGCTGGCGGACGTACAAAGGCCGGGCGACGGCGGCGAAGGATTACATAATGAACGGCCCCGCGATCCTCGTCTCGGGAACGGCCGCCGACAGCCGGGGGCAGGACCTGTACTTCCCGGAATACGACGATCCGGCGACCAACAACGGCGTCGCGGAAGGCGACGACAGGGAACGGTACGACAGCCTGTTCGCGAAGGTCTCCTGGGGCGATTTCACCCTGGAAGGGGCGCGCGGGAGCCGCACGAAACGGTTGCCGACGGCATCCTTCGGCACGGTCTTCGACGCGGACGGGACGTACACCGGCGACCGCACGGGCTTCCTGGACCTCCGGTACGAAAAGGACGTCGACAGCGGCCTGAACCTGATGGCGCGCGCCTATTACGACGAGTACTACTACTGGGCGGACTACATCTTCAACTACGCGCCGGGCGATCCCGACGTGATCAACAAGGACTACGCGAAGGCCTCCTCCTTCGGCGCGGAGCTGAAAGCCGTCAAGACGGTCCGGGACCGCCACCGCCTGACGGCGGGCGTGGAGTTCCGCAACGATTACCGCAAGGACCAGCAGAACTACGACCTCGGCTTCCCGCCTCCCTTCGTCGACTCCCACCAGTCTTCCAAGGAATGGGGGGCGTACCTGCAGGACGAGTTCCGGATCCACCCGAAGCTGATCCTGAACGCCGGCGTGCGGTACGACCATTACAGCACCTTCGGCGGGACGACGAACCCGCGCCTCGGCCTGATCTGGACGCCGCGGGAGAAGACGGCGGTCAAGCTTTTGTACGGAAGGGCGTTCCGGACCCCGACCAGCTACGAGCTGTACTACGGGGACTACCTGACGACGAAGCCGAACCCGGACCTTCGCCCGGAGACGATCCGCTCGATCGAGGCGGTCCTCGAGCAGCGGATGGAGGGGCTCGGCGGCTCCTGGAAGGCGACCGTGTCCGCCTTCCACAACCGCATCGACGATCTCATCACGATGCAGCCGGATCCGTCCGACGGGCTGGACCACTTCGGCAACAACGAATCGATCGAGACGAACGGGCTGGAGCTGGAGCTGGAAGGGAGGCTTCCGGGCGGCATCCAGGGGCGCGCCAGCTACGCCTGGCAGAGGGCGGAGTACCGGCACGGGGGAGGCACGTTCCCCAACTCGCCGAAGGACATGGCGAAGCTGAACCTGTCCTTCCCGCTGCTCCCCGGCAGGCTCTTCCTTTCCCCCGAGGCGCAGTACATCGGCCCGAGGAAAACCCTTCCGGGCAAGGCGCAGGAATCCGTGGGGGGATACACGGTGGCCAACGCCACGCTCCTCGCGCGGAAGCTGCCGTGGGGGCTGGAGCTGTCCGCGAGCGTGTACAACCTGTTCGACAAGCGCTACGCCGATCCGGCGGACACCGAACACCTGCAGGATTCCATCCCGCAGGACGGCCGCAGCTACCGGATCCAGGCGACGTGCAGGTTCTGACGGGGAGCCGGGGATGACCGACCGACGGCGACATAGGGCGCTTCGCCTGCTCCTCGCCCTCGCCCTGCTCCTCGGGACCGCCCTCCCGCGCCCGGCGCTGGGGGAACAGCCGTCGACGAAGGAGTACGAGGTCAAGGCCGCCTTCCTGTTCAACTTCACGAAGTTCGTGACCTGGGGCGATGCGGCGCCGGCGGACGCGGGCAAGCCGTTCGTCATCGCCGTCGTCGGCGAGGACCCCTTCGGGGAGGCCCTTTCTGTCCTGGAGGGCAAGACCGCCCAGGGGAGGCCGATCGTCGTGCAGAGGGTGTCCGGCGTCGAATCCTTGAGGAACTGCCGCATCCTGTTCGTCTCCTCGTCGGCGGGGGACCGCCTCCCGTCGATCCTTCGCGCCGCCCACGCGAGGAACATCCTGACCGTCGGCGACATGGACCGGTTCGCCCAGCGGGGCGGCGTCATCGGGCTGGTCCTCGCGGGCGACCGGATCGGCTTCGAGGTCAACACGGAATCGGCGAGGCAGGCGGGGCTGACCATCAGCTCGAAGCTGCTCTCCCTGGCCAAGGCCATCCACCACGAAGGCGTGAAATAAGCGCATGCCGAACATTTACCGGAAAGGGCGGATCAAGAACAAGCTGACGGCGGGGTTCATGCTCTCCATCGCCGCCGTGCTGATCGGGGTCTTCCTCGCCTTCGCCGTCCTGGAAACGGTCTCGTCGCAGAGGGCGGTCCGGCAGGACCTCTCCTCGATCGCGGAGGTCATCGGCAGCTCCACCATCGCCGCGGTGCTTTTCGACGACAAACCGGCGATCCAGGAGTCGCTGAACGCCCTGAAGACGCGGAGCGACGTGATCTCGGCGTACGTCGTCGACTCCAACCTGCGGATCATCGCCCATTACACCCACGAATCGGACCGGGGACACCCCATCGGCCATTTGAACATCGAGCACCCCGGGGACCCCGCCTGGGCCGACCCCAACCGGATCGCCTCCCTCCGGTTCGAATCGGGCAGGACCCTGATCCTCGGCCGGTCGCTCACCGTCGTCGAGGACATCGACATGGAGGGGAGCCGCCTGAGCACGATCGTGATCCAGGCCTCCACCGACAAGTTCCGGGAGCTGATGTCCTGGTTCGCGACCGCCATGGTCGGGATCCTGGCGGCGGCCTCCCTGCTGGCGTTCCTCCTCTCCCGGTACCTGGCCCGACTGCTCTCCCGGCCGATCGTGAGCCTCGCGAGCACCATGAACGCGGTCCTGGAGAGGAAGGACTATTCCGTGCGCGGCGTCAAGCAGGACGACGACGAGCTGGGCTACCTCTTCGACGGCTTCAACAACATCCTCGACCAGGTCCAGGAACGCGACCGGGAAGTGAAGGCCCGCACGAGCGAGCTGCAGGAGGCGCTTTCCAACCTCCACGCCGCGAAGGAGTCGGCCGAGCACGCCAACCGGGCGAAGTCGCAGTTCCTGGCGAACATGAGCCACGAGATCCGCACGCCGATGAACGGCGTCCTCGGCATGATCGACCTTCTGCTCGAGACCCCGATGTCGGGCGCGCAGAAGCGGTACGCGGAGATCATCCGCCGCTCCGGCGAGTCGCTGCTGGCCATCATCAACGACATCCTCGACATCTCCCGGATCGAGGCGGGGAAGCTCGTGCTCGAAAGCATCCCCTTCGACCCGCACCTGCTGATCGAGGAGCTCGGGGACTCCTTCGCCCAGCGGGCGCACGCCAAGGGGATCGAGCTCATCTGCCACGTGGCGGAGGACGTCCCCCGCCGCCTCGTGGGCGACCCGGGACGGCTGCGGCAGATTCTGCTGAACCTCCTGGGCAACGCCATAAAGTTCACGGACCGGGGCGAGGTGGTCCTCCGCATGTCCCTAGAACGGCCGGGCGAGGACCCGGTCCTGGTCCGCTTCTCGGTGAAGGACACGGGGATCGGGATCGCGCCCGAGGCGAGGAAGAGGGTCTTCCAGCAGTTCGTCCAGGCCGACGGCTCCACGACGCGCAAGTACGGCGGGACCGGGCTGGGGCTGCCGATCTCGCAGCAGCTCGCGGCCATGATGGGCGGGGAGATCGAGCTCGAAAGCACGCCCGGGAAAGGGTCCGAGTTCCGCTTCCGCGCGCGCTTCCGGCGGGGCGAGGAAGCGGAGGCCGCGGCGGAGGAGCCGGCGGCGGCCCGGGAGCTGTCCGGGGTCCGCGCGCTGATCGTCGACGACAACGAGACGAACCGGGACATCCTGGAGCAGCACTTCCTGCGTTGGGGCATCCGGAGCCGCTCCGCCGTGGGGCCGGGGGAGGCGCTGGAGGCGATGCGCGCGGCGGCGAGGGAAGGGGACCCCTTCGGTCTCGCCGTCCTCGACCGCCAGATGCCCGGGGGCGACGGGCTGGAGCTCGCCCGGAAGATCCAGGAAGACCCCGCGATCCGGGACGCGCGGCTCGTGCTCCTTTCCTCGGTCGACCTCGACTCGGAAGCGAAGAGCGCCGTTGAGGGAGGGATCTCCGGCTACCTGACGAAGCCGGTGCGGCCGTCGGCCCTGCTCGACTGCATCCTGACCTCGCTGGGAACGACGCCCCCCGCGAAAGAGGGCGTGCCGCAGGAGCCGCCCGGTGAAACGGCCCGCGCGGCCCTGGGGGCGTCCGTCCTGCTCGTGGAGGACAACCCGGTGAACCAGACGGTCGCCCGGAGCATGCTGGAGCTGCTCGGCTGCCGCACGACGATCGCGTCGGACGGCCGGGAGGCGGTCGACGCGGCCGCCGCGGGGTCGTTCGACCTCATTTTGATGGACTGCCAGATGCCGGTCATGGACGGGTACGAGGCGACCCGCGCGATCCGCGCCCGGGAGGCCGTCCGCACCCCGATCGTCGCCCTGACCGCGGACGCGATGCCCGGCACCAGCGAGCGGTGCCTGGCCGAGGGGATGGACGGCTACCTCAGCAAGCCGTTCACCCTGCAGCAGCTCCGCGAGCTCGTGGAGCGGTTCCTTCAGCCGCGCTCCGCGTGAAGCACCCGGCGCAGGAACGCCCCGGTGAACGACCGGGGGTTGCGGGAGACCTCCTCCGGGGTGCCGCACGCCACGACCTCCCCGCCGCCGTCGCCTCCCTCGGGGCCCAGGTCGACGATGTGGTCCGCCGACTTGATGACGTCGAGGTTGTGCTCGATGATGATCACCGTGTTCCCGGCGTCCGCGAAAAGGTGCAGCACGGATAGCAGCTTCGAGATGTCGTCGAAATGGAGCCCCGTCGTGGGCTCGTCCAGCAGGTAGACCGTCCTGCCCGTCGCCCGGCGCGACAGCTCCCGGGCAAGCTTCACCCGCTGCGCCTCCCCCCCCGAAAGGGTGGTGGCGGACTGCCCCAGCCGGATGTACCCCAGCCCCACGCGCGAAAGCGTCGTCAGCTTGTTCCGGATCGGGGGGATGGGGGCCAGGAACGACAGCGCCTGGTCCACCGTCATCTCGAGGATGTCCGCGATGTTCCTCCCCTTGTAGGCGATCTCCAGCGTCTCCCGGTTGTAGCGCCGGCCCCGGCATTCCTCGCACGTGACGTACACGTCGGGCATGAAGTGCATCTCGATCTTCAGGATCCCGTCCCCCTCGCACGCCTCGCAGCGGCCGCCCTTCACGTTGAAGGAATAGCGGCCCGGGCGGTACCCGCGCGCCTTGCTTTCGGGAAGCATGGCGAACAGGTCCCGGATCGGCGTGAACACGCCGGAATAGGTCGCCGGGTTGGAGCGGGGCGTGCGCCCGATGGGCGACTGGTCGATGTGGATCACCTTGTCCAGATGTTCCAGACCTTCGATGGCCCGGTATTCCCCCGGCCGCTCGCGGGCGCCGTCGATCTTCTGGGCCAGCGCCCGGTGCAGGGTGTCCAGGACGAGCGTCGACTTCCCCGATCCCGACACGCCCGTGACGCACGTGATGGCCCCGAGCGGGATCGTCACGTCGATCCCTTTCAGGTTGTTGGCGCGGCACCCCAGGATCCGCAGGGCGTTCCCGTTCGGGGTGCGGCGCTTCGCGGGCACAGGGATCTCCTTCCTCCCGGAAAGGTACTGCCCGGTGAGCGAGGCTTCGCACGCCAGGATGGCTTCCGGCGGCCCCGCCGCCACCACGTGCCCGCCGTGCTCCCCCGCCCCCGGCCCCATGTCGATCACGTAATCGGCGGTCCGGATCGTCTCCTCGTCGTGCTCCACCACCAGCACGGTGTTCCCCATGTCCCGAAGCTGGGTGAGCGCGTCCAGGAGCCGCCGGTTGTCCCGCTGGTGCAGGCCGATGGACGGCTCGTCCAGGATATAGAGGACCCCCATCAGCGACGCGCCGATCTGTGTGGCCAGCCGGATCCGCTGCCCCTCGCCGCCGGACAGCGTGGCCGAGGCCCGGGAAAGGTTCAGGTAGTCCAGCCCCACGTTGGCCAGGAAGGACAGTCTCGACCGGATCTCCTTCAGGATCCTCGCCGCGATCTTCTCCTCACGCGGGGAAAGCCGCAGCGACGCGAAGAAGTCGACGGCCTCCTTCACCGACAGGGCGGTCACCCCGTCGATCCCCTTCCCCGCCACGCGGACGCACAACGCCTCTTTTTTGAGCCGCGCCCCCCCGCATTCGCGGCAGGGACGGTTGTTCATGTAGCGCGAAAGCTCCGCCCGCACGTCCTCCGAGTCGGTCTCCCGGAACCGCCGCTCCAGGTTGTTGATCACCCCCTCGAACGGCCTGCTGTAGGCGTACCGGCGCTCCCCCTCCTCCAAAAGGAACCGGACCGTCTCCCCCGAGGAGCCATAGAGGACGAGGTTGCGCACCCGCTCCGGCAGCTTGCCGAACGGCACGTCGAGCGGGAAGCCGTACTGCCTCGCCAGCGACGCGAGCGCCTGGTGGTAGAAGAGCTGCGTGCGCCGGCTCCAGGGGACGATCGCCCCCTGCCGGATCGACCGCCCCGGGTCCGGCACCACCAGCTCCGGGTCGAAGTAGAAGGTCGACCCCAGCCCGTCGCAGCCGGGGCA
This sequence comes from uncultured bacterium, assembly GCA_964612075.1. GTDB lineage: Bacteria > Desulfobacterota > Deferrimicrobia > Deferrimicrobiales > Deferrimicrobiaceae > UBA2219. The sequence goes on from CAZTFC010000005.1 coordinate 27,296, forward strand.
GGCGCCGTGGGGGGTGTTGAAGGAGAACAGGCGGGGCGTGACCTCCGGAAGGCTGACGCTGCAGTCGGGGCAGGCGAACTTCTCGCTGTAGAGCGCCTGCCCCCCCTTCTCGTCCACCACCCGGACCAGCCCCTCGGAGAGCTTCAGGCACAGCGCGACCGAGTCGGCCAGCCGCCCGCGCGCGTCCTCCGAGATCTTCAGCCGGTCGACCACGACGTCGACGTCGTGCTTGCGCTTCCGGTCGAGGTCGATCGGCTCCGCGGGGTCCCGCGCCTCGCCGTCCACGACCACCCGGGAGTACCCGTCGCGGGCCAGCGCGGCGAGCTCCTTCCGGAACTCCCCCTTCCGCCCCCGGACGACGGGCGCCCACAGCTGCACCCGGGCCCCGTCCCCCATGCCCATGACGGCGTCCACGATCTGGGTCGTCGTCTGCTGCCGGATCTCCTTCCCGCAGGAGGGGCAGTGGACGCGGCCGACGGAGGCGAACAGGAGCCGCAGATAGTCGTAGATCTCCGTGACGGTGCCCACGGTGGACCGCGGGTTCCTCGCGACCGCTTTCTGCTCGATGGAGATGGCGGGGGAGAGCCCCTCGATCACGTCGACGTCGGGCTTCTCCATCTGCTCGAGGAACATCCGCGCGTAGGCGGAAAGCGACTCTACGTACCGCCGCTGCCCCTCGGCGTAGATCGTGTCGAAGGCCAGGGAGGATTTTCCCGACCCCGAGACGCCGGTGACGACCACGAGGCGGTCCCGCGGGATCTCCACGTCGACGTTTTTCAGGTTGTGCTCGCGCGCGCCGCGCACGATGATCCGGTCGAGCGCCACCCTATCCCGCCTTGGCAGTACCGGCCATCCCCGCCGCCATCCGCAGGGCGGCCAGGAGGCTCGCCGGGCTCGCCTTCCCTCTCCCGGCGATGTCGTACGCGGTGCCGTGGTCCACGGAGGTCCGCACGATGGGAAGCCCCATCGTCACGTTCACGGCGTCCTCGAAGTGGACCATCTTGAGCGGGATCAGCCCCTGGTCGTGCGTCATGGCGACGACGGCGTCGAACGCCCCCCGGAACGCGCGGTAGAAGACCGTGTCGGGCGGGTACGGGCCGGAGGCGTCGATCCCCGCCGCGCGGCAGGCGTCGATCGCGGGCGCGACGATCCGGGATTCCTCGTCCCCGAACATCCCCCCTTCGCCCGCGTGGGGATTCACCGCGGCGACGGCGATCCGGGGGGCGGGGATCGCCATGTGCTTCCGGAAGAAGGCGTCGGTGATGCGCACCGTCTTCTCGACGAGCGCCGGGGAGAGAAGCTCCAGGGCGCGCCGCAAAGAGACGTGGATCGTGGCGAGGGCCACCCGGAGCCGGTCGCCCGCGAGCATCATCACCACGTCGGCGCCCCCGCAGAGGTGGGCCAGGAACTCCGTGTGCCCCGGGAAGGGGACGCCCGCCGCCCGAAGCCCCTCCTTGGTCACAGGGCAGGTGACGATCGCGTCTGCCCTGCCCGAAAGAACGTCGCGCGCCGCGGACCGTATGTATTCGGCCATCGCGACGGAACCGGGGAGCGACGGCCTGCCGAAAGGCGCCTCCTCCGGCCGAAGGCGCGACCGCTCGGCCAGCGCGATCCGCCCGGGGCCCGGATCGTCCTCCCCGACGATCGGAAGGGGAATCCCCACCGCGTCCGACGCCCGCCGGAGGATCGAGGCGTCCCCGTAGACCACCGGGCGGCACCAGGAGAAGAGCTCCTCGCGCGCGTGGGCGGCGACGAGGACCTCGGGGCCGATCCCGGCGGGATCCCCCATCGTGACGGCGATCGTGGGAAGGCTTGCGGCGTGCACGGGCGCGACCTTAGAGCCGCACGTCGATGGACGCCGACTTCTTCAGCTCGACCAGGATGTCGGCCAGCGCCCGCTCGCTGCGGAGGTCCGCCAGCTCCTCGGCGAGCGATGCCCTCACCTCCGGGAACTCCCGAGCCTTGCCGCCCCGCCGCTCGAGGACACGGACGATGTACAGCCCCTCCCCGGCGAAAAACGGCTCGGAGCGCTCTCCCGAGCGGAGCCGCCCGATCTCCCTGCGCATCTCGGGGAGGAGGTCCTCCGTGGGGACGAACTCGCCGTCGACCAGCCGGACGTCCGGGAACGCCAGGCGCGCGGCCTCGAGGCCGTCCGCGAGGGGCCGCCCCCGCCGGACGGTTTCGGAGGCCTGGCGCGCCGCGTACCGCGCACGGACCGCGAGCTCCTCCCCCCCGGACTCCGCCGGCACGGGGAAGAACATCGCCTCGACGCGGACCTCGTCCCCCACGAGGAACCGCTCGGCGTTTTCCCGGAAATAGTCGCGGACCTCGTCCTCCGTGACGTTCACTTCCTTGGGCTTGAGCTCGCGGATGATCGCCGCCCGTTCGAGCTGCAGGCGCACGCGTCTGCGGAACGCGGGGAGGGTGAGCCCCTCCCTGGCGAGCAGCTCGGCGAACTGCGCCTCGTCCACCGCGTTCGCCTTCCGGAGGTTGCCGATCACCCGGTCGACGTCCTTCTCCGAAACCGGCTGCCCCTTCTTCTTCAGCTCCGCCCGCACCAGGGACGCCTCGACCAGGCCGTTGATCCAGCGGAGGACCGCCCCGACGTCGCGCTGCTCCCGCAGCAGGACATCCGCGTCGCCCACCGGCATTCCCAGCACCCCCGCGACCTCCTCCCGTATCTCGGAAAAGGTGATCGGGTCGTCGTTCACCAGCGCGACGATGCCGTCGATCACGCGCGGAAACGCCGGGCGGGGCAAAAGCAGCGTCGCGATCGCGACGGCCACGGGCAGCAGGGCTTTCGTCTTTCTCACTTTTTCCCCTCGATCAGTTTTTCCAACAGGTCCGCGCGGACGCGGACCGTCGCGGCGACGCAGGCCCCGGAAAGCCATCGGCGGAATGCCGCCTCCCGCCGCCCCGAAAGGAGCGAGCCGCGGATCCGCTCCCCCTCGGTTTCCAGCGTCTGCGGGCGGGCGGCCTCCCTTTCCTCGACGCGGAAGAGGCTGACGGCGTCCTCGAGGAAGACCGGCTCGCTCACTTCGCCCGGCTGCATGTCGAACAGCCCCCGGGGAAGCTCCGGCGGAAGCTCCTCCCTGGAAAAGAAGCCCAGGTCCACGCTCTTCCCGTCCGGGCTCCTGCCCCCGAGGCCCCCTTCCCGCAGGAGCCGGTTCCGGGCGTCCACGGCCTGCTCGGCCGACTCGAAGAGGAACTGCCGCACCCGGATCCGCTCGGGCCGGTCCGCCGTCCGCCCTTCCTTCAGGTACGCCTCCTCCACTTCCCGGGGCGACACGGAGACGAGCGACGACGCGATGGCCTCGGCCGACCTGCGGTACAGGATGGATTTCTTAAGCCGCTCCCGCCATTCCTCCTCGCTCATCCCCACCTGGAGAAGCGCCTTCTCCAGTCCCCCCGCCGGGAAGTCGGCGCGGTACCGCCTCACCTCTTCCTCGAGGGCCGCGAAGGAGACCTCGATCCCCCGGCGGGCCCCCTCCCGAAGCACGATGGAACGCTCGACCAGCAGCCGGACCGCCTCGGAAACCTCGGCCCGGTCGGCCCCGCGCTCCTCCAGGGTCGGCGAGTAGCCGCGCGACGCCAGGATCTCGCCCTTCACTTCCCCCAGGAGGATGGGCACGTTGTCGACCTCGGCGACCACGACCCCGGCATCGGGCGCGCGTCGCGGGTCCCGCGAACAGGAGCAGAACAGGGCGGCGACCGCGACGAGGGCCAGCGCGGCTCCCGCCGCGGCGCGACGGCCCGGCCCCGCCGCCCGCCCGCGCGCCGGGAACGCGGCGCGGAACGTCATTTCGCCGGCGCGGGCGGGGCGCTCCTTCTCCCCTCCTCCGGCTCGACCAGGACGCGGATGGTCGACGATTTCCGCAAGCCGGCCACGAGCGTCTCGAACGCCTCCCGCTGCGCCGCCTCCTCCTGCTCCGCGTGGAGCTGGGGGCGGACCTCCTCGAAGCTGCGGACGCCCGCGGGCTTCTTCGAGTACACCTTGATCAGGTGGAACCCGTACGCGGTCTTCACGGGGCCCTTCACTTCCCCGGGGGCCGCCCCGAACGCGGCCTCCTCGAACTCCCTGGCGAAGTGGCCGCGCTCGATGTCCCCCAGGTCGGCGGCGATCTCGCCCTCGAAGGCTCCGATCTCCTTCATGAGCGCCTCGAACGACTCCCCTTCCTCGATGCGCCGGAGCGTCTCCACCGCGCGCGCCCGGTCGCGGAAGAGCATGTGGCTCACCTTCACCCGCGGGCCGGTCCGGAACTGTTCCGGGGCGGAATCGTAGATCCTGCGCAGCGATGCGTCGGTCAGGCCGGGCGATTTCGCGGCCACGTCCTTGAGCAGCGCCTCGAGCAGGATCGACTTGCGCTTCATCGAAAGCTGGGCGGCCACCTCGGGGCGGCGGTCGATCCCGCGGCGGAGCGCCTCCCGCAGCAGGAGGTCCCGGGTGATGACGCTCTCGAGGAACCGCGCCCTTCCCGCGGGCGTGTCGAGCATCGGCCGGACATAGGGAGGAAGCCCCTCGGCCTCCTTGCGAAGCATCTCCTCGGTGATGGCCTCGCCGTCGACGAGCGCGAGGACCTTCCCCTTTTCGCCCCTGCCCGGAACCTCGCCGCAGGCCGACGCGGCGATCGCGCAAATCATGCCGAATATCAGCAGTCTACGCATGGGCCTTCCCCCCTGGAACATCATATGCTACTTCCCGCCTCGAAGCGGTTCAACAGGTTTCTGGCCGCCGAAAGCACCTCCTCGGGCGTTTCGCCGGACAGCCGCATCGACAGGATCTCCCCCCGGACGAAAGAGAAGGTCTTCCGTTCCTTCGTGACCCACCGGACCAGTTTGCCACGGTCGAAGGCGGAATGGGGGGAAAGTGCCAGAAAAAGGGTCCCGCCGCCGCGCTTGAGCTCCGCCACGCCGGCGCCGCGCATCGCGGAGCGCAGCCGGGCGAGGTCGCACAGCGCGCGGGCCGGAGGGGGAAGCCGCCCGAAGCGGTCCAGGAGCTCCATCTCGATCTCGTCGGCCGCGTCCACGGTCTTCGAGAGGGCGAGCCGGCGGTAGAACTGGAGGCGCTCGCCGGCTTCCGGGATGTAATCGTCCGGGAGGAACGCGGGGATCCGCAGGTCCAGCTCCGGCTCCTCCTCCTGCGCCGACGCCTTCCCGGAGATCTCCGCCACCGCCTCGGCGAGAAGCTGCGTGTACAGCTCGTACCCGACCTGGTGGATCTGCCCGGACTGGTCCTTCCCGAGCAGGTTGCCCGCCCCCCGGATCTCCAGGTCGTGGGACGCGATCCGGAACCCCGATCCCAGCTCGGTGAGCTCCTCGAGGACCGCCAGCCGCTTCATGGCGTCCTGCGTGAGCGCCACGTCCCTCGGGACGAGGAAATAGGCGTAGGCCCGGTGGCGGTCGCGGCCGACCCGCCCCCGGAGCTGGTAGAGCTGGGCCAGGCCGAACCGGTGCGAGTGGTTCACCAGGATGGTGTTCGCGTTCGGCAGGTCGAGCCCCGCCTCGATGATCGCGGTGCACAGCAGGATGTCGGCGCGACGCGCCGCGAAGTCGTCCATCGCCCGCGAGAGCCGCTCCTCCTCCATCTGCCCGTGGCCGACGGCGATCCGGGCGCCCGGGAGCAGCTCCCGGAGGTATTTCTCCATCGCCGGCAGCGTCTGGACCCGGTTGTGGACGAAGAAGACCTGGCCGCCGCGGCGGACCTCCCGCTCCACCGCCTCCCGGATCGTCTCCCCGGAAAAGGGGACGACGAACGTCCGGATGGAGAGCCGGTCCTCCGGCGGCGTGGCGATGAGGCTCACGTCCCTCAAGCCCGAGAACGCCATGTGGAGCGTGCGCGGGATCGGGGTCGCCGAGAGGGTCAGCACGTCCACCGTCGCGCGCAGTTTCTTGAGCTTCTCCTTGTCGGCCACCCCGAACCGCTGCTCCTCGTCGATCACCACGAGGCCGAGGTCCCTGAACTTCACGTCCTTCTGCAGCAGCCGGTGCGTCCCGATGACGATGTCCACCGTCCCCCGCGCCAGCCCCTTCACCACGTCCGCCTGCTCCTTCCGCGCCCGGAAGCGGGAAAGGTTCTCGACGCGCACGGGGTACCCCGCGAGCCGCCGGGAGAAGGTCTGCTGGTGCTGCTCGGCGAGCACCGTCGTCGGCACGAGGACCGCCGCCTGGCGCCCCTCCATGGCCACCTTGAAGGCGGCGCGGACCGCGACCTCCGTCTTGCCGTATCCCACGTCGCCGCACACCAGGCGGTCCATCGGGGTCGCGGAGCCGAGGTCCGAGAGCACCGCCCGGATCGCCTCCTCCTGGTCCGGCGTCTCCTCGAAGGGGAAGGCGGCCTCGAACTCCCGGAAGACGGCGTCCGGCGGCGTGAAGGGCGCCTTCTCCGCGATCTGCCGCTTCGCCTGCAGGTCGATCAGCTCCTGGGCCATCGCCAGGAGCTCGTCGCGCACCTTTCGCCGCGCGCGCTGCCACGCGGTGCCCCCCAGCCGGGAGAGCTTCGCCCCCTCCTCCCCGGAGGCCACGTACCGCTGCACGCGGGACATCTTCTCCACGGGGACGAAGAGCCGGTCGCCCCCGGCGTACTCCAGCACCAGGAAGTCGCCTTCCGTGCCGGCCGCCTTCCGGCGGAGCAGCCCGCGGTAGATCCCGATGCCGTGGTCCACGTGCACCGCCGGGTCGTTCACCCTCAGCTCCGCCAGGGAGAACTCGTCGGGCACGGCGACGGCCTCCCTGCGGGCCCGCCGCGCCCGGGTCTTCTCCCCGAAGATCTCGGTCTCCGTGACGACGGCGGCGGACAGCTCCGGCGCCCGGAACCCCCGCGCCACCTCCGAGGCGCACAGGAACACCCCCCGGTCGCGCTCCAGCGCCTCGCGAATCGTGTCGACCCTCGAGATCGGGAGGGCGTAGCGGGAAAGGAGGTCCTCCATGCGGCCCACGTGGGACGGGGTGAGCGACGTGACGACGAACCTCTCCCCCCTCTTCCACCACTCCCTCGCCTCCGTCGCGAGCGGATAGAGGAGCCCTTCCGAGGATGCGTCGGCGGTGCGGCGCCGGATGTCCTCGTTCCCCTCGGCCGAAGCCTCGCCCCGCAGCGGGTCCGGCCGCCCGAAGGGGGGGACCTCGATCGCGTCGAAGGCGAGGAGCGGGAGGCCAGCGATGGCGGCGTGCCATTCCTCTTCCGTGACCAGCAGCTCCTCCGGCGGGGGGAACCCGGCCTCCTCCCCCGCGATCCCGTGGTTCTCCCGGGCGTCGTCGAGGGCGTTGCGGAGCGCGGAGAGGCACGCCACGGAATCGACCGCGACCGCGAGGGTCCCTTCGGGCAGGTAGGAGAAGAGCGGAGCGGCGCCGCCGTAGAGCCTCGGCAGGAGCGCCTCCGAGCCGTGGAAGCGGATCCCCTGCCGGATCGTGTCCGCCCAGGGGGCCCCTTCCCTCCCGGAAACCGCCGCCGCAAGGAACGGCTCCCGGGTGATCAGCTGGGAGCAGGGGAGGACGGTCAGCCGTTCCGGCCCGTCCCCTTCCCGGGCGCCCGCCGGGACCGTCCGCTGCGTCTGCGGATGGAACCGGCGCACGGACTCGACGATGTCGTCGTCCAGGAGGATGCGCGCCGGAAGGAGGTGCGCGGGGCTGTACACGTCGACGATCCCGCCGCGCACTGCGAAGTCCCCGGGATCGGACGCCGCGGGGAGGCGGGCGTACCCGAGGGAGACGAGCTTCGCGGAGAACGCCCCGATGTCGATCCGGTCGCCCGCCCCGATCGTCTCCACCGCGTCGAGGAAGACCTCGGGCGGAACGGTCTTCTCGACCGCGGCGTGGGCGGAGGCCACCACGACGACGGGAGGCCCCGCGAGGATCCGGTGAAGCGCCCGCATCCGGTCGTGGACCGCCGGGAGGTAGGGAGAAGCCTGCTCGTAAGGATCCACCTCGACGGAAGGGTACGGCAGCACGAGGTCGGGCCCGAGGTACGCGGACAGCTCCCGGGCCGCCTCTTCCGCCTCCTTCGCGTCGGGGCACAGGTAAAGGACCGTCCGGGAAAGGCGCGAAAAGAGCTTCGCGGCGAGGAACGCGCGCGCGCCGGGCGGGACGCGCATCCACTGGACGCACGGCGGGGCCCCGCGCTTCCCGAGGGCCAGCGCGACATGCTCGAAAGACAGCGTGATCATCGGGGGCACTCTTGATCTTATTGTGGATTCCAGGCTGCGGCTCACACCGCGTCGCGCGGCACGGCGAGCATTGCGTCGAGGGCCGCCTTCGCCTTGAGGCGGGTCCCTTCCGGCACGCGGACCGACGGCGACATCGAAACCAGCGAGTCACGGACGTCCTTCAGGGTGATGATCTTCATGTTGAGGCAGATCATGGCCCGGGAGGGGACGTGGAACAGCTTCCCCGGGTTCTCCTTCCGCAGCCGGTACAGGATCCCCGACTCCGTGGCCACGACGAACTCCTTCCCGGCCGAGCGCCTGCAGAACTCCAGCATTCCGGACGTGGAGAGGACGGCGTCCGCCATCTCCACCACCTCCGGCCGGCATTCCGGGTGGACGACGAGGAGCGCGCCGGGATGCGCCTCCTTCTCCTTCGCCACCTCCGCCGTGGTGAGGCGGTCGTGGGTGGGGCAGTAGCCGTCCCACCAGGAAAGCTTCCTCCCCGAGATCTTTTGGACGTAGTGCGCCAGGTTCCGGTCGGGGACCATGAAGATCTCCCTCCCCTCCGGGATCGACCGGACGACGTTCACGGCGTTTCCCGACGTGCAGCAGATGTCGGAGAGCGCCTTGACCTCCGCGGAGGAGTTGACGTACGTCACCACGACGGCGTCCGGGCGCTCGCGCCGGTACGCCGCCAGCTGGGCGGGCCGGATCATGTCCGCCATCGGGCAGCCCGCCTCCAGGCGGGGGAGCAGGACGGTCTTGTCCGGGGAAAGGATCGACGCGCTCTCCGCCATGAAGTGGACGCCGCAGAAGACGATCACGTCGGCGGAGGTCTTCGCCGCCTCGATCGAAAGGCCCAGGGAATCGCCCGTGATGTCCGCGATCTCCTGCACCTCGTCCCGCTGGTAGTTGTGCGCCAGCAGCACGGCGTTCCTTTCCTTCAACAGCTCGCGGATCTCCCCGGCCAGCGCGGCCTGTTCCGTGTCCATGGCCCTACTCTTTCTCCCTCTTCAGCGTCCTCGAGAACAGCTCCGACACCGCGCCCCTCGCGTCCTTCCCTTCATGCAGGATGCGGAAAACCTGCTCCGAGATCGGCATGGGGACCCCCGTCCGGGCCGACAGCTCCACCGCCGACCGCGCGGTGAGGAACCCCTCGGCCACCATCGTCATCCCCCCCAGGATCTCCCCGACCGGCTCCCCGCGCCCCACCCGCACCCCGACGGTGCGGTTGCGGGAGAGGTCCCCGGTGCAGGTGAGCACCAGGTCCCCGATGCCGGACAGCCCCGCGAAGGTCTGCGGGTGCGCGCCGAGGCGCACCCCCAGCCGGGTGATCTCCGCCAGCCCCCTGGAAATGAGGAGCGCCCGGGCGTTGTGCCCGAACCCCAGGCCGTCGCAGATCCCCGCCGCGATGGCCATCACGTTCTTCAGGGCGCCGCCGATCTCGATCCCGACGACGTCGTCGTCGGCGTAGAGGCGGAACCGGGCGCCCGCCAGCGCGTGCTGCAGGCGCCGGGCGACCTCGAGGTTCTCCGCCGCCACCGTGGCCCCCGTCGGCTTTCCCTCCCCCACCTCGCGGGCGAAGGTCGGGCCGGAAAGGACGGCCACGCGGGGCGCGTGCCCCGGCGACGCGCCCGCGAGCAGCTCCGTCATCCGCAGCAGCGTCCCGTTCTCCACTCCCTTGGCCAGGGAGACGAGGCAGGCGTCGGCGGACAAAAACGGCGCAACCCTCGCGGCGACGCCGCGCATGTGGTGCGAAGGCACCGCGAAGGCCACCACGGACTTCCCCGCGACCGCCTCGGCGAGGTCGTTCGTCGGCCGGACCGCCCCGGGAACGGCGATGCCGGGGAGGAACGACCGGTTCTCCCGGTTCCGCAGGATGGAGTCGCGGACCTCCTCCTCGTGCGCCCAGAGGGCGACGTCGCCGTAGCTCTCCGCCAGCATGATCGCGAAGGCGGTCCCCCACGACCCCGCCCCCACGACGGCAACCGACTCGTTCCGGCCCCCGGTCACCGGCTCCCCCCTTCCCGCTGCCGCCCCGACTCCGCGGCGCGGCGTTTCAGCCGTTCGATCTTTCCCGCGACGTACGCCGGGTCGTCCCAGTCGCCCCGGATCGCTTCGTACTGGTCGATCGCCCCCGGAAGGTCCCCACGCCCCTCGAGCGACTGCGCCAGCCCCCAGCGTGCCCTGGCGGCGGCCCGGCGGTCGCCCGCCAGGAACAGGAGCTTGCGGAACTCCCGTTCCGCGTCGTCGTAGCGTCGCTGCCCGAGCCGGGCGTGGGCCAGCATCCAGCGCCCTTCCGCCGCCCGGCCGGAGAGAGGGTGCTTCTCCAGCAGCTCGGAGAGCGCCTCGGCCTGCCGGTCGACCTCGCCCGCGGCGGAGCGGGCGTGCGCCAGGAGGAACAGCACCTCGTCCATCCGCTCGAACCGGGGGAACTCCTTCCGGATCCGCTCGAGGGCGCCGGCCGACGCCGCGGCGTCCATGTACTGCAGCAGGTGGATCTCGGAGCTGCGCAGCAGCGCCTGCGGGACCTCGGCGACCCTCGGGTAGTTGTACACGAGGGAGCCGTACGCTTCCAGCGCGGCGGGGAAATTCCGGTAATAGGCGCCGAAGAGGTCCCCCTGGCGCAGCAGGGCGGCCGGCGCGTACCGCGACTGGGGGTGCTCCCGGGCGACGGCGCGGAAGCCGGAGAGCGCGCTTTCCATCCGCTGCGCGAGAAGCTCCTTCTCCGCCCGCTCGTACCGCTCCCTCGCCGGGTCCCCGCACGCCGACGCGAGGAGAAGCCAGCAAAGGAGGAGGACGCTACGCCGCCTCCCGGCCCGCCCTCGGGCCATCCGTCACTCTTCCTTCTCCGCCAGGCGGGCGATCGACGCGACCCGCTCGCTCTCCTCGAGGCCGATCAGGCGGACCCCCTGGGTGTTGCGGCCGATCACCCGGATCTCCCCGACCGCCATGCGGATGATCTTTCCGCCGTCGGTGACCAGCATCACGTCATCGGTATCGAGCACCTGGCAGACGCCTGCGACCGGCCCGGTCTTCTCCGTCACCTTGAGGGTGATCACCCCTTTGCCGCCCCGGGACTGCTTGCGGTACTCCTCCACGGCCGTGCGCTTCCCGTACCCCTTCCCGGTGACGGTCAGCATGGTCCCCTGCGGGCGGAGAATGTCCATCCCTACGACGACGTCCCCCTCCTCGAGGTCGATGCCGCGCACCCCGACCGCCGCGCGCCCCATCGACCGGACGTCCTCCTCGTGGAACCGGATCGACATCCCCTGGCGGGTGGAGAGGAACACCTCTTCCTGCCCGGCGGTGATGGCCGTGGCGATCAGCCGGTCCCCCTCGTTCATCCCCATGGCGATGATGCCGCCGGAACGCGGGCGGGAATACTCCATGAGCCCCGTCTTCTTGATGGTCCCCTGCGCGGTGGCCGTGACGACGTACTTCCCCTCCTCGAACTCCCGCACGGGGAGGATCGAGGCGATGGACTCGCCCGGGGAGAGCGAGAGCAGGTTCACGACGGCGCGCCCCTTCGACGCGCGCCCCGCCTCGGGCAGCTCGTGGACCTTGAGCCAGTACACCTTCCCCTGGTCGGAGAAGAACAGCACGTACGTGTGCATCGACGCGATGAAGAGCATCGAGACGAAATCCTCCTCCTTCGTCCCCATGCCGACCTTCCCGCGCCCGCCGCGCCGCTGCGTCCGGTAGAGGCTGATCGGGTTGCGCTTGATGTAGCCGCTGTGGGAGACGGTGACCACCATCTCCTCGTCCACGATCAGGTCCTCGAGCCGCAGGTCCTTCGTCTCCCGCTGGATCTCGGAGCGACGCGCGTCGCCGTAGGCGTCCCGGACCTGGCGGAACTCCTCCGCGATCACGCGGAGCAGCTCCGCCTCCTCGGCGAGGATTTTCTTCAGCCGCGCGATCTCCTCGCGGACCTCCTTGAGCTCCTGCAGGATCTTGTCGCGCTCCAGGCCGGTCAGGCGCCGCAGCTGCATGTCGAGGATCGCCTGCGCCTGGATCTCCGACAGGCGGAACTTCGCCATCAGCCCGTCCTTGGCCTCCTTCTGGTCCTTCGAGGCGCGGATCAGCTTGATGATCGCGTCGATGTGGTCGAGGGCGATCTTCAGCCCCTCGAGGATGTGCTCCCGGGCTTCCGCCTTGCGGAGCAGGAAGATCGTCCTGCGGGTGACGACCTCCTTCCGGAAGGCGAGGAACTCCTCGAGGAGCTCCTTCAGGTTCATCGTCCGCGGCCGGTTCTGGACGATGGCCAGGAGCTGCACCCCGAAGGAGACCTGCATCTGCGTCGACTTGTAGAGGTTGTTCAGGACGACCTCGGCCACGGCGTCCTTCTTCAGCTCCACGACCACGCGCATCCCGTCGCGGTCGGACTCGTCGCGGATGTCGGAGACCTCGTCGAGCTCCTTCTCGCGCACCATCTCCGCGATCCGCTCGATGAGCCGGGACTTGTTGACCTGGTACGGGATCTCCGTGATGATGATCGACTCCCGGTCGCCCTTCTTCGCCTTCTCGATGAACGCCCGGGCGCGGATCTGCACGGAGCCCCGCCCCGTGCGGTACGCCTCGCGCACGCCGTCGATGCCGTAGAGGATCCCGCCGGTGGGGAAGTCGGGGGCCGGGATGTGCTCCATGAGGCCGTCGATCGTGACCTCGGGGTCGGCGATCAGGGCGAGCAGGGCGCTCACCACCTCGCCGAGGTTGTGCGGCGGGATCGACGTTGCCATCCCGACGGCGATCCCCGCGCTCCCGTTGACCAGCAGGTTCGGGATCCGCGACGGCAGGACGCGCGGCTCCGGCAGGGAGCCGTCGTAGTTGGGGATCATCTCGACGGTTTCCTTGTCGAGATCGGAGAGCAGCTCCCCCGTCACCTTGGCCATGCGGACCTCGGTGTACCGCATGGCGGCCGCCGAGTCTCCGTCGACCGAGCCGAAGTTCCCCTGCCCGTCGACCAGCGGGTACCGGAGGGAGAAGTCCTGCACCATCCGCACCAGGGCGTCGTACACGGCGCTGTCGCCGTGCGGGTGGTACTTGCCGATGACGTCGCCGACGATGCGGGCCGACTTCTTGTACGGCTTGCCGTACTCGTTGCCCAGCTCGTGCATCGCGAAGAGGATGCGGCGCTGGACGGGCTTGAGGCCGTCCCGGACGTCGGGCAGCGCCCGCCCCACGATGACGCTCATCGCGTAGTCGAGGTAGCTCTGGCGCATCTCGTCCTGGATGGCGCGCGGGTACACCGGCTTCTGGAACAGGTCCATCGGGTGCCTTCAGACTCCTTCGGGCGTTGAATGAATGACTGATTCTATCACGGCCGGCTCAATCCCACTTCAGCACCCCGCCGGTGCTCGCGCTGGTGGCCATGGCCGCGTACTTCCCCAGGCATCCGCCCGGCTTCGCCTTCGGCGGCATCTTCCAGTTCTTCCGCCGCCGCGCGAGTTCCGCCTTGGAAACCAGCAGATCGAGCTTCCGCGCGGGGATGTCGAGCCGGATCCGGTCGCCCGGCATGACCAGGCCGATCGGCCCGCCCGCCGCCGCCTCCGGGGAGACGTGGCCGATGACGGCCCCGTGCGTCCCGCCGGAGAAGCGCCCGTCGGTGACCATCGCCACCTTGTCGCCCAGCCCCTGGCCCATGATGTACGACGTCGGGGCGAGCATCTCCTGCATCCCCGGCCCCCCCTTCGGCCCCTCGTACCGGATGACCACTACATCGCCCGCCTCGACCTTCCCGCCGAGGACCCCTTCGCACGCCTCCTCCTGCGACTCGAAGATCACCGCGCTCCCCTCGAAGACCAGCATCTTCGGGTCGACGCCCGCCGTCTTGACGATGCCGCCTTCCGGCGCCAGGCTGCCGTAGAGGACCGAAAGGCCGCCCTGGGCGCTGTAGGGATCGGAAAGCGGCCGGATGACCGCCGGGTCCTTCGACTCCGCATCCTTCACGTTCACCTCGAGCGGCTGCCCCGTCACGGTGATGCAGCCCGGGTGCATCAGGTCCGGCACCCGGAACAGCGCGTTGAGGATGGCCGGGATCCCGCCGGCCCGGTCCACGTCCTCCATGTGGTACTGCGAGGACGGCGACACCTTGCAGAGGGTGGGCGTCCGCCGCGAGATGGCGTCGATCCGCGCCAGGTCGAGCGGCACCCCCGCTTCGTGCGCGACGGCCAGCGTGTGGAGGATCGTGTTCGTCGACCCGCCCATGGCCATGTCGAGCGCGAGGGCGTTCTCGAACGCATCCAGCGTCGCGATGTCCCGGGGCTTCAGATCCATCCGCACCAGCTCCATCAGCTGGAAGGCCGCGTCGCGGTAGAGGTCCCGCCGGGCCGGGTCCACGGCCAGGATCGAGCCGCTCCGGGGGAGCGACATCCCCAGCGCCTCGCACAGGCAGTTCATCGAGTTCGCCGTGAACATGCCGGAGCAGGAGCCGCAGCCCGGGCAGCCGGTGTCCTCGAGTTCCTTCAGCCCCTCCTCGGAGAGGTTCCCGAGCTTGTACGCCGCCACTCCCTCGAACACCGAGATCAGGTCGACCGCCTTCCCCGCCTTCGTCCGCCCGGCCGCCATGGGCCCGCCGGAGACGAAGATCGTGGGGATGTTGCAGCGCATCGCCGCCATCAGCATGCCGGGGATGATCTTGTCGCAGTTGGGGATGCAGATCATCCCGTCGAAGCAGTGCGCCCTGACCATCGTCTCCACGGAGTCCGCGATGATCTCCCGGGACGGCAGCGAGTAGAGCATGCCCTTGTGCCCCATGGCGATCCCGTCGTCGACCGCGATGGTGTTGAACTCGAAGGGGACCCCGCCCGCCTCGCGGACGCACTCCTTCACGTACTCGCCCACGCGGTTCAGGTGGACGTGGCCGGGGACGATCTCCACGAAGGAATTGCACACGGCGATGAACGGCTTCCCCATGTCCTCGTCGGTGAGGCCGCACGCCTTCAGCAGGCTGCGGTGGGGAGCCCGCTCGAACCCTTTCTTGATGACGTCGGAACGCATGGTGGACCCTCCTTTGCGGGATACCCTTCGATGATACCCTAGCGCTCGTGCCTGTGGCTGTACCGGATCACGGTGACCTTTTCGAGCGTGATGAGGCCGCCGCACATCATCTCGTCGATCTTCGGCATCACCCGGTCGATCCTCTCCTTGGAATCGACGACCTCCACGACGACGGGCAGGTCCCTGGAGAGGCGGAGAAGCTTGTCCGTGTGGTAGACGCTGTGGGCGCCGAACCCGGTGACCCCCCGCAGCACCGTCACCCCGGCGAAGCCCTCCCGCTTGAACAGCTCCACGAGCGCATCGTACAGCAGGCGGTTCCCGTGCCGGTCCCCTTCGCCGATGAAGATCCGCATCAGCACGTTCCTTCCCACGAGCCTGGTCATCTTCCGACCCCCTTACAGGCAGCGAGCGGCGCCGATCCCGACGAAAGTGAAAACCAGGCAGACGGCGACGCTGGAAAACACGTTCACGGCCGCCTGGAGAAACTGGGCGCTTTCGAGCAGGCGCAGCGTCTCGTAACTGAAGGTGGAGAACGTGGTGAATCCCCCGAGGAAGCCCATCGTCAGCCCCATCCGGAGCTCCTGGGAGACGACGGGGCTGCGCAGCGAAAACTCCATGACCAGCCCGATGAGGAAAGCGCCCAGCACGTTGACCGCGAAGGTGCCGTAAGGCATCGCCGTGCCCAGGATCGCGTAGACCCATCCCGAAAGGAAATAACGGGCCAGGCACCCCAGGGCCCCGAACGACGCGATATACAGGACCATCCTCATCCTTGCCGTCCTCCGAAGCCGGATCGGGCCCGCGACACCGCAGACGCGCGCATAAAAAGACTACCGCCCCGCCGTTATCGGGCGGGAGTCCCGGCCCCCGGCACCCGGATGCGCCCGGAGAGGTCGTCGATGAACTGCTTCGCCGTCCGCCCGCTGCGCGACCCCGTGGAAAGCGCCCAGCGCAGCGCGTCCGCCCGCAGCGTCTCCGCCTCGACGGGCAGCGCCAGCCGCCGCGCGTACTCCTCGACGATGGCGAGGTAGGTGTCCTGGTCGAACCGGAAGAAGCCGAGCTGCAGGCCGAACCGGTCGGAGAGCGACAGCTTCTCCGAGACGGCCTCCTCGGGATGGATCTCGTCCTCCGCCCCCAGCTCGACGCGGCGCTCCGGCATCAGGTGGCGCCGGTTGGAGGTGGCGTAGATGAGGACGTTCTCCGGCCGCTCTTCCACCCCGCCGTCCAGCAGCGTCTTCAGCCCCCGGAAATCCACCTCCTCCTCGTCGAAGGAGAGGTCGTCGCAGAAGAGGATGAACCGGTACGGCAGCCCCCGGAGCCGCCCGGCGATCCGCGGGAAGGAGAACAGGTCCCACCGGGCAAGCTCGACGATCCGCAGCCCCCGCGGGCCGAAGACGTCGAGCAGCCCCTTCACGCAGGAGGACTTCCCCGTTCCGCGCTCCCCCCACAAAAGGACGTGGTTGGCGCCGGCGCCCGAGACGAACTGCTCCGTGTTGCGGACCAGCTCCCCCTTCGCCGCGTCGATCCCGACCAGCAGGGAAAGGTCGACCCGGTGCGGGTGCGAAACCGGCGCGATCCGCCCGCCCTCTCCAGCCGCCTCCCACCGGAACGCCAGGTGGTCCCGGAAGACCGTCGGATCGAACGGCTGGACCTCCCGCTTCCCCACGAGAACCTCCACGCGGTCGAGGATCCGCTCGAGGCGCTTGAGCGCCCCTTCCGGCCAGCTGTCCGGGCTCATCGGCCCCCGCCCCCGCTTCCCATGCCCGCTCCCCCCTTCGGTCGAAGAGGATATTCTACTCCCGGAAGCCGGGAAGGGGACCGCCGCAAACCGCGCCTTTGCCCCCGTCCCGCGTAAAAACAGGCACGGCGCTTCCCCGTCCACCGGGAAACGCCGTGCCCCCTTCGTTAAAGCCTTGAGCCGTTCCCTGGATCCGCTACTTGATCGTGATCATGACCCGGCGGTTCTGGAACTGGCCCTGCTTCGTCTTGTTGTCGCCGATCGGATCGGCTTCGCCCTTGCCCTCGGAGGTGATCTGGTCGGGCTTTATCTCGACCTCGCCTTCGAGGTACTTCTTCACCGAATCCGCTCTCTTCTCGGACAGCTTCTGGTTGTATTTCTCGCCGCCGCGGCTGTCGGTGTAGCCGACGATGTGGATCTTGGCGCCCGGGTTGTCCTTCAGGAACTGGACGCCCTTCTGCAGCTCCGCCAGGTCCGCCGGCCGGATGTTCCACTTCGCCGTGTCGAAGTTGACGCGCAGCGCCAGCTCCTTCTTCACGACGGGAGCCGGAGCGACCACGGGGGCGGGCGCGGGGGGCGGAGCCACGACCTTCGGCTCCGCGACCGTCACGGTGGCGGCCTCATAATTGGTGGAGTACTTGCCGACGCAGCTCATCTGGTAGTCCGTCGTTTCCTTGGGGCACACTTCCCTCAAGCCGGACATGGGGAGGACTTCCGCCCCCTTGGCCTTCTCGTTCGGGCCCATCACGATCTTCTCGACGTTTTCCCCGCTCCACTTCAGCATGGCGCATTTCCCGGGGGCGATCGTGTCCGGCTCCGCGACGAGGCCGCAGGTCGGGATCTTCTTCTTGTCTTCGCAGACCTGGAGCGCCTTGAACAGGGCGTCGACGGACTGCTGGGCCTTCAGCCCCTCACCCTTGGGCTTCGCGCCCGCATCGCACTTCTCCCAGGACTGGGTGCACTCGAGGCGGGCCGAATCGAAGTCCGCCTTGGCCACGGCGTATTCCTTGGGAGCGCATTCCTTCGCGCCCTTGGCTTCCGCCATCTCGAGCATTCCGGCGATGTTGTCGAGCCGGTCTTTCTCCGCGCTGGTGAGCTGCCGCATCTGGCCGCAGCCGGCCACCAGGAAAGCCGCAACAAGGACCGTAAGGAAAAGTATCAGGTTCCGGTTCCTCATTTCGCACCTCCCTTGGTCGACTGCAGAGCCTTCGCGGAGTAATCAAGCGACTTGTTCAGGAAAAGGTCGACATCCGCGCGAGGGCTGCCCTCTTCCGCTTCCATGACGGCCTTCTTGAGGTATTCTTCCGCCGCGGCCATTTCATGCGGGGCGGTCCACTTGGCTCCCGCCTTGTCCGCTGCCTGCAACTGCTGCCGGGCGCTCTGGATCGCGTTGGCTGTCGCACAACCGGCAAACAGGGCGCCGCACAATACGATGGCGCACAACAGAATCCACGGTCGTTTCATTCGAGCCCCTCCGTCTCCGAAATAATTTACGTCCGTGAAACGCGGCACGGCCTCCGAGCGATTTTCACCCCCCCTCCCTTTTTATTTTTTTCGGGTCCGATCGATCTGCAACGGGCGCAAGAAATGCCGATCTCAAGACCAATCATACAAAGGGCGATTACGGACTACAAGTGTGGAAATTATCGCCGAAGCCGGGAAAGATCAAGGGGTCTTTGCGCAGGGAATTCCTTTCGGATCAGGATAATATGTAGTACATACCCGATGCGCGAGGCAACGGTCCCGTGAAAAAGACCCTCATCGCCTTCCTCGTGCTGTCCGGAGCGATCCTCCTGGCCGGGATCGCGGCCGTGCTTTTCTTCGACGTGAACGCCCACAAGCCCCGGATCGAAAGCGCGGTGTCCGACGCACTGGGGATGGAATTCCGCATCCGGGGGAAGATGGGGCTGCGCCTCCTTCCCCCCGCCGGCGTCTCCCTGTCCGACGTGCATCTCCGGAACCGCGGCACCGATCTCGCGACGGCCGGGTCCGTCCGGGTGGGGGTGGAGCTGCTTCCCCTGTTCCGCGGACAGCTGACGATAACGAGTCTCATCCTCATCGACACGACGGTCCGGATCGAGAAGGGCGCGGACGGGAAATTCAACTTCGAAACGCCGCCCCGCGCGGCGAAGGCGCCCCCGCCGGGAGAAAGGGGAAAGGTTCCGGGGAGCTCCCTGGCCGTGGCGAACGCCGCCCTGAAAGGCGGCGCGCTCGTCTACCTGGACCGCGCGACGGGCGCGAAGACGGAGGTTTCCGGGATCGAGGCCGCCCTGAAGGAGCTGTCCTTCACGACGTCCCCCGGCGCGCCGTCGACCGCGGGGATCCGCTTCTCCGGGACGCTGCGGGCGAAGGAGCTGAAGACGGCGGAAACGGGCGCGCGGGAGCTTGAGGCGAAGGCGACCGCCTCCGGCGGGATCCTCGACATCCGTCCCCTCACCCTGGAGATGTTCGGCGGGAAGGGCGAGGGAGGGGTCCGCGCCGACCTGTCGAAGGGGGAGCCGCTCCTGCGGGCCGACTTCACGCTCGCGGGGTTCCGCGCGGAGGAGTTCCTGGCGACCGTCGGGGGGAAACGCGTGTTGAGCGGACCGTTGACCCTTTCCCTGGACCTCGTCTGCAGGGGAAGCGATGCAAAGCGGATGATACGGACGTTGAACGGGACGGCTTCCCTGCACGGGAGCGGGCTGACCGTCCACGGGACGGACATCGACGGCGCACTGTCGACCGTGGCCGCCGCGCAGAGGCTGAACCTGGCGGAGGTCGGCGCCTTCCTGCTCGCCGCCCCGCTCGGGAGGGCCGCCTCGAAGGGATACCGGTTCGGGGGGATCCGCGGGGACGCCGGGCGGGCGAAGGACACCGCGGTGACCAAGCTGGTCTCCGACTGGACGGTGCGCGACGGGGTCGCCCAGGCGCGGGACGTGGCGCTGGCGACGCGGAAAAACCGGATCGCCCTGCAAGGGCGGCTGGACATGCCGAACGAGCGGTTCGCCGGCGTCACCGTGGCGGTGCTGGATCCCGCGGGGTGCGCGCGGATCCGGCAGAAGATCGACGGCCCGTTCCGCGACCCGCGGATGGACAAGGCCGGCGCCCTGGAGTCGGCGGTCGTCGGAACGGTCCTCGACCTGCTCTCGCCGGCGAGGAAGCTGATCGGGGCGCCGGCGTGCGAACCGTTCTACTCGGGGTCCGTTCCGCACCCCGGCTGAACGCGCCGCTACCGCTGCCGCTTTCTGGCCTCCACCCTCCGCCGCGCCTCGAGGTTCCTGCGCCGGTCGTCTTCGTTCTCGAGGATCAGCGGCGGGACCTCGACGGGGCGCCCGCTTTCGTCGAGCGCCACCATGACGAAGTACGACGTGTTCGTGTGGGTCTTCTTCCCCGTGCGCAGGTCCTCGGCCTCGACCCGCACCCCCACTTCCATGGAGGTGCGCCCCACGTAGTTCAGGGAAGCGTAGAGGGTCACGAGGTTCCCGACGAAGACGGGGGCGTGGAACTCGAAGCGGTCCACGGTCGCCGTGACGCAATTGCGCCCCGAGTGGCGGATCGCCACCACGCCGGATGCCGAGTCGGCCAGCTTCATGATGTTCCCGCCGTGCACGTTGCCGGCGGCGTTGGCGTCCAGCGGCGTCATCATCTGGGCCATCACGAGGCGGGACGCGGAAACGGGCTTGCCTTCCATCGGGATCGGGCTCCCTTCCTTATCAATATTTACGATCGGAAGGTCCGGCGATGCCAGACCCTTTTCCCGGACCCTCCCGTCTGTCGCGTTTTTCAAGGAAGCGGCCTGCCCTGCACCCCGGACCGCCGCTCGAGGTACGGGGCGAGCGCCCGGCCCCGGGGGAACAGCTTCCGGGTTTCTTCGAGGACGGAATCCGCCTCGGAGAAGCGGGACTGCCGGTCGAGCAGCTCGGCGAGGAACACCATCCCCTTTTCCTGCGCCTCCGGGGGATTTCCCCGGGCGAGGCAGGCGCGCTGGGCGGTTTCCGCCTCCTCGAGTCGCCCGCGGTCCGCGAAAGACCGGGCCTCTTCGCACGGAGAGGAAACGCCCTCCGGGGCGGCCGAGGCGATCGACTTCGACATGGCCCGTTCCGCCTTCCCCGTCTCCGCGACGGGATCCGGCAGCCCCGCCGGCGCGGCGGCAAGGCGGTCGCTTTTCCTTTCTTTTTCGTAAAGGGACGCCTGTTCCTGCGACCCCTTCATCCCGGCGTCCATCGCGGCGGGGGCGGCGGCGGGCGGGCCGGCGGCGGGCGGGGCGGCGACCGGCGGGGCGGACTCGCGGGGGGCGGCGGCGACTCCGGCGGCCCTCCCCGCGTCCGCGGCGTCACGGCGCGGCGCCCGGGAGGCGGAGGGCCGGATCTCCGGCGGGGCCTCCGGCCGGCTCTCCCGCGAGGATGTCTCCGAGGGTGTCTCCTGCGGCCGCTTCGCCGCCTCGTCCTGCGCGGCCCCGGAAGATTCCTGCACCGCCGTGGGAGGGGCGGTGGGCGCGGACGTCCTCGATAACGGATCGATCCCCGTCTGGCGGACGACCACGAAAAGCAGGGCGGCCGCGGCGACGACGGGGATGAAATAGGGCAGCCGCCTCCTCGCCCAGCCGCGCTCCGGCCGCCGCGCCTTCTCCGGGGCGGGCTCCCCTTCCGCCCGCTCTTTTTCCACGCGCTCCATCACCCGGCGGTTGAACCGCTCCCAGTACTCCGGCCCCGGGTCCGGGACGCCGACGCCCGCGTCGATCTCCGCCAGCCGCGCGAGGGCGGCGGAGCATTCGCCGCAGCCGCGGAGATGCTCTTCCACCCGCGCGCGGTCGGCGGGCGCAAGCTCCCCGTCGTGGAAGGCGGACAGCAGTTCGCGCGTCTTCCCGCAATCCATCACGAGCCTCCTCCCGTCCCCGACCCCAGCAGGGCGGCCAGCCGCTCCCGGGCGCGGGAGAGGCGGGACATCACCGTTCCGGCAGGGACCCCGACGGCTTCCGCGATCTCCGCGTAGGAAAGCCCCTCCACCGCGCGGAGCACCAGCACGGCGCGCAGATCCGCGGGAAGCCCCGCCATCGCGCCCGCCACGCGCTCCGTTTCCTGTTTCCGCTCCGCCGCCGCCTCGGGGCCCGGCGACGGGTCCGGGGCTTCCGGCGCCTCGCTCTCCGGGACCCGGGGCACCCCCGAGTCCGCGTCGCGCCGAAGGGAAAGCCCCGTGTTCCAGGCGATCTTCCGCAGCCAGGGGCCGAAGGGCCTCGCCGGGTCGTAGGAGGAGAGCGACCGGAAAAGCCGCACGAACGTCTCCTGGGCGGCGTCGTCGGCGTCGGCCGCGTTCCCGGTCGCCGACCAGCAGAGGCGGTACACCGCCTGCCGGTGACGCGTCACCAGCGCCTCGAACGCGGCGAGGTCCCCCTTCGCCGCCCGTTCGGCCAGCCGGCCGTCCTGTTCTTCCGCCCGGTCCGTCGCCATCCCATACCCTCTATACCACACGATCCGGGGAATTATTCCACGCGAGGGAAACCCCCGGCCGCCCGGCCGGGAATAAAAAGCGGGGCAGGTGGGTATATCGGGCAGGAAACGGGAACCATACCCCGCAAGAAACGGAGGACCCAATGGAAAAAGCCAGCATCCCCGGGACGATCGGAGCGCTGGCGGCCGCCCTGCTGACCGCCGCCCTGCTGACCGTATCGCCCCGCGCGTCGCTCGCCTCGGCTTCCGCCCTCGACCTGGACGTCCGGCCCGAGAACCGGACGATCCTCATCCCCGGCCCCGGCGCCGGGACGATCCAGATCCAGGTGATCGCCCCCGACGACCCGGCCCCGCGACGGCGGCCGAACCTGAACCTTTCCCTCGTCATCGACCGGAGCGGCTCCATGTCGGGCGCGCGGAAGCTCGACTACGTGAAGACGGCCGCCCACCAGCTCGTGGACATGATGGGCCCGGACGACATCCTGTCCATCGTCACCTACGACGACCGGGTGGCGATCCCGTGGCGGGCGAAGCGCGTGGACGGAAACCGGGAAACGCTCCACCGGATCGTCGCCGGGATCTATCCCGGGGGAAGCACCTTCCTTTCCGGCGGCCTGGAAGAGGGGTTCCGCCAGGCGAAGGAAGGGCGGCGCAGGGGGTACCTCAACCGGGTCCTCCTCCTGTCGGACGGGCTGGCCAACCGGGGGGTGACCCACCGCGGGGCGCTTCGCGAGATGGCCGCGAACATGACGCGGCAGGGAGTCTCGGTGTCGACCTTCGGCGTGGGGAACGATTTCGACGAGGAGCTGATGGCGGGGGCCGCGGCGGCCGGCGGCGGCAACTACCGTTACCTCGGCGACCCGGAACGGATCGTGGCGGCGCTCGCCGACGAGCTGTATTCGGCGTCGAGGACGTACGCCTCCGACGTGGAGATCATCATCCGGCTGCGGAGCGGCTGCCGCTTCGGTTCGGCGCTGGGGCGCGAATGGCGCCGCGAGGGCGATTCCTACGTCATCCGGCTGGGCGACCTGCCGGCGGGCGGGCGGCGCACGGTCTTCGCGAACCTGAACGTCGAGGGCGACCGCCCCGGGACGCGCGAGATCGGCGAGGTGGCGCTGCGCTACCGCGACCCGGTCTCCGAAAAAACCGTGACCGCCGCGCCGACGACCGTCTCCCTGGAGCTGGTGGGCGACGAGCGTCTGCACCGCGAGGGGTTCGACCGGTCGGTCCAGGAGAGGAAGGCGGTGGCGGAATCGAGCGTGCTGGTCCAGGAGGCCGCCCGGCTTGCCGACGAGGGGAAGAAGGACAAGGCGAAGGAGCTGCTCGGCAGGGCGGCGGCGGGGCTCTCCGCGGCGCCGGCGTCGCCGGCCGTGAAGGCCGAGATGGAGCGGGCGTCCGATTACGGGAAACGCCTCGACGCGATGGGCGACATGCGCTCCGAGGAGGCGAAGGGAGTCCAGAAGTCGATCAAGTACGATTCGCACCGGCAGCTGCGGGAGCAGTGACGGCTTCCCGCGGGCTTCGGTCCTCCCCGCCTTTCACGCCCCGTCCCGGTCCGGGCGGCTCATCGCCCCCGGACCGGGGCCAGGGTGACCGTCGCCTTGGCCACCAGCTTCTCCGCCCCGTCCCGCACCGCGTACACTTCCGACTCGGCGACGGACAGCGTCTTCCCCGCCTTGAGCACCGTCGCGCGGCAGCGGAGCCGCTCCCCGACCGCGGGGCGCAGGAAATTGATCTTGAACTCGGCGGACAGGACCAGGTACCCCTCCGGGACCAGCGTCCCCGTCGCGCCGCCCGCCGTGTGGTCGGCCAGCGTCGCCTGCACCCCCGCGTGGATGTAGCCGTCCTGCTGCAGGTGCTTCGGCAGGATGTCGATGTGCGTCTCGCACCATCCGGGGCCCAGGTCGTCGAGGACCAGCCCGATGTCCATGGCGAACCGGGATTTGCGGATGATGGCCGTCGCGTGTTCCCTGTAGTTCGGGTTCTGCGGTTCCATGACCTTCTATCTAATTCATTTGCCCGGGGAGCGTCAACGCGGATTCCCGGCGAAGCGAGGTAGAATCCATGAAGAAGGGAAATCCACGGAACCGGGTGCCCCCTTGAAGCTGCGTTACGGACTGGACGACCGCCCGCCGGCGGCGGAGGCGGCCTCCCAATCGCTGCAGTGGCTGGCGATGTCGCTTCCGTTCGTCGTCATCGCCGGCTCCGTGGCCGCCGGCCACCATACCGCCGACCCGGCGCTGCGGACCGTCTACCTGCAGAAGGCGACGTTCGCCACGGCGCTGATGATCCTCGGTCAGGCGCTTTTCGGGCACCGGCTCACGCTGGTGGCGGGCCCCGCCACGGCGCTGCTGCTCGGCATCCTCGGAAGCCGGACCTCCCCGGACGCCGTCTACACCGCGGCCGCCTTCTGCGGCGCGTTCCTCGCGGCGATCTCCGCGGCGGGGTTCTTCGGCGCGCTCCGAGGAGTCTTCACGCGGCGCGTGACCGCGGCGGTGGTCCTCCTCATCGCCTTCACGATGGTTCCGACGATCGTGCGGCTCCTGACGGAAGGACCTTCCGGCGCCCCTTCCGCGCGTCTCGCCTTCGCCGCCGCGTACGTCCTCGCGCTCTTCGCGGCCCACCGGCTCCTGCCGGCGGCGGGACGGTCGTTCCTGATCGCGGCGGGCATGGCGGCGGGAGCCGCGGGGTACTACGGGATCTTCGGATTCCCGGGGGCCGAGGAAATCCTCGGCCGCCCCGAGCCGCTCGCGCCGTTCTTCTCCGGCTTCACGAGGCCGGACTTCGACCCCGGGACGATCGCGTCGTTCCTCTTCTGCTACCTCGCCCTCGCCCTGAACGAGATCGGCTCGATGCAGTCGGTCGCGCCGCTGCTGCGGCCGGAAGGGATGGAGAAGCGGACCCGGAAAGGGATGACGGTGGCGGGCATCGTGAACTTCGTCGCGGGGGCGCTGGGTGTCATCGGCCCCGTCGACTATTCTTTGAGCCCCGGGGTCATCGCCGCGAGCGGCTCCGGCTCGCGCTTCCCGCTGGCGCCGGCGGCGATCCTCCTCGCCCTGGCCTCGTTTTCGCCCGCGGCGCTGGCGGTCGTCGGGGCGATCCCTCCCGCGGTGGTCGGGGGAATCCTCGTCTACACGCTTTCCGGTCAGGTCGCGGCGGGGATGGCCGCCGCCTTCGAAGGCGGGACGTTTTCCTTCGAGGACGGGCTGGTGATCGGGCTTCCCATCCTGGCGGGAACGGTCACGGCGTTCCTGCCCCCCGCGGCGCTCGAGGGAATACCGGCCGCCGTGCGCACCGTCGCGGGAAACGGCTTCGTCGTGGGGATCGTCTCGGTCCTTTTGCTCGACCGGGCGTTCCGCGCGAAGCCGGGCGCCTGAAGGAAACGCCGCCCCGCCGGCTCACTCCCTCCCCAGAAGCCCCCGGATCGCCCCCTTGATGTCGGGCGGCAGCACGACCAGCTTGGAGTTGCCGGAGGCGGAGAGGTCGTGGATCACCTTGATATA
The DNA here is from genome assembly GCA_964612075.1 of uncultured bacterium. GTDB lineage: Bacteria > Desulfobacterota > Deferrimicrobia > Deferrimicrobiales > Deferrimicrobiaceae > UBA2219. The sequence goes on from CAZTFC010000005.1 coordinate 53,100, forward strand.
CCGGTCCCCGAGGAGGAACATGGCAGGGGTCTCCCGGTCGCCGACCGCGTCGGCGATCTCACGGATCGCGCCGGAGGACGCCTTCGCCAGCGCGATCTGCGCCTCGGCCTCCCGGCGGGCCGCCTCGAGCCGCCCGTCCGCCTGCAGGATGGCCGCCTGCTTGTTCCCTTCCGCCTCCGTGATCGTCGCGCGCCGGGTCCGCTCGGCCGCCGCCTGCTTCTCCATGGCCTCCTGCATCGACTGCGACGGCCGGATGTCGCGCACCTCGGCGCTCTTGACCGTGATGCCCCATCCCGCGATCTCGTGGGAGACCGCTTCTTTCAGCTTCGCCTTGATCGTTTCCCGGTTGGACAGCGCCTCGTCGATCTCCATGCCGCCGATGATCGCGCGCAGCGTGGTCATGACCAGGTTCTTGATCGCGAAGACGTAGTCCTGGACGCCGTAGGACGCCTCCTGGGGGTTCGACACCTTGATGAAGGAGATGGCGTTCACCACGACGATGGCGTTGTCCTTGGTGATCGCCTCGAGATCGTCCACCTCGACCGGCTGGTCCTTCGTCAGGACCTTGTAGGCGACGCGGTCCATGTAGGGGACGATGATGTTCAGCCCCGGCCGAAGCGTCCGGTGATACTTCCCGAGCCGCTCCACGACGTATTCCCACCCCTGGGGGACGATGCGCACCCCCATGAACAGGGTGACCGCGATGAACAGCAGGATGAGGACGAAGAACTCGATCATGAGGCGTCTCCCCCCTTCCTCACACGCAGTATCTGACCCTCCACGCCGGAGACGACGGCCTCGTCCCCTTCCTCGAGCTTCCCGTCCGAGACGAAGGGCCACTCGGTGTCGCCGAGCAGCGGCGCCTGGAAGCGGATCCGCCCCCTCTCGAGCCCCCCTCCGGGCCGCACCACGACCCCCTTGCGGTCCTTCCATTCCGGCGGGACCTCGTCGGGCTTCGACCCGACCCGAGGCTGGACCCAGAGGAACCAGACGGCGGTCATCAGCCCGGAGAAGATCCCCCACAGGAGGATCTGGGCGCCGAACCCGATGCGGAACAGGCCGACGGCGGCGCCGGTGAGCACCGCCCCGACGCCGAACCAGATGATGGTGAAGGAAGGCACGACGATCTCGAGGATCGCCAGGACGATGCCGAACGCGACCCAATGCCACCACAGGACGTCGATACCCATGGAATGTTCCCCCCGGAGAAGGAAACGCCCCGATCGGGTGCATTTTCCCCCCGGACGGGGGGGCTGGCAAGGAGGAAGAACGCCGGCGCCCCGGACCGGGGCGCCGGCGGCGTCAGATCGTTTTTCCCGCGGGCCCCATGCCTCCGGCGAAGCCGTCCCGGAGCGCCGGCCCGGACTGGCCCGTCCGCCGGGCGAGCTCGCCCAGGATCTCGGCGCACTTCTCGTGCAGCGGCTGCCACGTCTTGAGCTGCCCGTGGAACCCTTCCATGTGTTCCGCCTCGAGGATCGGCTGCCCGCACATGCTGCACATATATGCATTTGCCATGGCTAACGCCTCCTCTCGCACGTTGGATGCCGGAAGGAGCGAAAAGGGTGCGTGGTCCGGAGACAATATTATATTACGCGCCGCCGTCGTCCGGGGTGAACTCGGGGTACAGCTCCTTCATGCATTCCGGGCAGACGCAGTGGCTGAACTCCGCCTCGGTGTGGTCCCGGAGGTAGGACTCGACCCGGTTCCAGTATCCCCGGTCGTCCCGGATCTTCTTGCAGTGCGAGCAGATGGGCAGGATGCCGCGAAGGGTCTTGACCTGGTCCAGCGCCTCGCGCAATTCGGCGATCCTCGAGGCGAGCGCGTCCTGCAACTCGATCATCCGGCGGCCGACCTCGACCCGGGCGCGGAGCTCGCAGGCGTCGAACGGCTTGACCAGATAGTCGTCGGCGCCCGCGTCGAGGCCGGTGACGATGTCGCGCTTGTCGCCGCGGGCCGTCAGCAGGATCAGGTACGCCGGCCGTTCGCCCCGCCCCGCGCGGATCCGGCGCACCGCCTCCACCCCGTCCATTTCCGGCATCATCCAGTCGAGGATCGCCAGCGAGGGAGCGTCCGGGCGCAGCATCGCCCGAAGGGCGTCCGCACCGTTCACGGTCTCCTCCACTTCGTGGCCCCTTCTCTTCAACACGCCGGTGAGCGCCGCCCGGGAGGTACAGTCGTCTTCGGCGATCAGGATCCGCATGTGGTGGTTCTCCCTTTCAGGGGATCAACTCCAGCTTCCGAAGATACTCTTCGAGCTTCGCCTTCTGGATCGGCTTCACCAGGAAGCCGTCGCACCGCTGTTCGCAGGCCTTGACGACGTTCGCTTTGTCCGCCAGGGCGGTCGTCATGATGATTTTCGCACGGCACGGCCCGGAAACGACGGTCGTTTCCTCCATGTGCCTCACCTCTGCGAGCGCTTTCTGGCCGTCCATCTCCGGCATCATGATGTCCATGCAGATCAGGTCGTACGGCTCCCCTTCCCCGATCGCAAGGCGCGCCGCATCGACCGCCTCCCTGCCGTTGACGGCGAAATGGCACGTCCCGTAGCCCTCCAGGAGCTTCTGGAGAAGCACCCGGCTCGTGAAATCGTCTTCAACGATCAACGTCTTCATGGCTTTTCTCCTCCGGTCTCCGCCCGAACCCCTCCGACAGCGCCTTCCTCAACCGGTCGAACTCCGCCTCCAGGCGGGGCAGCCGCGCCGCCGCCTCCTCCAGCCTGCCGGCTTCGGCCTCTTTTTCCATCTCGCGTGCCACCGCTCGCATCGCCTCGCCGCCGACGTTGGCCGACGCGCCCTTGATGCTGTGGGCCTTCCGCTCGGCACCCTGCCTGTCTCCGGCGGCAAGCAACCCGCGGAGCGCGTCGATCTGCCGCGGGATGTCTCCCAGGAACCCCTCGACCACGCTGCGCGCCAGCTCCTCGTCCCGCATCAGCCGGGACAGCATCCCCTCCCGGTCGAAGCAGGGAGGCGCCGTTTCCGGTTCGGCTACGATCTTCCCCGGAAGCCATTTCTCCAGCCTGTCGGCCAGCGACTGCGGCGTCACCGGCTTCGGAAGGTAATCGTCCATCCCGGCGGCGAGGAACCTTTCCCGATCGCCATGGACGGTGCGCGCGGTCAGCGCGACGATCGGAACCCGGCGGTTCGCGGATCCCGGCGGCAGGTTGCGGACCCGCGCGGCCGCCTCGATGCCGTCCATCACAGGCATCTGCACGTCCATCAGCACGAGGTCGTATGGAACGGTCTCGAGGGCCTTGAGCGCCTCGGCCCCGTTCGCCGCCACGTCCGCCCGGAAGCCCAGCTTCCTGAGCAGCCCCAGGGCCACCTGCTGGTTCGTGATGTTGTCCTCGGCCAGAAGGATGCGGCACTTGCGGCCCGCCACGCGGTTCCGCAGCTCCGCGGCCGTGTGGCGCGTGACGATGGACCCCGCCGTCGGAGCCGCGGATCCCCGGTCGGCCAGCGCCAGCGCGAGGACGGTCTTGAGCTCCTCCTGCCGGACCGGCTTCGATACGTACGCCGCGAAACCGACCCGCTCGAACCGCCGGGCGTCCCCCCGGATCCTCATCGAGGACATGATCACCATCCGGGTGCCGGCAAGGCGGCCGTCCGCCCGGATCGCCCGGCCCAGTTCCTCGCCGTCCATCCCTTCCATCTGCAGGTCGATGACCGCCAGGCGGAAAGGGTCGCCCTGCTCCGACGCCCGGCGAAGCCCCCGAAGCGCCTCCGGGCCGTCCTGCGCCTCGGACGGGCGCATCCCCCAGGACGCAACCCGGACGGAGAGCGACCGTCGGCTGCTGAGGTTGTCGTCCACGATCAGCGCCCGGACGCCGGTCAGCTCCGCCGGCACGCGCTCCGTGACCCACGCCCCTTTCCCCTGTTTCCCGAAGCGCGCCGTGAACCGGAACTCCGATCCGGCGCCCTCCACGCTCTCGACGCCGATTTCGCCGCCCATCATTTCGGCGAGCTGCCGGGAAATGGCCAGCCCCAACCCGGTGCCCCCGTACTTCCGCGTGGTCGAGGCGTCCACCTGGGTGAACTTGTCGAAGACCAGCGCCAGCTTGTCCGCGGGGATCCCGATCCCCGTGTCGCGCACCGAGAAGCGGAGCAGGACGTCGTCCTCCCGTTCCTCCGCGAGCGACGCGCGCACCTCCACCTCTCCCGCGTGCGTGAACTTGACGGCGTTGCCGACCAGGTTGTTGAGGACCTGTCGCAGCCGGCCCGGGTCGCCGCGCAGCAGCGTCGGGACCCCCGGATCGAGGTGGCAGATCAGCTCGAGGTCCTTCTCGCCGCATTGCAGGGCCACGGTGGCGGCGAAGTCGTCCAGCAGGGCCTCCAGGTCGAAATCCAGCGTCTCCAGGTCGAGCTTCCTCGCCTCGATCTTCGAGAAATCGAGGATGTCGTTGAGCAGCCCCAGCAGCGATTCGCCGCTTCCCCTCACCATCTCCGCGTACCGACGCTGCTCCTCGTCGAGTTCGGTGTCCAGCAGCAGCCCCGTCATGCCGATGACGCCGTTCAGCGGGGTGCGGATCTCGTGGCTCATGTTGGCCAGGAACTCGCTCTTGGCGACGTTGGCCAGCGCCGCCTGCGCCGCCATCTCCTTGGCGTACGCGGTCTGCCGCTCGAAGTTCTCGATGAGGCTCTCGGCGACCTCCTTGGCCCGGCGCAGCTCCTTCTCCGCGGCCTTGAGCTCCGTGATGTCCACGAAGCTTTCGAGGAGATACTCCCTCCCCTGAAGGTTCAGCCGCGCGACGGTTTTCAGCACCGGGACGACGGAACCGTCCGGCCGCCGGATGGACCGCTCCGCGTTGTCGACGCTCCCGCCCTGGTCCAGGACCGGGCACCGCCCTTCCTCGGCCGGGCAGAAGTTCTCCGTGCACGACCTGCCGACCAGCCGCTCCGCGGGGACGCCGATCATGTGCGCCGCGGCGGGGTTGACCTCGACGATGACGCGGTCCTCCGCGCGGACGAGGATGATCCCGGACCGGACCGACTCCATCAGGGCGCGGGTATGCTCGTGGGCCGCGTGGAGCCCCCTCTCCGCCCGCTTGCGCTCCGTGATGTCGATCATCACGCTCAGGAAGAACCGCTTCCCCTGGGTCTCGATCACTTCGCCCGAGAACAGCCCGTCGAGGATCGCGCCGTCCCTGCGGAGAACCTGAAGCTCGAAATCGCAGATGCGCTCGCCGGCGAGCAGCCGTTCCGCCAGCGCGGCCTGCTGCTCCGGGGAACGGAACAGGCCGAGCTCGGAGGTGCTTTTCCCGACGACCTCCGCACGGGAATAGCCGAGCGTCTTCAGGAAGGCGTCGTTGACATCCACAAAGCGCCGCTCCGGCAGGGCGGAGAGCGCCATCAGGGCCGGGTTGTTCCGGAACAGCCGCTCGAAGCGCTGCTTGGCCTCCTGTTCCGAGGTCAAGTCCTTGCAGATGCCGAAAACGCAATCCTGGCCGTCCCATTGGCCGGCCCAGACGCGGGTCTCCACCGGGACGAGCGTGCCGTCCCTGGCCTGGACCGGGAGGGGGCAGCTCTCCCTCTCCCCCCGAAGCATGGCCGCGAAGATCTCCTCGGCCTCCTTGCGCCGGTCGGCCGGATGGACGTCCAGCAGGTGCATCGCGGCGAACTCCTCCGCTGTGTAGCCGAGCCTGCTCCAGAACGCCTTGTTGGCGAAAAGGATCCGCCCCTCCGGGGTGGCGACGACGACCAGGTCGTCGATCGTCTCGAAGAAGGTCCGGAAATTGGTCTCGCGCTCCTTCAGCCGCGTCTCCGCCCGCTTGCGCCTGGTGACGTCCCGGGCGACGGCGTAGATGAGATCGCCCTGCGGATGCGACCGCCATTCGATCCAGCGGTACGATCCGTCCCTGCACCGGTAGCGGTTCTCGAAGTTCCGCACCTGCTCCTGCCCCTTGAGCGCGGAAACGGCGGACAGGGTGGCCTCCACGTCGTCCGGGTGGACGAAATCGAGGAACCGTTGCCCCTGGAGCTCCCCGAGAGGATAGCCGAGCACCTTCTCCCACTCGGGGTTCAGCCGGAGGAAACGGCCCCCGGTGTCGGCCACGCAGAGCAGATCGAGACTGGAAGTGAAGTAGCGCTCCAGCTCCTCGCTCTTCGCCTGCAGCGCCCTCTCGGTCTCCTTCCGGGAAGAGATGTCCGAGAAGATCACGGCGATCCGCCCTTCCCCCAGGGGGCTGGCGTTGAACTGGAAGTATCTCCCCAGCGGCTCGTAATACCGCTCGAGGCTCGCCGCTTCCCCGGATCGGGCGACCTCGGCCAGCGTCTCCATGAAATCCGAACCCGCGATTCCCGGAACGACTTCCGTGAGCCGGCGGCCGAGGATGTCGACGTCGCGGTTCCCCGAATGGACCTCGCAGGCCCGGTTCGCATCCCGCACGACGAAGTCCGTCGCGCGGCCCCCGGCGTCCCGAACGGCCTCCAGGAAGACGATGGCGGAAAAGGAATTCTCGAAGAGAAGGCGGTGCTTCTCCTCGCTTTCCCGCAGCTCGGCCTGCTGGGCCCGGATCCCCGCGTCGGTGCGCGAGAGCAGGATGTAGATGGCGCCCAGCAGGAGCGTCAGCGCCACGCCGCCGACCGTCCCGCTGACGGTCAGGAGGCGCGCGAAGGCGGCTTTCTCGTCGGTGACGTCGATCAACACCAGCAGGTGCCCGATCGCCTTGCCCGAAGCGTCGTGAAGGAGGGTCGTCGTTGCGCGCCAGATCCCGTTGTCCATGCGGATTTCGCGGTACGTCTCCCCGTGCTCGTGCTTTCCTTCCACCAGGGCCGCCCAGGTAGCCTCCGTTACCGGGGGCATCCCCTGGGAGGCGTAGATCAGCGCGTTTCGGGACAAGCGGTTCCACTCGGCCTCCCGCCCCGCCGCGAGCATGTTCTTTTCCCAGGCCTCGCGGTCCAGGTACCGCTTTTCCGCGACCACGGCCAGCCGGATGTCGTACCGGAGGAGCATATCGTCAAGGATTGCGTCGATATCATCCCCCAATTCCGCGAACCCGACCCGTTCGTCCCCGTCGAAGACCGGGGAATAGACGTGGAGGACGAGCCTGCCCTCCCTTTCCAGCTCGATGCCGGAGGCGGGCTTGCCCCGCCGCTCGGCTTCGCGGACCGCGAAGCCGTCGACCCGGCTTCCCCGCCGGTCCGGGTCGTGGAAGCTCTGCAGGCAGACGCGATCTCCATCGAAAAAGGCGAAACGGGTCCGGCGGCTCTCCCCGCGCAGCGACTCGAAAACGGGGCGCCAGTCGTCCCGAAGGCGCCCGGCGTCCCCCGTGCGCAACGCCTTTCGGACCGAGGGGGCCGAGGCGACGGGCGCAAGGGCGAAGGCCATACCGGAGGAGCGGTGTTCCAGGGCCGCGGCGAGCCCTTCGGAGACGCGCGTGACGCGCTTCCCGAGAAACGCGGACAGATGCTGCTGATTCTGCCGCCACAGGAGCGCGCCCGCGCCCACCGTCAGCAGCACCACGATGAACGCGAGCGGCGGAAGCAGGCGTCGAAGGACCGGCGCGGGAAGGGCCCGGACGGGGCGGGTCGCGATATAGGCGGCGGCCGACCCGATCAGGAGGACCAGCATCAGGCCCACGGGAAGCGCGGCGTTCGCGGCCACCTCGAGGAACCATTGCCGCGCGTCGACGTCGACACCCAGCACGCCGAACAGCGCGCCGGTCTTCCGGTCGACGACCGGCGCGGCGCCGCTGTAGAAGCTTCCCCAACGGTCGGCGTAAGGGCCCTCGGTCCCGGCGACCCCGGTCTCGAAGACGCGGCGGAACCCCGGGGGTGCGTCGTCGTAGATCGTCCCGCCCGGGGCTTCCTCCGGGTGGCCGACAGGCCGGTCGTCCGCGAAGATGAACAGCCTTCCGTCCGGCTTCCGGCCCATGAGGTAGGCGAACCGGTAGCGGCGGTCCGCGGAACGAATCCCGGCAAGGTGCTTTTTCAACGACAGGTACGCGGGCGCGTCGAGGTCCGCCGCCGTGCCGGAAAGCGTCCGGACCCGCTCGACGTCGATGCCCTCCGCCACGAGCCGGGCCTGACGGAGCAGGTCGTCCCTCAAACGGCGGTCGGTCCGTTCCGCTATCCACCAGGTAAGAAGCGAACCCGCGACCAGGACGGCCGCGACGAACGCCCAAAGGCCTTGTCTTCCCGCGGAGGGGACACTCCTTATCTCGCGCATACCTTCGTTGTTTCGGCAATTTCCGGCAGGAACCTTACCGATTTCAAAAACTGTTCGCAAAAATGCCGGCAAGAATCAGGCGAACGCTTCCCCGAAGCGCCTTTCCTGCTCGGGGCTCCCGATCAGGACGAGGTCCATCCGCGTGTCCAGGACGGTCTCGGGGGGAGGCCCCACCATCGGCTCCGGGCTCTCCTCCCGGAGGATGGCGACGACGGCGCAGCCCGACAACGCGCCGATGCTCGATTCCGCGATGGTCCAGCCGGAAAGCCGGGGAGGCAGCGGCCGCCGGAAGACGTTGACCCCCTCGGTCAGCAGGATCGAATCCTTCTTCTCGAGCACGTTGGCGAGGAAGTTCGCCCCGACCGAGGAGCTGGAGACCACGAAATCGGCGCCGGCGGCGTACAGCTCGTCCACGTTCTCCTCGCGGTTCGCGCGGGCGACCATCCGCACGTGGGGATTGGCCCGCCGGCTGGCCAGCGCCAGGAAGATGTTGGCGTTGTCGTCGTTGGTGGTGATGATCAGTCCGCGGGCGGCGTCGATGCCCGCCTTCCGCAGCAGGTCGAGGCGCGTGGCGTCGCCGCGGATCGACTCGTGCGCGCCGCAGAACGGATTCTCCGTGCGGTCGATCAGCGTGAAGGGGACGTTCATCTTGCCGAGGACGTTGGCGGCGGCGCAGCCGATCCGGCCGTGCCCGAGGATGAACACGCGGTCCTCTCCGGCCTCCGGCCGCAGGAGCGCCTCCAGGGAGGTCATCCCTTCGCGGGTGCCCGCCAGCAGCACGATGGTGTGGACGGAAAGCGGAGCGTCCGGGCCGGGGGCGGAGAAGGCGCCCCGCTCGAGGAGGCCGATCGCGGAGAGCCCGGTGCGCTCGCGCAGCGGGATCTTCCCCAGGGTCTGCCCGGCGAACGGCGTCCCGTACACGGGCATCTCGGCGATCAACAGGTTGCCGAACGCGTCGAGCACGTGGGCCGCCGCCCCGAAGGTGGTGGCGCGGGTCGCCAGGTGCCGGCCAAGGATCTGCGGCAGCGGGATGACGTGGGTCGCCCCGGCCGCTCTCAGGAGGTCCGCGTGCGCGGAATCGTCGGCGAGGACCGCGATGGGCGCGTCCCCGAGCTTCCGGGCGGTGAGGCAGAGGTTGACGCTTTCCGGATCGTTCAGGTTGGTGACGATGCCGCGCGCCGCGCCCGCCCGGGCCTTCTCCAGGAACAGCCCGTCCGTGGGCGTCCCGCAGAGGACGCGCATCCCTTCCAGCTCCAGCCGGAACGCCTCTTCCGGGTCGCGCGCGACCACCACGAACGGGACCTGCTTCCCCTCCAGCTTCCGCAGAAAGGCGCGGGTGACGACGTCGGGGCCGAAGACAAGGACATGCCCCCGGGTACCGGCCGGGAGCTCCCGCTTCGGCCGGTACCGCATGCTCTGCTCGATCCAGGGGGCGATGAACAGGCTGACGAGGACGAAGGGGAGGAGCATGAGGAGGAAGAGCACCCCGGAGATGGTGACGACCGTGGCGAACAGGAAGCCGTAGTCCGAGTGGAAGGTGATGTCGCCGAACCCGAGGGTCGTCATGACCGTGATGGTCCAGTAGATGCCGGCGACCAGGGAGTACGTGCGTCGCTCCAGGTGCCACATCAGGAACTGGAACAGGTACGCGTAGCCCAGGATCATCAGCGCAAGGAAGGCAAGGTAGCCCAGAAGCAGCTTCAGGTTCTTCCTCGCCTGCTTGCGCAGGAAATAGGCCAGTTCGATCGCGGTCGGGTTCACGACGATTCCCTCCGGTTCCGTTCATCGATATCGTACACCGGCCGGGGGCATACCGGGGACAGTCCGAGGCCGGGCGAGGTCGGCACGGCATGGGGCGGGCGGCCCTTGACTAATACTACCGTTTTGGTAGTGTATCCCGAGGAGGCCTTCATGCCCGTACGGATACCGAACGACCTTCCCGCCCGAAAGGTCCTGGAAGACGAGAACATCTTCGTGATGACCTGCGACCGCGCGGTCCACCAGGACATCCGGCCGCTGCGGATCGCCGTGGTCAACCTCATGCCCACCAAGATCGCGACCGAGAGCCAGCTCCTGCGCCTGCTGGGGAACACCCCGCTCCAGGTGGACATCCGCCTGATCCGCATGGGCAGCCACGAGTCGAGGAACACCCCGGCGGAGCACCTGGAGGCGTTCTACGAGCCCTTCGAACAGGTGCTCCACGAGCGGTTCGACGGCCTGGTCGTCACCGGCGCGCCGGTGGAGACGCTCCCCTTCGAGGAGGTGGATTACTGGCCGGAGCTCGTCCGCCTCATGGAATGGAGCCGGGGCAACGTCTGGTCCACCCTGCACATCTGCTGGGGCGCCCAGGCCGGGCTCTACCATCACTACGGGATCCAAAAGCACCCGCTCCCGGCGAAGAAATCCGGCCTGTTCCACCACAAGGTGCTGGAGCCGCTCGAGCCGATCCTGCGCGGCTTCGACGATTTCTTCCTCGCGCCGCATTCGCGGCACACCGAGGTGCGGGAATACGACGTCCGCAGGAACCCGGGGCTCAAGATCCTGGCCTCCTCGGACAAGGCCGGCCTCTACATGGTCTCGTCGACGGACGGGCGGATGATCTTCGTCTTCGGCCACCCGGAATACGACCGCCTCACCCTGAAGGCGGAGTACGACCGGGACCGGGGGAAGGGGCTCCCGATCGCCCCCCCCGTCCATTATTTCCCCGGGGACGACCCCGCCGCGGAGCCGAGGATGTCGTGGCGCTCCCACGCGCATCTTCTGTATTCGAACTGGCTCAACTACTCCGTGTACCAGGCGACCCCCTTCGACCTCGAGCAGATCCCTTTATGGGAGGCGGGGGCGTGAAGATCTCGACCCGCAGCAGGTACGGCCTGCGCCTCCTCATCGAGCTGGCGAGGCGCGGCGGCGGCAGGCCGGTGCTGTTGAGCGAGATCGCCGGGAGCCAGCGCATCTCGGAGAAATATCTCTCGCGGCTGGTCATCCCCTTGCGGGGCTCCGGCCTGGTCCGGTCCGTCCGCGGGGCGCGCGGCGGGTACGTCCTGGCCCGGCCGGCAGGGGAGATCAGCCTGCGCGAGATCATCGACTCGCTGGAGGGCGGACCCTACATCATCCGCTGCGCGGACGATCCCGGAAGCTGCCCCAATTCGCCCGCCTGCGCGGCGCGAAGCGTGTGGGGGGGCCTCGAGAAGGCGATGCGGGACTACTGCGAATCTTTAAGCCTGGGCGAGATCGCCCGAGGAGGATCGCTGCGGCTGGTGAAGGCCGGGACGAAGGAGAGGGCATGAGGGTGCTCGGGAAGATCACGGACGCGATCGGCGGGACGCCGCTGGTCCGCATCGGGAAGCTGAACGCGGGGGGGGCGGCGCAGGTCCTGGCGAAGCTGGAGGGGCTCAATCCCTTCGGCTCCGTCAAGGACCGCATCGCCCTCTCGATGATCGAGGCGGCCGAGCGGGAAGGGAGGCTTTCGCCCGGATCCACCATCGTGGAGCCGACTTCGGGCAACACCGGCATCGCGCTGGCCGCGGTCGCCGCCGCCAGGGGCTACCGCGTCGTCCTCACGATGCCCGAGACGATGAGCGTCGAGCGGCGCAAGCTGCTTTCCGCCTACGGGGCCCAGCTCGTGCTCACGGAAGGCGCCAAAGGCATGAAGGGCGCCATCGCCGAAGCGGAGGTGCTGGCCCGGGCCCATCCCGACTGGTTCTTCCCCATGCAGTTCGACAACCCCGCCAACCCGGCGGCCCATCGCGCGACGACGGCCGGGGAGATCTGGGCCGACACGGACGGCGCGGCGGACATCCTGGTGGCGGGGGTCGGCACCGGCGGCACCTTGACCGGCGCGGGGGAAGCCCTGAAGGAAAGAAAACCGGGGTTCCGGGTCGTGGCGGTGGAGCCCGACACCTCGCCGGTCCTCTCCGGCGGCCCGCCGGGGCCGCACAGGCTCCAGGGGATCGGCGCCGGCTTCGTCCCCTCCGTTCTGAACACGGGCATCATCGACGAGGTCGTCAAGGTATCGGACGTCGACGCCGGCGACATCGCCCGCCGCCTGGCCCGGGAGGAGGGGATCCTCGTGGGCATCTCCTCCGGGGCGGCCCTCTGGGCCGCGCTGCAGCTGTCGAAGCGCCCGGAGAACGCGGGGAAGACCATCGTGGTTATTTTGCCGTCCAACGGCGAGCGGTACCTCTCCACCTGGCTCTTCGACGAGCCCGCACAGACCCGCGGCCAAGCCGGCCCTTGAAGGAGCGCGCCATGGAGGACGAAAGGCACATCGGGACGAAAGCGATCCACGAAGGGCACCGCCCCGACCCGACCACCCTCTCCCGCGGGGTCCCCGTCTACCGGACCTCGTCTTTCGTATTCAAGAGCGCGAAGCACGCGGCCGACCTCTTCGCATTGAAGGAGTTCGGCAACATCTACAGCCGGCTCACGAACCCGACCAACGAGGTGCTGGAGAGCCGGGTCACCGGCCTGGAGGGCGGCGCGGCGTCGGTGGCCGTCGCCTCCGGCACGGCGGCCGTTTTCAACACGATCGTCACCATCGCGAAGGCCGGCGACGAGATCGTCTCCGCCTCCAACCTGTACGGCGGCACCTACACCATGTTCGACGCCATCCTGCCGGACCTGGGGATCACGGTGCGCTTCGCCGACCACGGGGACCCGGGAAGCTTCGAGAAGCTCGTCAACGGGAAGACCCGCGGGATCTACATCGAGACGATCGGCAACCCCGCGCTGGACTTCACGGACATCGAGGCCGTCTCGAGGATCGCCAGGAAGCATCACCTCCCGCTTATCGTCGACGGCACCTTCACCACGCCGTATCTCCTCCGCTCCATCGGGCACGGGGCCGACATCGTGGTCAACTCCCTGACCAAGTGGCTGGGGGGCCACGGCGCGGCCATCGGCGGGATCGCCACGGACGCGGGCACCTTCGACTGGTCGGACCCGAAGTTCGAGCTGTTCAACCGGCCGGACCGGAACTACCACGGGCTGCGCTGGGCCGTCAATCTGCCGCCCGACCTGCGGAAGATCGCCTTCGCCCTGCGCTTCCGCACGGTGCCGCTGCGCAACCTGGGAGCCTGCCTCTCCCCGGACAACGCCTGGATCTTCCTGCAGGGGATCGAGACGCTGCACGTCCGGATGCCGCTGCACTCCGCCAACGCCCTGAAGGTTGCCGAACACCTCTCGAAGCACCCCAAGGCGGCCTGGGTGCGCTACCCCGGCCTGCCGGGCGACCCGGCCCATCCCGCGGCATCCCGATACCTGAAGAACGGCTTCGGCGGCATGGTGGTCTTCGGGCCGAAGGGAGGGCGCGCGGCGGGAGAGAAGTTCATCGAGGGGCTGACCCTGTTCTCCCACCTGGCCAACGTCGGGGACGCCCGGTCGCTGGCGCTCCACCCGGCCTCGACGTCCCATTCGCAGCTCACGGACGAGCAGCAGAGGGCTGGAGGGCTCTCCCCCGACCTGGTCCGCCTGTCCGTCGGGCTGGAGGACATCGGGGACATCCTCGCCGATATCGACCGGAGTCTGGACGCCCTCTGAAACCGCGGCCGTCCGCGCCCCATGGAAAGTTCCGGGCGGGAATGTCCGATATGGATTCCATGGGATCGCCCAAGCGCGATAACGGTTCCCGATTGGCCCTCGCGGCGATCGTCGCGGCGATCGCGGCCGCCGCCTTCGCGTTCGTGTGGATCGTGGCCCGGGACCGGGGAACGCTGGTGGAAGCCCGCCGCGGACCGGGACCCGGAATGACCGCCGGCACCGCCGCCCCGGACGTGCCGGCATACGCCGGCCCGGAACCTTCCCCCGCGCCGCCGTTCCCCGCCGGAGCCCCCGCCGAAGCCGTCGCGCCGCCCGAAACCGCCGGCACTTCCGAGGAAGTGTTCCGGATCGCTTCCCCGAGCGTGGTCACCGTGAAGGTCTTCGGCGGCGAAGACCGGCGCCTGACGACATTCGGGAGCGGCGTGGTCGTCGGCCCCGGGACCGTCGCGACGAACCGGCACGTCGTGGAATCGGGTGGGGAGCTCCGGGTCTCCCACCAGGGACGGGACTACGCGGCGACCGTCCTGCACGCGGACAGGGAGTACGATCTCTGCTCGCTTTCTGCGCCGGGACTCCCGGCACCCCCGGCGGACACGGCGTCGGTCGGCACGGTCCGGGCGGGACAGCGCGTCTACGCGATCGGTGCCCCCAGGGGGCTGGAGCTGAGCATCAGCGACGGCCTGGTTTCCGCCGTCCGCCCGTACGGGGAATTCCCCCTGATCCAGACGAACGCCGCCATCTCGAAAGGGTCCAGCGGCGGCGGCCTGTTCGACACCGGCGGCCGCCTGGTGGGGATCACCACGGCATCGGCCATCGACGGCCAGAACATCAACTTCGCCCTCCCGGCCGACCTGGTCCGCCGGCTTCCCGAGCGCAGCGCGGACATCCGCACCCTGGACCCGATCGTCCCGGTGAGGAGGGCCGAGGAGGTCAACGACAAGGCGCTCATCGACGAGCTGCACGAGAGCCGGCGGGCGATCGCGGAAAGCGAGTCGGAGCTGAAGGCGATGGTCGAGGAGCTCAACCGGCAGACGTCCGCCATGAACGAGCTGAGGCGGGCCATGAACGGGTTCGCCGCGGCCAGCGACGCGAAGTCCTACAACGAGCTGGTCCCCCGATACAACGAGATGAACGGGACCCGCAACGAGCTGGTGAACCGGCTGGAGGAAAAGCAGCGGGCGCATCTCGCCCTCGTGGAACGATACAACCGGGCGGCGGAACGGCGCAGCGACCGGGGGCGCATGCGCCCGTAAGGCCGTCCCGCCGGCCCCGCCTACCCCTTCTTCTCTTCCTTTTCCAGCCCCGCGCGCGCCTCCCTGATCTTCTCCCCGGCCTTCCCCGCCAGGTCCTTCGCCTTCGCCTGCGCCTCGCCGGCCAGCGTCTTCGCCTTCCCGGCCAGCCCCTCCAGCGCGTCGGGGATGTTGTCGCCGTCCTTGTCCATGCTCGCGCGGGCCGCCTTGATCTTCTCCCCGGCCTTCTCCGCGAGGTCCTCCGCGGCGTCCTCGGCCTTCTCCGCCAGCTCCTCGGCTTTCTCCTTCAGGTCTTCCGCCTTGTCCTTCACCTTGTCGACGATCTTCCTGATGTCCATCCGTTCCCCCTTTTCTTGGTCCTCAACCGTCCCGTTGGACGCCGTCCGCGGACTCCCGTTTCATTATCTCTCCTGCCCGGCCCCGTGCTTTTTCCTTTCGCTCAGGAAGAACAGGATCGGCACGGTCATCCGGGACAGAAGGAGGGAGGCCACCTCCCCCGCCATCAGGGAGATCGCCAGCCCCTGGAAGATGGGGTCGAAGAGGATGACCGAGGCCCCGACGATCACCGCGGCGGCGGTCAGCAGCATGGGGCGGAAGCGCACCGCCCCCGCGTCGATCACCGCCCGGTCGAGCGGCATCCCCTGCGAAAGGCGCAGCTCCACGAAATCCACCAGGATGATGGAGTTGCGCACGACGATCCCCGCCCCCGCGATGAAGCCGATCATCGAGGTGGCCGTGAAGAAGGCGCCGAAGAGGCCGTGCGCGGGGAGGATCCCCACCAGGGAGAAGGGGATCGCGGCCATGATGGTGAGCGGCGTCCGGAACGACTGGAACCACCCGACGACGAGGATGTAGATCAGCACCAGCACCGCCGCGAAGGCCAGCCCCAGGTCGCGGAAGACCTCGTAGGTGATGTGCCACTCGCCGTCCCACTTCATGGAGTACGTGCGGTCGCTTTCGGGCTGGGCCGCCACGTGCCGCCCGAGCCGGTAGCCGGCGGGGATCGCCAGGTTGTCGAGCGCCCTGTTCATCTGCAGGATCGCGTACACCGGGCTCTCCACCTTCCCCGCGACGTCCGCGGTGACGTAGACGACCGGCATCAGGTTCTTGTGGTAGATGCTCTTCTCCGCGACCTCTTCCTTCACCCGGACGAGCTCCCCGAGCGGCACCGTGTTCCCCCGGGCCCCGGCCACCCGGACGCTCCGCAGCCCCTCGAGCCGCGACCGGTCGGCCCGGGGAAGGCGCAGCACGATCGGGACGTCCTCCTTCTCCTGCGGCCGGTGGAGCAGCCCCGCGGTCGTCCCCGAGACCGCGATGCGCAGCGTCTCCGCCACCTGCTCCGTCGACACGCCGTTCAGCGCGGCCTTCGCCGGATCGACTTCGAACCGCCAGCGCGGCTGGTCGTCCTCGACATACCAGTCCGTGTCCACGACCCCCTCGGTCCTCTCGAAGACCTCACGGACCCTGCGCGCCACCTCGATCCGCCCCGCGTCGTCGGGCCCGTAGATCTCGGCCACCAGCGTCTGCAGGACCGGCGGCCCCGGCGGCACCTCCGCGATCTTTACGTTGGCCCCGTGCCTCGCGGCGACCTCACGGACCAGGGGGCGGACCCGCACGGCGATCTCGTGGCTCTGGCGTTTCCGGTCCCCCTTCGGAACCAGGTTCACCTGCAGGTCGGCCTCGTGCGGCGCGCTCCGGAGGAAGTAGTGGCGGACCAGCCCGTTGAAGTTGTGGGGGGACGCGGCGCCGGCATAGACCTGGTAGTCCTTCACTTCCGGGACGCGGGCGAGGACGGCGCCGATCTCCCGCGCGACCCCGGCGGTCTCCTCGAGGGTCGACCCCTCCGGCATGTCGACCACGACCTGGAACTCGCTCTTGTTGTCGAACGGCAGCATCTTCACCTTCACCCACCCGATGGCGACGAGCGACGCGGAGGCCATGAGCAGCACGACGACGAGCAGGAGGAAGCCGTAGCGCCAGGCGGGGCGGTGCAGGAGGCGGTCCATCGCCTTCCGGTAGAGCCGGGTGGTGTACCCCTCCTCCTCGTGCCCGTGCCCATCACCCTCCTCCCGGCGGAGGAGCCGGACCCCGGCCCACGGAGTGACGACGAAGGCCACCAGCAGCGAGAAGAGCATCGCCGCCGTGGCGCCCACGGGGATGGGGCGCATGTAGGGGCCCATGAGCCCCCGGACGAAGGCCATCGGCAGGATGGCGCCGATCACGGCGAAGGTGGCCAGGATCGTCGGGTTCCCCACCTCGTCCACCGCCTCGACCGCGACGTCGATCACGGAGCGGCCGCGGCTCTCCGGGAGCCGGTAGTGGCGCACGATGTTCTCCACCACCACGATCGCGTCGTCCACGAGGATTCCGATGGAGAAGATGAGGGCGAACAGCGTCACCCGGTTCAGCGTGTAGCCGGTCAGGTAGAAGACGGCCAGGGTGAGGGCGAGCGTGACGGGGATGGCGGTCGCCACGATCCCCGCCTCCCGCAGCCCCAGCGTGATCCAGATGAGGATCGACACGGAGACGACGGCGATCAGCATGTGGTAGAGCAGCTCGTTCGACTTCTCCGCCGCCGTCTCCCCGTAGTTCCGCACGACGGTGAGCCGCACGTCGCCGGGCAGGAGCGTCCCTTTGAGCCCGTCGACCTTCTCCAGCACCCGGTCCGCGATCGCGATCGCGTTGGTCCCCTTGCGCTTCGCGACCGAGAGGGTCACGGCGGGGACGACGGCCGCGCCGGCCCTGCCGCTTCCGGCTCCCTCGCCGAAGAAGACGTAGTCCGCGGGCTCCTCCGGCCCGTCGACGATCGTCGCCACGTCCCGCAGGTAGACCGGGCGACCGTCCGAGACGCCCGCCACCACGGCGCCCACGTCCCCGGCGGTCCGCAGGAACCCGCCGGCGGAAACGAGGTACTCCCGGTTGCCGGAGGAGAAGCTCCCGGCCTGCAGCTCCCGGTTGGCCCCCCCGAGCATCCGGGCGACCGTCGCGGGGGCGATCCCGCGCGCGGCCATACGCGCCGGGTCGAGGATCACGCGGAGCTGCCGCCGCTGACCGCCGATCACCTTCACCTCGGAGACGTCGGGGACGGTCTTGACCTGCTCCTGGAGGAGGACGGCGATCCGGCGCAGGGTGAACGGGTCGTTCCGGCCGGAGGAGAGCGTGAGCGCGAGGATCGGGACGTCGTCGATGGAGCGCGGCTTGATGAGCGGCTGCGAGGTCCCCGGCGGGATCCGGTCGAAATTGGCGAACATCTTCTGGTTGAGGCGGACGATGCTTTCCTCCTCGTCCTCCCCGACCCGGAAGCGCACGATCGCCATCGACTGCCCCGGCGACGACGTGGAGTAGACGTACTCGACGCCGGGGATCTCCCAGAGGAGCTGCTCCATGGGGCGCGTCGCCCGCTCCTCCACCTCCTTCGCCGAAGCGCCGGGCACCTGCACGAACACGTCGATCATCGGGACGATGATCTGCGGCTCCTCCTCGCGCGGCAGGAGCAGCACCCCGCCCAGGCCGAGGAGGATCGACGCGAGGACGACCAGGGGGGTGAGGCGCGACCCGATGAACGCGGCCGCGATCCGGCCGGCGATCCCCCGGCGCCCGCCGCCGGCGGAACCGCTCATTTCCGTTCCTCGACCACCGCTCCGTCAAAGAGGCGGTCCAGCGGCGCGACGGCGACCCGGTCGCCCGGAGACAGCCCCGACAGCACCTCCACCCGGTCGCCGAGATCCGCGCCCGTGGTGACGACCGAAAGTCGCACCGTGTTGTCCGCGCCCCCCACGACGAACAGCCCTTCCGTGCCGCCCGCGCGCGTGATCGCCCGCTTCGGGACGGCCAGCACGGTCCCCTTCCCCGCCTCGAACCGCAGCCGGCCGGACTGCCCCGTCCGCGCCTTCCCCGGCGGAAGAACCGCCTTCACGACGAACGTCCGGGTGGCCGGGTCGACCGCGGGGACAACCTCGGAGATCGTCGCGGCGATCTCCCGGTCCGGGGCGTCGTCCAGGACCACGCGCACGGGGGAGCCTCTCTTGAGGAACGGGAAGTACGTCTCGGAGACGGCGGCCTCGATCCGGTGCCGCAGGGGGTCCTCCAGCACGAAGAGCGGCACGCCCGGGACCGCCATCGACCCTGCGTCCGCCTTCCTCTCCAGCACGACGCCGGAAAACGGGGCGGTCACCTTCGCGTAAGAAGCCATGGCGCGCGCGGCGTCGGCCGCCCCTTTCGCCTGGGCGACCCGGGCGTCGACCTGCGCCGCCCGCCGCAACGCCCGCTCGTGCTCCTTCACCGCGACGGTTCTCCGGAGCGCGACCTCGTCGTACTCCTGCGGCGTCACCACCTTCTCCTCGAGGAGCTTCCGGTAACGCCCGTGCGTCTTCTCGGCGAGTTCCTTCGCCGCCTCGGCCTGCGCGACGGCGCGCTCGGCCTCCTCCCGCGCGCTTTCCGCCTCGGCCACCGCGCCTTCCGCGGAGGCGAGCTGCGCGCGGACCGCCTGGTCGTCGATCGTCGCCAGGACCGCCCCCGCCTCGACCCGGGAACCCTCCGCGGCGAGGACCGCCGTCAGCCGCCCCATCATCTGGGGCGCGACCGCCGCGACCGTCTTCGCGCGGACCGTCCCCACCGCCTCCACGGAAGCGCCTCCGGCGACCGGCTCCACCGTGATCACCTCCACGCCGGACACCGCGGGGCGGGCGGGAGCACCCGACCCCGTCTTCTCCTTCCCGCCGCAGGCGGCCAGCAGGAGAGCCGCCGCCAGCACCGCCGCCGCGCGCGCGCCGCGTCCCTTCATCCCGCGCACCCCCTTCATCTTCCGGACTCCTTTTCCGCCCAGGGCAGCAGGCCGCCCGAAACGTGGAGCAGCAGCGCCCGGGAGTGCCGAAGGTCGTTTTCCGCCTTCACCGCGTCGGCGCGGACCCGGTCGAGCGCCGACTGGGCGTCGAGCACGTCGATCATCCGGCCGAGCTGGTTTTCGTACCGGGCCCGGATCTTCCGCACCCCTTCCGCGGCGGAGGCCTCCGCCGCCCGGGCGATCTCCACCCGCCGCCCCGCCTCCCGGATGCCCAGGTAGGCGCGCGTCACCTGGAACGACGCCTGGTCCGTCCGTCCCCGGTGCTGCTCCTGCGCCTTCCGCCGCTCGAAGGCCGCCCTGGAGACGGCCGACTCCCTCTGCAGGCCGTCGAACAGGTTCCAGCGCAGCCCGACGCCGATCCTCCAGCTCCGGTTGTCGGCGTCGAACGGCCCGTGCTCCGCGTCGACCTGGTACGCGCCGAGCAGCCCCACCGTCGGCAGGTACTCCGACCTGCGCAGCGTCTCCCCGGTCTCCGCATTCTCCACACGCATCGCGCCGGCCGCCAGGTCCGCCCGAGCGGAAACGGCGGCCCGGAGCTCCTCGAGCGTGCCGGGCTCGGGGAACTCCGGCGGCGGCCCGGCGGCGTCGACCTCCGAGCCGCCCGGCTCCCCCATCGCCAGCGCCAGCCAACGGCGCGCCAGCTCCAGGCGGTTCCCGGCGGTCACCTTCTCCCCTTCCGCCGCGGCGACGGCGACCTCCGCCCGCAGGACGTCGGAGGAAAGCCCCGTGCCCGCCCTCTCCGCGGCCCCGGCGATCCTCCGGTGCTCCAGCGCGTCGGACAGCCCCTGCTCCGCGACGGCCAGGTACGCTTTCGCCGTCAGGACGTCGAGGTACGCCGAAAGGACCTGGAAGGCGGTCTCCTCCTTCGCCCGGAGCAGCTCCAGCCGCTTCGCCTCGCTCTCCCGCTTCGCCATCCGCCGCCCGAGATCCACCGAAGGCGCGAAGAGCGGCTGCTCGAGCGTGAGCGTGGAGATGAAGTCGTTGCGCGGCGAGGGGTCGTTGAAGTTCTTCACGTCGAGGAAATCCGACTGCGCAAGCTTCGACTGGTTGAGCTTGAGGGAGAACGCCTCGGCCGGCAGGCTGGTCCGGACGAAGCGGTGGTCGAAGGTCAGCGAGGGGAAGAAGCGGCCCAGCGCCGCGTCGGCCTCTTCCCGCGACGCCTCGTAATCGAAGCCTGCGGCCGCCAGGAAGGGGTTCCCCCGGAAGGCGCGCTCCAGCGCCCGGGGAAAGTCCACCGCGTCCATGGCGCGCGCCGGGGCCGGGAAGAAGAGCGCGGCGAACAACAGGAGGAAGGCGGGCGCCGCCGTTATCCGGAGGAACGTGCGCCGGTCCCGGCCGGGTGCAGTCATGCGCGACTCCTGGTCTCGATGTCCAATGATGCGCGGCGGAGAGAATACCGGTTCCTGATACGTTATCACACCGATGTCGGGAAACGGGCGGGGTTTCCCCTCCCGCCCGCCTCCGGCTCCTCAGAAACGATAACCGACTCCCGCGACCCCGGAGAAGCTGTCCGCCGTCCCGACGTCCCCTCGGATCGTCTGCCACGTCAAGGTCAACACGCTGAAGACCGAAGGGGTCCAGTCGATCCCCGCGGAAAGCTCCACGGCGTGGCTGTCGACGCGGTCCTTGACCACGTCGCTTCCGAAGACCGTGGAATACACGGGATCCGTGCCGCCCCGGAAGCCCGGGCCGCCGCCTCCGCCGCCTCCGCCCGGGACCAGCGTGGCCGTTCCGAGGGAAAAGAAGGAATCGCCGCGGGAGTACCGATACCCGATCTCGGTGAACGCGCCGTCGTTCCAGGAAACGCCGAGGGCCGCCCCCGCCGCGAACTCTGTGTACGAGTAGGTTTCCACGTCGGCGCGGCTGTCGGTCCACGAAATGGACTCGGCCAGGTACAGCCTCCGCGGCAGCTCCTGGCGCAGGTCGATCCGCGCGCCGAACGCGTACGCGGACTGGTCGGAGTCGCGAACCCCTTTCACCTGGAAGAAGGGCGAGAGGTTGACGGTCCAGCCGGGGCGGGCGATCCACAGCAGCCCCGGCATGACGGACGCCGACCCGTAATCGAGGTCGGAATAGTCCGCGTACGCGGCCCCCTCGACGACCGCGGAAAACGTCCAGTCGAACCGGGTCTCGCCGTCCGCCTGCCGGAGGTACGCCGCGTGCCCGAGAAGGAAGACGTCGCTTTCCGCCCCGTCGACCGAGCGTCCGACGTTCGTGTCGAACCCCGCCCTTGCCCCGAACTCCCACCCGGCGGTCCCCTTTCCGGGAAGGAGGATCGACATCCCCATCAACGCCGCCGCGAACGCGAACAGGATCCCGCGGTCCGCGCGGCCTTTCGAACGATCCATGCGCATGTGATTATCTCCTGCGTCCGCCGGGGCCGCCGAAACCGCCCCCGAAGCCCCCGCCGCCGCGCCGCATGGGAGAGGCGCCGCCCATCCCGCTTCCCG
>CAZTFC010000006.1:0-74504 GCA_964612075.1 uncultured bacterium
CGACCATGGGCGTCATGCCGAAGTACCGCTCGCAGAGGTCGACGATGGTCGGGGTGAGCGGGGGGACGACGGAGGCGACGATGATCGCCTTGATGTCCTCGGGGGAGAAGCGGCTCGCCTCGTACAGGTTCCGCAGGAGGATCCCGTACTCGTCGCTGGTCTTCTCCCGGTCGGTCCAGACGCGCCAGTGGTGAAGGAGCTTCTCCCCTTCGTACACCCCGATGACGGTGTTGGAGTTCCCGACGTCGATCACGAGAAGCATCCGGTCCCCTTCGCCTCCTCATGCAGGATCGGCTCGAATTCCAGGATCTCGCCGCTGTGCAGCCGCTCTTCCGCGCCCGCACCGTCCGGGCGGAACCGCAGGGCGCCGTCCCCGGCGACGCCCAGGGCGACGCCGCGCGCCTTCTGCCCCGCCCGGAGGACGAGGACGCGCCGCCCCCGGAGCATGTCCCTGCGCTCCCAGGCCGGCCGGATCGCCGGGAACCCCCCGGCGGCGAATTCGGCGTACCGGCGCGCGAAGGCGTCGAGGAACAGCGCCAGGACCTCCGCCCTGGAGAACTCGCGCCCCGCGCGGATCCGCAGCGAGGTCGCCTTGCCTGCGAGCTCCGCGGGGATCTCGTCCCCGGCCATGTTCACGTTGATCCCGGCGCCGATCACCGCGTGCCGGGCGCCGCCCGGCCCGACGGCCGTCTCCACCAGGATGCCGGCCGCCTTCCTCGAACCGAGGTACAGGTCGTTGGGCCACTTGAGGAGGGCGGGGACGCCCGCCTTTTCCGTCGCGTCCGCCAGGGCGACCCCGGCCGTCAGGGAGAGCCCCGATGCCTCCGCGTTCGGAATTTCGGGACGCACGATCAACGACGCGTACACGTTCCGGCCCGGCGGCGAGACCCACCGGCGCCCGTGTCGGCCCCGTCCCCCGGTCTGCGCGTCCGCCACGACGACCGTCCCGTGGGGGGCCCCGGCCTCCGCCATCTCCATCGCCACGCCGTTCGTGCTGTCCGTCTCGCCGAGACAGACCACGTCGGTCCACGGGCCGCCGGGGGCGAGCCTGACGCGAAGCTCCTCCGGGGTGATGCGGCCGGAAAACATCATTTCATATAAGCATTTCTATGCGATGGAAATCAACACAAAGATGGGGCGCGGCGGGAGCGCTTCATGGCTCGAGCAGGACCTCGTCCCCCACCCGGGTACCGGTCCCGGCGATCGTTCCCTCGGGCAGCTCGAGAACCCCCCGCGCGGCGCGGAAGAAGCGGGAAACCCGCCCCCGGCGGAAGCCCTCGCACAGCCCCGCCACCCTGCCGTCGCGCCCGACGAAGACGGCGTCGATGGGGAAGCGCATCCCGAACGAGTGGATGCAGCGGCACGGCGAGATCCAGAGCCCCTCGCCCGGGCCGAGCCCGCCCCTGCCGATCAGCCCTTTGAGGCGCAGGAGGAAGGTGTCCGCGGGGAGGATCGACCCGCCGAGGAGGGTCCCGCGGGTGACGTTGCGGGCCCTCACCGGCTACTTCGCCCGGGCGAGCGCGGCGCGCACGAGCTCCGCGACGTGCACGACCCGCATGGAGGGCTCGACGCGGGCGGACATGTCGCGCATCTGGAGGACGCAGCCGGAGCAGCCCGCGGCGATGACCTTCGTCCCGCCCTCCGCCGCGACCTTCACCTTGTTCTCCCCGATCTTCGCCGAGGTGGGATAGTCGCGGATGTTGAAGGTCCCGCCGTAGCCGCAGCACAGGTCGGCCCCCTTCATCTCCGCGAAGGCGTCGCCGACGGCGCGTTCAAGCACCCGCCGCGCCTCGGGACCCTTCCCCAGCGTGCCCGTCAGGTGGCAGGAGTCGTGGTAGCCGATCTCCCCGGGGCGCTCCGCCGGGGGCGGCTCGGGAAGCCGGTCGACGACGCCGGATTCGAGGATGAAGCTCGCGTAGTCCGTGCAGCGCTCCGCCACGAACGCCGCGTCCTCGTGCAGCGGGTGCCCTTCCTTGAACAGGGAGGGGATGTTCCGCTTGAACTGGAGCAGGCACGACCCGCAGGGGAAGACGATCGTCCCGGGCGCCGCCGCGCGCAGCCGCCGCAGGTTCGACCCGATGTTCTCGAGCGCCGACTCGCGGTCGCCGGAGACGAGCGCGGGCAGCCCGCAGCAGGCCGCTTCCCGGAACACCGCGACGGCCCGGCCGGAGGCCTTCACCGTCTCGTACGCCGCCCGCCCGATCTCCGGGTAGAAATGGTCGAACACGCAGCCGACGAAGAGCATGACGTCGCCTTCGACCGCTTCGCCCTTTCCCAGCGACTCGATGAACCCCTTCGCCGGGAGCCGCGGGATCGTCCGGCCGCCGGTGAGGAACTCGACCGGGAAGCGGTAATGGAGCCCGCTCCCCGAGGGGACCTTCTTGAGGAAGAGCCGCGCCGCGGCCGCCCCGGCCTTCCGCAGCGCCCGCATCCGTCCGTCGTGGGGCATCACCTTCCCGAAGAGGATGCTCTTCCACGCGGGGACGCCGACCTCGTCCGCCAGGGCGGCCCGCGCCTTCATGACGAGCTCCTCGTAGAGGACCAGGTTGGGGCACTCCCGCTCGCAGCGCCCGCACAGCAGGCAGTCGGCCATCGCCTCCTGGACCGCCGCGGTGTCCCTGTCCTCGCCGGACAGGGCGCTTTCCAGGATGACCACCTTGCCGCGCGCCGCCGAGTTCTCGGTCTTCCGGAAGGGATAGAGGGTGCAGACCGTCCGGCAGGTCCCGCACTTCGCGCACAGGCCCGCCATCTCCTTCAGTTCGTCGTCCTTCAATGCGCCGTCGCCGCCTCTTCGGGGAAGATTTTGCCGGGATTGAGGATCCCGTTCGGGTCGAAGCAGTTCTTGAGCCGCTTCATGACGGAGATCCCCATCGGGCCGACCTCCATCTCGAGGAACGGCGACTTGATGATCCCGACGCCGTGCTCGCCGGTGATCGTGCCGCCCATCTCCACGGCCGCCCGGAAGACCTCCGCCACGCCCTCCTCGGCGCGCCGGTACTCGTCGGGGTCGTCGCCCGAGAGCATGAAGTTCACGTGGACGTTGCCGTCGCCGGCGTGGCCGAAATTGACGTTGGTCAGCCGCTTGCGCGAAGCGAGATCGGCGAGGAAATCGAGCATGTCGGCCAGCCGGCTGCGCGGGACGACGATGTCCTCGTTCATCTTGACCGCCCCCACGCGCCGCAGCGCCGGGGAGATCGACCGCCGCAGCGTCCAGAGCCCGTCCCGCCCCTTCTGGTCGGACGCCCGGCGCACCTCGAGGGCGCCGCACGAGCGGCACGCCTCCGCGACGCGGTCCGCCTCGCGCGCCACGGCGAGCTCCTGCCCGTCGACCTCGATCAGGAGGGCGCTGCGCGTCCCTTCCGGAACATCCACGGGGATCGTCTCGCGCACGGCGTCGATGGCGGTGCGGTCCATCAGCTCCATCGCGGCGGGCGTCACCCGCGCCGCGACGATCGCGTTGACGGTGTCCGCGGAGTGCCGGTTCGACGGGAACAGCGCGAGGAGCGTCGTCACCGACTCGGGAAGCGGCACGAGCTTTAGCGTCGCCTTCGTGATGATCCCGAGCGTCCCCTCCGAGCCGACCAGCATCCGCGTCAGGTCGTACCCGGCGACGCCCTTCATCGTCACCACGCCCGTGCGGACGAGCTCGCCCGTCCCCAGGACGGCCTCGAGCGCCAGGACGTAGTCGCGCGTGACGCCGTACTTCACCGCGCACATCCCGCCGGCGCACTCGGCGATGTTCCCGCCGATGGTGCTGAATTTCAGCGACGCCGGATCCGGCGGGTAGAAGAGCCCCGCCTTGCGGACCTCCTCCTTCAGCGCGCCGGTGATCACCCCCGGCTCGACGACGGCGTACAGGTTCTCCGTGTCGATCGCCAGGATCCGGTCCATCCGCTCCGTGGAGAGGACCAGCCCCCCCTGCACCGGCAGGGAGCCGCCGGAGAAGCCGGTCCCCGCGCCGCGGGGGACGACGGGAAAGCGGAGCCGGTTCGCGAGCTGCACGATCCGCTGCACCTCCGCCGCGTCGTCGGGGAAACCGACCGCGTCGGGGAGGAACTTTTTCCGTAAGGCATCGAAAGAATAGGCGGTTCGCGTCTCGAAGTCGGTCCGGAGCCGGCCCCCCAGGATCTCCCCGAGCGCGGCGAGAGTGGATTTATCCATGATTTTGGCAGTATAGCACACCGGCGCGCGGCCGCGCGCCGGGGGGTCTTTTCGCGGGCCGCCGCCCCCACTAAAGGAAAGGCTTTGAAATGTCGATAAAAATCGATGGGATTCCTCGCGGATGCGGGGAATCGGGAGGACATGCATGGCGGCCTTCTTCGCGGCGACGATCTTCCTCGGGTCGTTCCTGCTCTTCCAGGTCGAGCTGATCGTCGCGAAAATCATCCTCCCCTGGTTCGGCGGCGTGGCTTCGGTGTGGACGACCTGCATGCTCTTCTTCCAGATCATGCTCCTGCTCGGCTATCTCTACGCCCACGGCCTGGCCCGCTTCGCGCGGCCGAGGGTCCAGTTCTTCCTCCATGCCGCCCTGCTGGCGTCCGCGGCCCTGCTGCTCCCCGTCCTTCCCTCCGCGTCCTGGAAACCGGACGGGACCGAGGTCCCCGCGGTCCTGATCCTCACCATGCTGACCTCGGTCGTCGGGCTGCCCTTCCTCCTTCTTTCGTCGACCTCCCCCCTGCTGTCCAGCTGGTTCACGCGCGCCTTCCCCGGGAAATCCCCCTATTGGCTCTACGCCATGTCGAACCTGGGGTCCATGCTCGGCCTGCTCTCCTACCCGACCCTCGTCGAGCCGAACCTCGCCATCAAGGCCCAGGCCTACGCTTGGTCCGCCGCCTTCCTCGCGTTCTCGGCGATGTGCGTCTACGCCGCCGCGAAAAGCGCCTTCGCGCCGGCGCCCGAAGGGGAGGCGACGCCCGCCCGGGGCGGCCCGGAAGCGGAAAGCCCGTCCCCCGGGGAGCTCGACCGGTTCTTCTGGATCGCCCTGCCCGCGTGCGGCTCCGTCCTGCTGCTCGGCGTCACGAACCACCTCGCCCAGAACGTGGTGTCGCTGCCGTTCCTCTGGGTCGCGCCGCTCTCCCTGTACCTGCTCTCCTTCATCCTGGCCTTCTCGGGCCCGGCCATGTACCCCCGGGCCTTCTACGCGCCGCTGCTGGCGGCGTCCGTCGTCGGGATGACGGTCCTCTGCTTGAAGACGGTCGACGGCGTCTCCCTGAAGATCCTGATCCCGGTGTTCCTGGGCGGCATGTTCGCGGGCTGCATGGTCTGCCACGGCGAGCTCGCGCGCATGGCCCCGCACCCGCGATACCTCACGCCCTACTACCTCGCCGTCTCCGCCGGCGGCGCGCTCGGCGGGATCTTCGTGGGCGTCGCGGCCCCCCAGCTTTTCCGCACGACCCACGAGCTCCCCCTCGGGATCGCCGCCTGCTCGATCCTGGCGCTGGCCTCCATGGCGCGCGGAAGCGGCGGGGCCGGCGCGCGCATGTGGCTGCTGAAAGGCCCGCTGGCGCTGGCATGCGCCGTCTCGGTCGCCGGCGCGGCGTACTTCTTCTCCCCGACCTTCCGGCCCCCGCCGCAGCAGCGGCTGGCGGAGCGGAATTTCTACGGGGTCCTCAAGGTGGCAGAGCGCGGGGCGCCGGGCAGGCGGAGCTGGCGCCGCATCATCTACAACGGGTCGGTCGACCACGGCATCCAGTTCCTGAGCCCCGAGCGGAAGCGGGAGGCGGTGAGCTTCTACCACCCCGGGTCGGGCGTCGGGCTGGCGATCCGCTCGCGCGACGGGTCGAAACCGGTCCGGGTCGGCGTCATCGGCCTGGGGGCCGGCATCCTCGCGACGTACGGGCGCCCGGGCGACGTCTATCGCTTCTACGAGATCAACCCGCTCGTGGTGAAGGTGGCGAAAACGGAGTTCAGCTATTTAAACGACACCGCCGCCGGCGTGGAGGTGGTCCTGGGCGACGCCCGGCTCTCGATGGAGCGCGAGCCGTCCCAGCGGTACGACGTCTTCGTCGTCGACGCCTTCTCGGGCGACTCGATCCCGGCGCATCTCCTGACGCGCGAGGCGCTCGATCTCTACCTGCGCCACCTGGAGCGGGACGGCGTCCTGGCGTTCCACATCACGAACTGGTACATCGACCTGAAGCCCGTTCTCGGCCGCCACGCCATGGAAACGGGGATGAAGACGCTGTCGGTCGTCACCGAGGGGAACAAGGAGACGGGCGCCGCGTACACGCGGTGGGTCCTTCTGTCGGCCGACCCGGAAAACTTCCGGAAAAGCCCGATCTCGGGCGCCGGGACCCCCCTGCCCGCGTCGCCGGACATGCCTCTCTGGACCGACGACTACAGCAGCCTGATCCCGCTGCTGGGGGGCTGAAAAGGTCCGGAAGCCGCTCCCCTCACGCGTCGAGCGAGTGGATGAACGCGGTGATGCAGGCCACCAGCTCGTTGGGGCGCTCGAGGATGGGGAGGTGCCCCGTCCCGTGCAGGATCTTCAGGACCGCTCCGGGGATGTTCACGGCGAGGTACTCCCCGTATTTGAGCGGCGTCAGCGTGTCGTCGGCCCCGTTGACCACCAGCGTCGGGAGGCGGATCACCCCGATGCGGTTCATGACGTCGAACCCGTTGCAGGCGCGGAAGTCCGCCAGGTAGGTCTCGGGGCGGGTCGACAGGACGTCCTGGAGGACGTCTTCCCGCAGGTCGGCGGAGGTCTCGGGCGACAGCATCCGGTCCACGAGCTCGGGCGCGAAATCCCGGAACCGCGTTTCGATGTTCCGGACGATCCCGGGGTCCACCTTCAGCCGCGCCCCCGAGGAGATGAGGATCAGCGCCTCGATGCCGGGAACCTCGTTCAGCGCGGCCTGCAGGGCGATCGCCCCGCCCATCGAGTGCCCGGCGAGGATGAATTTTTTCAACCCCAGCTCCTTCACGAAATCGGCGAGCCATTCGGTGGCCGCGGAGATCGACTCGAAGGGGGTCCCGCCGCTGCGGGCGTGCCCGGGCAGGTCGGGGATGACCAGGCGGGCCGTCCCTTTCAGCCGCGCCCACTGGTCCCGGAACGTGTGGTGGGAGCCGCCGGCCCCGTGGAGGAACAGGATGACATGGGGGCTGGCCTTCAGGCTGTCCCTGAAATAGACGTATACGGGATTGTCCCGCACGAAGATCTCCGGCATCTCGCGTACCCCTCCCAGGCGGTTGGATTCCGGAACAAGTATATCCAATAATCCGATCCCCTGGACCCGGGAATCCGGTCCCGCGGGCCCGGAATGCGATATATCGCAAATCGAGAACCGTTTTGGGTTAATATTGGCATGCAATGAATAACCGTTCAGGAGACGCGGCGTAATGAAAACGATCGGCAGAGACATCATGTGGAACCTGCAACCCTCGGCGGCCGTCATCATGTGGGCCCTGTTCGGGGTGGTGCTCCTCGTCATGGCGTGGGGCTTCTGGTCGCGCATCGAGGCGTACCGCCGGGGGCGCGCGGAGCGGGAGGACCGGCTCGACAACCTGTCGGCCCGGCTGGCGGACGTCTTCCGCCTGGCCCTGTTCCAGCAGCGGGTCCTCCACAAAAAGCTCGGCGGCCTCATCCACCTCGCGATCTACGCGTCGTTCCTCGTGCTGATCGTCGTCACCACCCTGGTGGCCATCGAGTACGACCTCGGCATCATCTTCCTCGACGGGAACTTCTACATCGTCTTCAAGCTGTTCGCCGAGACGTTCGGCGCGCTCCTGGTCCTCGGCGCGGCGGCGGCCCTGCTGCGCCGGTGGGTCCTTCGCCCCGAAGGGCTGACGAAGGACAACGACGACACCCTGCAGCTCCTCGCCATCCTGTTCATCGCCGTGACCGGCTTCCTGATCGAGACGGCGCGCATCGCCGCGACGAACCCGAAGATCGCCCCCGTTTCCTACATCAGCGATTTCCTCGCGCCGCGCCTGTTCGGCGGGATGCCGCTCCCGGACCTCCTGACGGCCCACAAGGTCCTCTGGTGGGTCCACCTGGCGGCCGCGTTCGGCTTCCTCGCCTCCATCCCCTTCTCGAAGATGATCCACATGGGCACGGGGACGGCGAGCGTCTTCCTTCGCTCCTCCCGGCCCAAAGGCGCGCTCCAGCCGGTCCCGAACATCGAGGAGGAGGAAAGGCCCGGCGTGTCCGCGCTCGAGGACTTCTCCTGGAAGCAGCTCCTGTCGGCGGACGGATGCACCAAGTGCGGCCGGTGCCAGGACGAATGCCCCGCGCACGCCGCGGAGATGCCGCTCTCCCCGAGGGAGGTGGTCCTCAAGACGAAGGACCAGCTCGCCGCCGACATCGAGGGGGTCCTCGCGCCTTCCCGCGTGGAGATCGACAAGGCGACGGGCAGGCGGGCCGTCCCCGACTTCGTCAACGGCGTCCTGACGCCGGACGAGATCTGGGCGTGCACGACCTGCCGCGCCTGCATGCAGGCGTGCCCGGTCCTCATCGAGCACATCGACATGATCGTCGACGTCCGCCGCGGATACGTCGCCGCCTCGAAGGTGCCCGACACCGTGAAGCAGGCGCTGCGGAAGATGGGCGACACGGGGAACCCGTGGGGGCTGCCGCAGGACGACCGGATCGCCTGGGCCGAGGGGGTCGACGTCCCCTTCGCCGCGGACAAGCCCGATTTCGAGTACCTGCTCTGGGTCGGCTGCGCCGGGGCGTACGACCCGAGGAACCAGAAGGTCACGCGGGCGCTGGTGTCGCTCCTCAACCGCGCCGGGGTGAACTACGCCACCCTGGGGCTCGAGGAGATGTGCTGCGGCGAGTCCGCGCGGCGACTCGGCGAGGAAGGGCTGTTCCAGCTCGGCCTGGCGGAGATGGCGAAGGAGACGTTCAGGAGCTACAACGTGAAGAAGGTGATCACGCAGTGCCCCCACTGCTTCAACACGTTCCGGAACGAGTACCCGCAGTTCGGCGTGGACGTCGAGGTGGTGCACCACTCCGTCTTCCTGCGCGACCTGATCGCCCAGGGGAAGCTCGTCCCGCAGAAGACGCTCGACCTCGCCCTCGCGTTCCACGATTCCTGCTACCTCGGGCGGCACAACGACATCTACGACGCCCCGCGCGAGGCCATCCGGGCCGTTCCCGGGATCAAGGTCCTCGAGATGAAGAAGTGCCGCGAGGAGGGCTTCTGCTGCGGCGCCGGCGGCGGCGGGATGTGGATGGACGCCTCGGGCGGCAAGAGGATCAACTACCTGCGCTTCGACCAGGCGAGGGAGACCGGGGCGAAGGTCTTCGGGATGGCCTGCCCGTATTGCATGACCATGTTCGACGACGCGATCAAGTTCAACAACCTCGAGGACGAGATGAAGGTGAAGGACGTGGCGGAGCTGATCAACGATTCCATGTGACCGCCGGTCGGTTACAAGGGGAGTTGCCGCCTGACAACTCCCCTTTTTTATTTATCAACCGCCCTTGTTTTTATACAATCGAATTGGCCATGGATGAAACCACGGACAACGTCCTTTCGGATTTACTGAAGAAACGGCTGAAAACGCTGGGGTATCCTTCCCTGCGGAAATTCCACGCCGACCGGCCCGGCATGGGCTTGAGCTACGAGATCCTCCGCCAGGTGGTCTACACCGGCCACGTCCCCCGGCCGGAAACGCTCTTCAGGATCCTCGGCTCCATGCAGTTCTCCTCCAGCCAGGTCCAGAAGATCTGCGGGATGCATTACGGCGACTACCTCCCCATCCCGAGCTCCGGGGCGAGCCCGCCCCCCGCTACCCCTCCAAAGGAGCCGCCGGCGCCTCAGCCCGCCGAGGAGGCGCAGGGCGTCCAGGGGTCCCAGCTCCTGGAGGACCCCGGCGAGACCGTTTCGCGCCTCCGGGCGGCCCTCCCGCAGATCCCGGTCCCCGGGAACGAGGACTTCTGGGAGCTGCTCCAGGCGGTGGCGAAGATCGCCGAGCAGAAGGTGCGGCGCGGGGCGGCGAGGCAGGCGGAGCAGCCGCTGCTCTTCGCCGGCGAGCCCGAGGCGATCTACCAGTTCCTGGTGAGGAAGAGCCGCATACCGCCCTACCTGTCCCGCGGCGAAGAGCTCCCTTTGGGCTACGACGAAGGGATCGACTACAGGGACCGGTTCCTGGGCGCGATGCTGGGCGCGGCGGTCGGCGACGCCCTGGGAACCGCCACGCAGGGGCTGACGGCGAGGGACATCCAGGAGCTGTACGGGGAGATCGCCGACATCCCGGAGATCCGCACCCTCCGGGGCGTCCCCTCGACGGAGCATTCCTCTCCCCTGCTCTCGGTCGCCCGCGCCTTCCTGCCCGACGGCGTCCTGGACCCGGCGAAGGTCGCGGAGGCGGTGGCCCGCTCGGTGCGCCGCGAGGACTCCGCGGGGCTGCACGGCTTCGCGCGGAACCTGCTGGAGCGCGGCCTCCCCTGGCACGAGGCCGGGGAGAACCTCCCGGAGAGCGCCCCCGCCGCGCTCGTCCTCCCGCTGGCGCTGCTGCGCGCGGGGAGCTTCCGGCGGCTCAAGCTCGAGGCGGGCATACTCGCGTCGCTTTCTCACCCCAATCCCGGGGCCATCGCGGGCGCGATCGCCCAGGCGTGCGCCCTGGCGAAGGCGCTTCACTGCCCTCCCGGGTCGCTCGACGTGCTCTCGTTCCCGCGCGCGCTTTCGCCGGTGGTCACCGGGATCGAGCCGGAGCGCGGGGCCAAGCCGCGCGTCGGCCGGGCGCCGGCCACCGTCGGCAGGAGGCTCGGCGCCGAGCTGCCCGCGCTGCTGCTCCGGCGGGCGCCGGTGGGCGAGATGCAGGAGTCGCTCGGCAACAACGAGTCCGCCCACGAGGGGGTGCCGTTCGCCCTGGGCTGCTTCCTGCGCACCCCGGGCAATTTCGCGGAAGCCGTGCTGCAGGCGGTGCGGCAGGGCGGCGACGCGCGCGTGATCGGCGCGCTGACCGGGGCGCTGTGCGGCGCGTACCTCGGCGGGGAGGGGATCCCCGAGCGGTTCCTCTCGCGCCTGCCTTTGCGGGGAGAGATCTCCGGGGCCGCGGAGGCGCTTTACGCCCTCGCGGCCCGGGAGGGATGAGCCGGTCCGCCCGTTACGGCGTCAAGCCCGCTTGGCGCAGAAACCTTCCGACAGGAGCTGGAAGACCTCGGCCGACGTGACGGAGGGGTGGAACTTCTGCCTCTTCGAGAGGATGTAGGTCCGGGAAAGCTCGTCCATCGCCCCGAAGACGACGCGGCGAGCCACGTTCACGTTCAGGTCCGGGCGGAAGACGCCCTCCCGCTTCCCTTCCTCGAGGATCCCGCTCAGGACGTCCAGGTACTCGAAGAATTTCACGGGGGTGTAGTCCTTCAGGAACTTGCTGCTCTGCCGCAGCTCCACCTGCAGGACCTCGATGAGCCCCGCCTCGCACTCGAGCAGACCCATGTGGTTCTCGATGAAGATCCGCATCTTGTCGAGGGAGCTTTCCCCGGCCTGGATCCGCTTCTTCACGTCGGCGACGACCTCGGCCATCTTCTCCTCGAAAAGGGAGATCAGCAGGTCGTCCTTGTTCTTGAAATACAGATAGATGGTCCCGTCCGCGACCCCGGAAGCCCGCGCGATCTCGGACACCTTCGAGTTGAAGAACCCTTTGCGGGAGAATACCTCTATGGCCGCCTGGAGAATCCGGTTTCTCTTGTCTCCGAGCTGGCTCGGGTCCTTTTTCGGCATGTCGCCTCCACGAACAATGAATGAAGATTCATGCAAAGGTACGCCAAAGGGAAGCGACTGTCAATAAGCGAGTGTTAAGGAAATATTCCTTGTTCCGCCTATTCCCTGTAACCGAGCCGGCCGGACAGGGCCTGGGCGTGACGCAAGACTTCGCCCGCGATCAGCCCTTCGATCCGCTCCTCGGAAATCCGGTGCGCGGGGCCGGAAACGCTCAAGGCGCCGATCACCTTGCGGGTGTAGTCCCGGATGGGGGCGGCCAGGCAGCGGAGCCCGTCCTCGAACTCCTCGAGATCCGTCGCATACCCCAGCTTCCGGACGTTCTGCAGGTCGGCGATGAGATCGGCTAGGGCGGTCTTCGTGTTCTTCGTGAACCGCTTCAGCTCGCCGGAAAAGCGCTTGGCCAGCTCCTCGTCCGATTCGAAGGCGATGAGGGCCTTGCCGGCCGCGGAGGCGTGCAGCGGCATGTGCAGCCCGACGCGGGAGACGACGCGGACGGTGGAGGTCCCCTCGACCGCGTCGAGATAGACGACCTCGTTGCCCCGCAGGAAGGACAGGTAGCTCGTTTCGCCCGTCGTTTCCGCCAGTTCCTTCAGGACGACCTTGGCCTGCTTCAGCAGCCCCCTCTGGTGGATGAAGGTCTGCCCCAGCTCCAGGCACTTGATCCCGAGCTTGTAGTTGTCGTTGGACCTGTTCTGCTCGATGTAGTTTCGGGACTGGAGCGTCGCCAGGATGCGGAACACGTTGTTCTTGTGAAGCTTCAGCTTCTTGCTGAGCTCCGTGACCCCCAGCTCGTCCGTCTCCCCACGGAACTCCTCGAGAACGTCAAGGGCGTGGGCCACCGACTGGATGATGTAATTCGATTTGTCGCGTCGCACCGGTTTTCCCCCTGGCGTGAAATTGCGATTTTCTTAAAAAACAAAACGGCGTTATCGCCATATTACGACGTAACTGCCGTCAAATGCAAGCGAATCCGGCTGTTTTACCCATCGAGACAATTCTAACCGATTTTTTGGATCCCGTACCCTTAAAAAATTCAGGGTTCGGAAACCGCATCGCCCTTATTGGCCGCGGCGGCGCGGAGCCGTTCGATCTCCGCCTTGAGCTGGTCGCGATAGGGATAATCCGGGACGTTTTCCAGCAGCCCCTCCCACGCCCGGATCCCCCCCTCCAGGTCCTTCTTGTCCTGGACGAGGATGACGCCCAGGTTGTACCGCGACTGGTGGTGTCGGGGATTGGCGGCGATCGCTTTTTTGAGCTCCTCGACCGCCCGGTCGAAATTCCCGGTGCGCCGCAGGCAGACCGCCATGTCGGTCCGCACGTTCGAGTTGGAAGGGTCGAGCGCGAGCACCTTCTCGAAGCTCTCGATGGCATCCCGGTCCCGGTTCGTCTGGTAATAGACGATCCCGATGCCGATCAGCGCCTGCAGGTTGTTCGGGTCCTTCCGCAGGACGGCCTTGTGGCTCGCGATCTCCTCGTCCGCGCCGACGCGGACGGGTTCCGCGTCCGGCGGCGGAGAGGGGCCCTTTCCGCACCCCGCGGGCAAAAGAAGCGCCGCGAAGGCGAGCGCGGCGAGACGCCGCGCCCCGTTCCTCTTCATATCGCGATCACCTCGAGCGTGTCCCCGCAGGACGCGAGAAGCTGCGCCACGGTCCGGCCCTCCGGGGGGACGGCCGCCTCGCCCGCAACTTCCGCCGCGGGGACGAGGAAGAAACGCCGCGCGGAAAGCGACGCGTGCGGTATGACCAGGTCCGGCTCCGAGACGACCCTGCTCCCCATCAGCAGGATGTCGACGTCGAGCCGCCGGGGGCCCCACCGCCCCGTTGCCACGCGCCCCGCGCGGGCTTCCATCCGCTTCGCCAGGAGGAGGAGGTCCCGGGGCGAGAGAGGCGTCTCGACGCGCACCGCGAGGTTTAGGAACCACGGCTGGCGGGCGCGGCCGTGCGGCTCGGTCGCGTAGAGCCGCGAGACCGCCACGACCCGGGTTTCCCGCGACAGATCGGACACCGCGTCGCGGATCTGCCGGACGCGGCGGCCGAAGTTGCTCCCCAGGAGGAGGACCGCGTCCTCCGCGCCGGGGGCCTTCAGCGGGCCGGCTCGCGCGCCACGACCCGGTTCGTCAGCGAGCCGATCCCCTCGATCTCGACGGTGACGGTGTCGCCGGGGGAAAGCGGGCCCACGCCGGCCGGCGTGCCCGTGGCGATCACGTCGCCCGGGTGGAGGGTCATGTTCGCGGAGATGTACTCCACCAGCCGGCCGACGGAGGACCCCATGTCGCGCGTGTTGCCGGACTGCCTCAGCTGCCCGTTCACCAGGCAGCGCAAGGCGAGGGCGTCGGGCTCGACGTCGGTCCGGATCCACGGGCCGATGGGAGCGAACGTGTCGAAGTTCTTCGCGCGGGCGAACTGCACGTCCCGGATCTGCAGGTCGCGGGCCGTCACGTCGTTCATGCAGGTGTAGCCGAAGATGTACGAGGACGCGTCGGCGGCCGGCACGTCCTTCGCCCGGCGCCCGATCACCACCGCGAGCTCGGCCTCGTAGTCGACCTGCTTCGACTGCCGGGGGTAGACGATGTCCCCGCCCGGGGGAAGGATCGCCGAGGGCGCCTTGAGGAACAGGAGCGGCTCCTCCGGGATCCGCATCCCCACCTCCTTCGCGTGGTCCCTGTAGTTGAGCCCCACCGCGACGATCTTCCCCGGCGTCACGGGGGCCAGGAGCGCGACCTCGTCGAGCCGCCGGGTCGCCCCCGTCTCCCGCAGCCCCTCGAAGGGCTCCCCCACGATCTCGCGCAGGAAGCCGCCCGCCTCGTCGAGGATGCCGTACCAGGCCTTGCCCTTGAATTCGTAGCGCGCGATCTTCATCGGTCGAAACCCAATACGTCGGCCATGTCGTAGAGGCCGGGCGGTTTCCCCAGCGCCCACGCGGCGGCCCGCACCGCACCGCGCGCGAAGGTGTCCCTGCTGTGCGCCCGGTGGGTGATCTCGAGCCGCTCGCCGATGCCGCCGAACACCAGCGTGTGCTCCCCCACCACGTCGCCCGAGCGCATGGCGAAGACGCCGATCTCCCCGCGGGTCCGCTCCCCGACCATCCCCTTCCTCCCGTAGACGCCGACCTGGCCCATGTCCCTCCCGAGCGCCGAGGCCACGACGTCGGCCAGCTTGACCGCCGTCCCGGACGGGGCGTCCTTCTTGAACCGGTGATGCGTCTCCACGATCTCGACGTCGTAGTCCTCGCCGAGGACGCGCGCGACGTCGGCCGCCACGCGGAACATCAGGTTGACCCCGACGCTCATGTTGGGGGACTGCACGATCGCCGTCTTCCCCGCGGCCTCCCGTATCCGCTCGAGCTGCTCCGGCTTGATGCCGGTCGCGCCGATGACGATCGGCTTGCCGGCCCCGGCGGCGAGGAAGGCGTTGCGCACCGAGGACTCCGCGTTGCTGAAGTCGATGGCCACGTCGGCCGCGGCGATCGCCCCGCCGACGTCGTCGGAGACCGCCACGCCGGCCCGACCTCCGCCCACCACCGCGGCGGCGTCCTTCCCCACGAGCGGGTGCCCCGCGGCCTCCACCGCCCCGGACAGCGTCAGGCCGTAGGGGTTCTCCGCCAGGATGGCGAGGATCGCCCTGCCCATCCGCCCCATCGCCCCGCACACCGCGACGCCGGCCACCGCGCGCCGCCTCAGGCGATCTTCAGGCCGGAGAGGACCTTCGCGAGGGCCTTCCGGTTGACGTCGGACATCGCGCACAGCGGCAGGCGGAACTCCTCCCGGATCATCCCCATCATGGCGACCGCGGTCTTGACGGGGATCGGGTTCGTCTCGATGAAGAGGGTCTGCATCAGCGGCCAGAGGCGGTAGTGGATCTCGCGCGCGGTGGCGATCCTCCCGGAGACGAAGGCGTCGTAGAGATCGGCCATCTCCCTGGGCGCCACGTTGGACACCACGGAGATGACGCCCTTCGCGCCCAGCGCGAGCATGGGGAAGTACATCGCGTCGTCGCCCGACAGGACGCAGAAGGTCCGCGGCGTCGCCCTCAGGATGTCGCAGATCTGGGAGAGGTTGCCCGACGCCTCCTTCACCCCGACGATGTTTTGCACCTCGGAGAGGCGCGCCACCGTGTCGGCCGTCATGTTCACGCCCGTGCGCCCCGGGACGTTGTACAGGATGACGGGGATGTCCACTTCCCCGGCGATCGCCTTGAAGTGGGCCAGGAGCCCCTTCTGGGTGGGCTTGTTGTAGTACGGCGTGATGACGAGCGCCGCGTCCGCCCCCGCCTTCTTCGCGTAGCTCGTGAGGACGACGGCCTCCTTCGTGTTGTTCGACCCGGTGCCGGCGATCACGGGGACCCGTCCGCGGGCCGCCTCCATCACGACCTGGATGACCTTTTCGTGCTCCTCGAAGGAAAGCGTCGCGGACTCGCCCGTGGTCCCGCACGGGACGATTCCCGAGATGCCGTTGCGCACCTGGAACTCGACCAGCTTCTTGAGGGCCGGCACGTCGAGCCGGCCGGCCCGGAACGGCGTGATGATCGCGGTGATCGCCCCGTGGAACATCGTTCCCCTCCCCCGTCCTCTTGTCAGTATCGGTACGCTTCCTCGAACAGCCGGCCGTCGAACGTCCAGGAGGTGTCCCCCTCGAGGTACACCTCCCCGAACCCTTCCTTCCCCGCGTCGAAGTAGACCTTGAGGATCTCCCCCCCGCCCGTCCGCACGGTCACCGGCGGCGACGCGATCCCCCGCACGGCGGCGAGGATGGCGGAGGCCACGGCGCCCGTGCCGCACGCCAGCGTCTCCCCCTCGACCCCGCGCTCGTAGGTGCGCACGAGCAGCTCGCCGTCCCGGGGCTGGGCGAAGTTCACGTTCGTGCCCCGGGGGGCGAACGCCTCGTGCCGCCGGACGCCGCGCCCGATCCCCGCCACGTCGACGCGGGAGACGTCGGGGACGAAGAGCACGGCGTGGGGCACGCCCGTGTCGAGGAAGGAATAGACGAGGCTTTCCCCCCCCAGAGAGAGAGAGCGGTCGACGGCGAGCCCGGAGGGGCGCGTCATCTGCAGCTTTACGCGCCGGCCGGACACGCAGGCGCGGATGGTCCCCGCAAGCGTCTCGAAGGCCATCTCCGGCCCGGCGATCTTCCGGGCGGCGGCGAAGCGCGCGGCGCAGCGGCCGCCGTTCCCGCACATCTCGGCGCGCGAGCCGTCGGCGTTGTAGAAGTCCCACCGGAAATCGGCGCTGCG
Source organism: uncultured bacterium (assembly GCA_964612075.1). Taxonomy (GTDB): domain Bacteria; phylum Desulfobacterota; class Deferrimicrobia; order Deferrimicrobiales; family Deferrimicrobiaceae; genus UBA2219. The sequence goes on from CAZTFC010000006.1 coordinate 16,901, forward strand.
CGACGCCTCGATGACGATGAGGCCGTCGGCGCCGACGGAGCGGGTCCGGTCGCACACCTTGGACGCGAAAGCGGGCCGGTCGATCCCGTCGAGAGCGCCGTCGCGGGCGTCGATCAGCAGGAAGTCGTTCCCGCTGCCGTTGAGCTTCGAGAAGGGGATCCCTTCCCCCGTCATTGGAGGTTCCTTTCGGGCATCTGGACTATCGTATCAGAACGCCCCCCCCCGCGGCACGGCATTCGGATCATTTCTTTTTCCCGGGCCCCGGGAGGAACGAGGCGGTGCGCTCGCCGCGGACGACGTCGCGTATCGTTTCCCGCTCGCGGACCACCTCGCAGCGGTCGCCCGTCACCATGACCTCGGCGGCCCTCGGCCGGCTGTTGTAGTTCGACGACATGGAGAAGCCGTAGGCCCCCGCGCTCATCACCGCGAGGAGGTCCCCCGCCTTGAACGGCGGGAGCCGCCGGTCCTTCGCGAGGAAGTCGCCCGACTCGCAGATGGGTCCGACGACGTCGGCGGTGACCCGCCCGGCCGGCGCCTTCCCCGCCGGGAGGATCGCGTGGTACGAGCCGTACAGCGAGGGGCGCGCCAGGTCGTTCATGGCGGCGTCGACGATGAAGAAGTGGTGCTTCCCCTTCCCGGAGGGCGACTGGATCTTCTTGGTGTAGAGGACCTCCGTGACCAGGACGCCCGCGTTCCCCACGAGCACGCGCCCGGGCTCGAGGACCAGCGTCACGTCGAGCCCCCGGAAGGCGTTCGCCACGCCGCTCGCGTACTCCTTCGGGTGCGGGGGGAGCTCGTCGTTGTACTTGATCCCCAGCCCCCCGCCGATGTCGACGTAGCGGATGGACATCCCCTTGGCGAGCAGCCGGTCGACCAGCCGGCGGACGCGGCCCGCCGCGTCGAGGAAGGGCGAAAGGTCGGTGAGCTGGGAGCCGATGTGGCAGTCGACGCCCACCACCTCGATGTTGCGGCGCCTCGCGGCCCACTCGTAGTCCCGCATCGCCTGCTCGATGTGGATGCCGAACTTGTTCCTCTTGAGCCCCGTGGAGATGTAGGGGTGCGTCTTCGGGTCCACGTCGGGGTTCACGCGGATCGATATGGGCGCGCGCATGCGCATGCGGCCGGCGATGGCGTCGATGCGCTCCAGCTCCTCGCGGGACTCCACGTTGAACATGAGGATCCGGCGGCGCAGCGCCTCCCCGATCTCGGCGGCGGTCTTCCCCACCCCCGAGTAGACGATCTTCCCCGGCGGCGCCCCGGCCGCCAGCGCGCGGTGGAGCTCCCCGCCGGACACGATGTCGACGCCGCTCCCCATGCTTGTGAAGGTCCGCACGACGGAGCCGTTCGAGTTGGCCTTCATCGAGAAGCAGATGATGTGGGGGATGCCGGAGAAGGCCTCGTCGAACACCCGGTAGTGGTGCTCCAGGGTGGCGCGGCTGTACACGTATGCCGGCGTCCCGACCCTCCGGGCGATCTCCCGAAGGGGGTAGTCCTCGCAGCAGAGAAGCCCTTGCCGGTTCACAGCGAAATGGTGCATGTCGCCTCCCGGGCGATGTGGTATTGCGGCGCCGGTCCGGAAACCGGGGAAGCCGTGCGCGGCTCGGGCTTCGCCTTCCTGCCGCACCCGGCCGCGGAAAAGCCGAGCGCGGCCGCGGCGAGCAGCGCCGCCAGGGCCGCCGCGCGGAAAAGCCGCCCCCTCATTTCTTCTTCAGCTCCGAAAGCCGGGCGCGGACCGCCGCGGTCCCCGTGCCGCCGCGCGTCCCGCGCGCCTGGACGGAGCGGGTCAGCGAGATGGCGTCCCGGACGTCCTCGCCGATCAGCCGGGAGAACCTCCGGAGCTCCGAAAGGCTCAGGTCCTTGAGCCGGATCCCCCGCTCCTCGCAGTGCCGCACGACCCTGCCGGCGACCTCGTGGCTCTTGCGGAACGGCAGCCCCTTCCGGGCGAGGTAGTCGGCCAGGTCGGTCGCGGTCAGGAACCCGTCGTCGCACGCCTCCCGCATCCGCTCCTCGTTCACCGCCATCCCGCGCAGCAGCAGGCCGGCGCCGGCGAGGCAGTCCCTCACGGTCCGCGCCGAGTCGAACACGGGCTCCTTGTCCTCCTGCATGTCCCGGTTGTAGGCCAGCGGCAGCCCCTTCATGACGGTGAGCAGCGCCAGCAGGTTCCCGTAGGCGCGCCCGGCCTTCCCCCGGATCAGCTCGGCCACGTCGGGGTTCTTCTTCTGGGGCATGATGCTGCTGCCGGTGCAGAGGGCGTCCGGCAGGGAGAGGAACCCGAACTCCGAGGAGGACCAGTACACCATCTCCTCGGCGAGCCGCGACAGGTGCATCATCGTCACGGCGCAGGCGTAGAGGAAGTCGGCCGCGAAGTCGCGGTCGGAGACGGCGTCGATGCTGTTCTCGCACACGCCGTCCATGCCGAGCTCGCGCGCGACGGACTCGCGGTCGAGCGGGAAGGTGGAGCCCGCCAGCGCCCCCGCCCCCAGCGGGGAGACGTTCATGCGCCGCCGCGCCTCCGCGAACCGGTCGGCGTCGCGGGAGAACATCTCCCGGTACGCGAGGAGGTGGTGCGAGAAGAGGACCGGCTGCGCCCTCTGCATGTGCGTGTACCCCGGCAGGACGACCCCGAAGAGCTCCTCGGCCCGCGCGACCAGGGTTTCCCGGATCCCCTCGAGGAGCCCGAGGACCGCGTCGGCCTCGTCCCGAAGGAACAGCCGCAGGTCCGTCGCCACCTGGTCGTTGCGGCTTCGCCCGGTGTGCAGCTTCCCCCCCGCGGGGCCGATCTTCCGGATCAGCCGCCGCTCGATCGCCATGTGGATGTCCTCGCAGGCGGGGTCGAGCGGGAACTTCCCCGCCTCGATCTCCTTCCGGATCTCGAGGAGCCCCTTTACGATCCGTTCGGCGTCCGCCTTCGGCAGGATCCCCTGCCTCCCGAGCATCCGGGCGTGGGCGACGCTGCCGGCGATGTCCTGCCGGTACAGCAGGGAGTCGTACCCGATCGAGGCGGTGAACTCCTCCACGAACCGGTCGGTGCCGCCGCCGAACCTTCCCCCCCAGGCCTTCTTCTCCGCCATGTCAGCCCTTTCCGGACCGTTCCTTCATCAGCGCCCGGATCCGCAGGCGCAGGGAGTTGATGCGGATGAACCCGGTCGCGTCGGCCTGGTTGTAGACCGACTCCTTCTCGAACGTGGCGAAATCGGTCCGGTAGAGCGACACGGGGCTCTTCCGGCCGGCCATGATGACGTTGCCCTTGTACAGCTTGAGGCGCGCGGTGCCCGTGACGTTCTCCTGCGTCGACGCGATCGTGCCCTTCAGCAGGTCCATCTCCGGCGAGTACCAGTAGCCGTTGTAGATCAGCTCGGCGAAGCGCGGCATCAGGGAGTCGCGCAGGTGCATGACCTCCCGGTCGAGCGTGATCGACTCGACGGCGCGGTGGGCGGCGTGCAGGATGGTGCCCCCCGGCGTCTCGTAGACGCCCCGGGACTTCATCCCGACGTACCGGTTCTCGACGAGGTCGACGCGGCCGACGCCGTGCTTCCCGCCGAGCTCGTTCAGCCGGGCCAGCAGCTTCGCGGGCGAAAGGCGCTTCCCGTCGACCGCCACGGGGACGCCCTTCTCGAAATCGACCTCCACGTACTCCGGCCGGGAGGGCGCGGCCTCCGGCGACCGGCTGAGGAGGAACATGTTCTCCGGCGGCTCGGACCACGGGTCCTCGAGGATCCCTCCCTCGAAGCTGATGTGCAGCAGGTTCCGGTCGCTGGAATACGGCTTCGCCGCGGTGACGGGCGTTGGGATGCCGTGCCTCTTCGCGTACGCGATGAGGTCGGTCCGCGACTTGAAGTCCCACTCCCTCCAGGGGGCGATGACGCGCACCCCCGGCATCAGGGCGTAATAGGTCAGCTCGAACCGGACCTGGTCGTTCCCCTTCCCCGTCGCGCCGTGCGAGACGGCGTCGGCCTTCTCCTTCCGCGCGATCTCGATCTGCTTCTTCGCGATGAGCGGCCGGGCGATCGAGGTGCCGAGGAAGTAGGCCCCCTCGTAGACCGCGTTGGCCATCATGGCCGGGATGACGAAGTCGCGGACGAACTCCTCCTTCAGGTCCTCCACGTAGACCTTCGACGCGCCGGTCCTCTTCGCCTTCGCGCGCACGGGCCCCAGCTCCTCCCCCTGGCCGACGTCGGCGCAGAAGGCGATCACCTCGCAGCCGTAGGTCTCCACGAGCCAGGTCAGGATGACCGAGGTGTCGAGGCCGCCGGAATAGGCGAGAACGACTTTCTTTATTTTTTCCAAGGCCTTGATCCTCCGATTCTCTAGTGTTCGATCAGTTTATCCAGCACGGCCATCTGCACGTGCATCCGGTTCTCCGCCTCGTCGAAGACGGCGGAGGCCGGCCCCTCGATCACCTCGTCCGAGATCTCCTCGCCCCGGTGGGCGGGAAGGCAGTGCATGACGATCGCGTCGCGGGCGGCGTACTTCATCAGCTCGGCGTCGACGCGGTATCCCTTGAACGCGGCGACCCGCTTCTTCACCTCGGCCTCCTGCCCCATGCTCGTCCAGACGTCCGTGTACAGGACGTCGGCGTTGCGGGCGGCCTCGGAGGGATCGCGCACGATCCGGACGCTGCCGCGCCCCGCCTTTTCCGCCTCCTCGAGGATGTACCGGGGCGGCTCGTACCCGTTCGGGCAGGCGATCCGCAGCGTGAAGCCGAGCACGTGCGCCGCCTCAACCCACGAGTTGGCCACGTTGTTGCCGTCGCCGACGAACGCCACGCGCATCTTCCGCAGGTCCTTGCCCCGCTCCTTCGCCGTCATGAGGTCGGCCAGGATCTGGCACGGGTGGTGGTCGTCGGTCAGGCCGTTCACGACCGGCACCGTCGCGTGCTCCGCGAGCTCCACGGCGGTGGCGTGGGCGAAGGTCCGGATCATGATCGCGTCGACGTACCGCGAAAGGACCCGGGCGGTGTCGCGGATCGGCTCCCCGCGGCCGATCTGGGTGTCCTCCGGCGCCATGAACAGGGCGTGCCCGCCGAGCCGGTGCATCCCCACCTCGAACGAGACGCGCGTGCGGGTGGACGCCTTCTGGAAGATCATCGCCAGCGACTTGCCCGTGAGGGGCCGGGGCGCCCCCTTCCTCCCCGCGCGCCGCTTCCACGCGGAACCGGACGCGATCAGGGAGAGGATCTCCCGGTCGGTCAGGTCCAGTATCCTCAGCAGGTCCTTCTTCATCCGGTGTCTCCCTCACGCTCCGAGCACGCCTGAAAGGATGGCCAGCGCCCGGTCGATCTCGTCGTCCGTCACGTTGAGGGGCGGGAGGAACCGGAGCACGTGGTTCCCCGCCGCGTTGACGACGAGCCCTTCCTCCAGGCACCTCGCCGCGATCGGCTTGGCCTCGGCCCGGATCTCCATCCCGACCATGAGCCCGGCGCCCCGGACCTCGACCACGTCGCCCCAACGGGCCGCGATCGCCCGAAGCCCGTCTTTCAGCCGCTCCCCCTTCCGGGACACGGACGCGAGGAAGCCGGGGGAGAGGATCTCGTCGAGCACCGCCAGGGAGGCGGCGCAGGCGACGGGGTTCCCGCCGAAGGTGCTGCCGTGGCTCCCCGGCCCGAAGGCGGCGGCGACGTCCTCCCGCGCGATCAGCGCCCCCAGCGGCAGCCCGTTGGCGAGCCCCTTCGCCATCGTGACGACGTCCGGCGTGACGCCGTACCGCTCGCAGGCGAGGAACGTCCCGGTGCGCCCCATCCCGGTCTGTATCTCGTCGGCGACGAGGAGCGTCCCCGTCTCCCGGCAGAGCGCCTCCGCTCCTTTCAGGAACCCTTCCGGGAGCACCCGGACGCCGCTCTCCCCCTGGATCGGCTCGACCAGGAAGGCGCAGGCGCCCGCCTCGAGCGCGTCTTTCAGGGCCCCGAGGTCCCCGAACGGGACCGTGACGAACCCCGGCAGCATCGGCTCGAACCCCTCGTGGAACTTCGGCTGGCCGGTCGCGGAGAGCCCGCCGTACGTCCGCCCGTGGAACGACCCGGAAAGGACGACGATCGCGTGCGGCCCTTCCGGCTCCCGCCCGCGGGACCACTTCCGGACCAGCTTGATCGCCGCCTCGTTCGCCTCGGTCCCGCTGTTGCAGAAGAAGACCCTTCCGCCGTTCGTGGCCTTCGAGATCCGCTCGCCGAGCAGCGCCTGGGACGGGACGTGAAACAGGTTGGAGACGTGCACCAGCTTCGCCGCCTGCTCCGAGATGGCGCGCGTGACGGCCGGGTGGGCGTGCCCGAGGACGGCCACGGCGATCCCGCCGAGGAAGTCGAGGTACCGCTTCTCCCGGTCGTCGTAGAGCCAGCTCCCCTCCCCCCGGACGAACGTCACCGGGGCCCGGGAGTAGTTCTTCATCTGGTACCGTTCCGTGAGGGCGATGCCCTCCCCCGCCTTCATTCCGACCCTTCCCCCTTCCCGCTCACGATCTCGGTCCCGACCCCCGCGTCCGTGAAGATCTCGAGCAGGACGCTGTGGGGGATCCTCCCGTCGATGACGTGCACCTTCCGGACCCCCTTCCGCAGGGCCGTCAGGCCGCACTCGACCTTCGGGATCATCCCGCCGGTGACCTTGCCGTTCAGGATCATCTCCTGCGCGTCCTCTTCCGTCATCGTGGAGATCCGCCTCCCGTCGGCGTCGAGAACGCCCGGGACGTCGGTGAGCAGGATGAACTTCTCCGCCGCCACGGCCGCCGCCACCTCGGCCGCCGCCGTGTCGCCGTTGATGTTGTACGCCTCGCCGATCTCGCCGACGCCGATGGGGGCGATGACGGGGACGAACCCCCGGGCCTCCAGCGCCCGGAGGATCCCCGGGTCCACCCCGACCACTTCCCCCACGAGCCCCAGGTCGATCCGCTCGCCCGTCTCCCGGCTCTTCGCATGGATCTTGCGCGCCCGGATCAGGCCGCCGTCCTTACCGCAGAGCCCCACGGCCTTCCCGCCGAACCGGTTGACGTAGCCGGTGATCTGCTTGTTCACCGTCCCGCCGAGGACCATCTCGACCACTTCCATCGCCGCGGGGGAGGTCACGCGCAGCCCCTCCTTGCGCTCCGTCGGGATGTTCAGCCGCTCGAGCATCCGGTCGATCTGGGGCCCCCCGCCGTGGATCACGACGGGGCGGATCCCGACGTGCTGGAGCAGGACGACGTCCTCCGCGAACGACATCATCCGCTCCTCGTCCCGCATGGCGGCCCCGCCGTACTTCACCACGACGGTCTTGCCGAAGAACTCGCGGATGTACGGCAGCGCCTCGATCAGGATCTCCGCCTTGTGGATGTACTCCCGCATCTCGGGCACGGCGGGTCCCTCCCTTCTACAGGATGTAGCGGCTCAAGTCCGCGTTCTTCACCACGCCGGCCAGCCGCTCGTCCACGTACGCGCGAGTGACGACGAACCCGCCCCCCGCCATCTCGGGGGCGGAGAACAGGACCTCGTCGAGCAGCCGCTCCATCACGGTGTGCAGGCGCCTCGCGCCGATGTTCTCCGTCCGGTCGTTCACCTCGCACGCCATCTCGGCGATCCGCTCCACGGCGCCCGGCTCGAAGGAGAGCGAGACCCCCTCGGTCGCCAGCATGGCCTCGTACTGCCGCGTCAGCGCCCCGTGCGGCTCGGTGAGGATCCGCACGAAGTCCTCCTTCGAGAGGGAGGTGAGCTCCACCCGGATGGGGAAGCGCCCCTGCAGCTCCGGGATGAGGTCGGAGGGCTTGTTCACGTGGAACGCGCCGGCGGCGACGAACAGGACGTGGTCCGTCCGGACGACCCCGTGCTTCGTGTTCACGGTGGAGCCCTCCACGATCGGCAGCAGGTCGCGCTGCACGCCCTGGCGCGACACGTCGGGCCCCGAGCCGGACTCCCTCCCGGCGATCTTGTCGATCTCGTCGAGGAACACGATGCCGGACTGCTCCGTCCGCTCCACCGCGAGCTGCTTCACCCGGTCCATGTCGACCCGGCGCGCGGCCTCCTCCTCCTCGAAATGCCGCAGGGCGTCGGGGATGCGCATCTTCTTCCGGCGCGTGCGCTTCGGGAGGAAGCTCCCGAGCATCTCCTGGATGTTGCTGTCCATCCCTCCGGGGATGCCTCCGGCCACGGAGCCCAGGTCGATGACCGGCAGCGCCGCCTCCCGCACCTCGACGTCGACCGTGCGGTCCGAGAGCTTCCCCTCGCGCAGCAGGGCGCGGAACCGCTCGCGCGTCTCCGACGACGCGTCCTCCGCCCTCGCCCTCGCCTCCCCGCCGGGCTCGGCCGGCCCGGCCCGGGGCGTCGGGCGGGGAAGGAGCAGGTCGAGGACGCGCTCCTCGGCGTCGGCCTTCGCTCGGTCCGCCACCTTCGCCATCTCCTCCGCGCGCACCATGTGGACCGCGATCTCGACGAGGTCCCGCACGATCGACTCGACGTCGCGCCCCACGTAGCCCACCTCGGTGAACTTCGACGCCTCCACCTTGACGAACGGGGCCTGCGCGAGCCGGGCCAGCCGCCTCGCGATCTCGGTCTTTCCGACCCCGGTGGGGCCGACCATGATGATGTTCTTCGGGACGATCTCGTCCCGAAGCTCCCCCGGGACCTGGCGGCGGCGCCAGCGGTTCCGCAGGGCGATGGCCACCGCGCGCTTCGCGTCCCCCTGCCCGACGATGTGCCGGTCGAGCTCCGTGACGATCTCCCTGGGCGACAGGGGGCGGTCGGCCGCGCCGACGGGTGCTTCCCGCGTCATGGCGATGCGATCTCCTCGGAAACGATGTTGTCGTTCGTGAACACGCAGATCTCGGAGGCGACGCGCACGGCCTCCCGCGCGATCTCCCCCGCCGGGAGATCGGTGTGGAGGATCAGGGCGCGGGCGGCCGCCAGCGCGAAGGACCCTCCCGACCCGATGCCGACCACGCCGTCGTCGGGCTCGACCACGTCCCCGTTCCCGGAAAGGAGCATGAGGTCCTTGCCGTCGGTGACCACCATCAGCGCCTCCAGGCGCCGGAGCACCCGGTCGGTGCGCCAGTCCTTCGCCAATTCGACCGCGGCACGCCGCAGGTTCCCCCCGAACTCGGACAGCTTGGCGTCGAACTTCTCGAACAGCGTGAAGGCGTCGGCCGTGCTCCCCGCGAATCCCGCCAGCACCTGCCCCTCGTAGAGGCGGCGGATCTTCCGCGCGGTTTTTTTCAGCACCGCGTTCCCCATCGTCACCTGCCCGTCCCCCGCCACGGCGACGCGCCCGCCGCGCGAGACGGCTACCACGGTCGTTCCCTGGAACTGGGCCTGGGTCATTTCGCCTTCCTCCCCCTCCCGCCCCGCGGCTTCTCCGCGGCCAGCGGGTGCGCCTTCTCGTACGTTCCCACCAGGTGCGAAACGTCGACCCGGGCGTACCTCTGCGTCGTGGAGAGCGAGGCGTGCCCGAGCATCTCCTGGATCGCGCGCAGGTCGGCCCCCGACTCGAGGAGGTGGGTGGCGAAGGAGTGCCGCATCCCGTGGGGCGACAGGTGGCGCCTCACCCCCGGGCTCCCCGCCAGCGCCTCCGACAGCATCCTCGCCACGCTGCGCGCGGAGATCCCCGCGCCGGATTTCCGCCCCACCCTTCCCCGGCGGTTCAGGAACAGCGGCTCGTCGATCGCGCTGCGGAAAGCGCCGCCCCGCGCCGCCGGGCGGACATCCAGGTAGTCGCGCAGCGCGCGGACGGCCTTCTCCCCGACCGGGACCACGCGGACCTTCCTCCCCTTGCCCGTCACGCGGACCGTGCCGCCGTCGAGGGAGACGTCGCGCACCCGTAAAGATACCAGCTCCCCCACCCGCAGCCCCGAGGAGTACAGCAGCTCGAGGATGGCGGCGTCGCGCTTCGAGGCCGGGTCGTCCGCCGGGAGCGAGGAGAGGAAGCCCGCCATCTCGTCCACCGGGAGGAACTCCGGCAGCCGCATCGACCTGCGGGGGGCGGACAGCCCGGCCGCCGGGTTGGCCCGCAGCTCCCCGATCTCGACGAGGAACGAGAAGAAGGTGCGCACCGCGGAGAGCCGCCGGCAGACCGACGAGGACTCGCGCCCGGGCAGAGACGCGGACAGGAACCGCCTCAGGTCGGCCGGGGAGACGAACCCCCAGCCGTCGCCGCCTTCGGGGTCTTTCCCCGCGGTTTCGACGAGGTGGTCCCGCAGCGCCCGGACCTCCCGGAGGTAGGCGCGGACGGTCTCCTTCGACGCGTTCCGCTCCGCCTCGAGAGACTTCACGAACCGGCTGACAGCCCCGCTGTCCACGTGGCGTTTCCCCTCAAAATGCAAAAGAGTTTTTTAACACTCATACGGCGAGATTTCAAGGACGATGGGCCGCTTCGCGCCCGGCCCGCGGGGGGCTACGGCAGCGAGGGGGCGAACATCCGGACCGCGTCGAGGGCGATTTCCGCCTTGCGCCCCTTGCGGTCCTTCTTCCCCCGGACGGCCACTTCCGGCAGCAGGCCGAAATTTGCGTTCATCGGCTGGGGGTCCCCTTTGCCCGGCGCGGTGATGTGCGCCATCAGGGCGCCGACCATCGACTCGGGCGGGAACGGGCGCGGCTCCCTGTCGAGGGCGCGCGCCGCGGCGGAGGCCCCCGCCACCAGACCGGAGGCGATCGACTCGACGTACCCCTCCACACCCGTGATCTGGCCGGCGAAGAACAGCCCGGGGCGGCCGCGCAGCTCCATGCAGGGGGTGAGGCTGCGCCGGGCGTCGAGGAAGCCGTTGCGGTGGACCGAGCCGTAGCGCAGGAACTCCGCGCCTTCCAGGCCGGGGATGAGGGAGAAGACCCGCCTCTGCTCCGGGTACGTCATCCGCGTCTGGAAGCCGACGAGGTTGTACATCGACCCCTGCGCGTTCTCTTTCCGGAGCTGGAGGACCGCGTGGGGGATCTTCCCCGTCCGCGGGTCGCGCAGCCCGACCGGCCGCAGGGGCCCGAAGAGCAGCGTCTCCGGGCCGCGCCGGGCGATCTCCTCCACCGGCATGCACCCCTCGAAGTACCTGGGCTCCTCGAAGCCGCGCAGCGGCACGGTCTTCGCCGACAGGAGCGCCTCGAGGAACGTCGCGTATCGCTCCCGGTCCATGGGCAGGTTCAGGTAGTCGCCCGTGCCGGCCCCGTACCGGTCCGCGACGTACCCCGCGCCCGGGGCGATCGTCGCGGCGTCGACGATGGGCGAGATGGCGTCGTAGAAATAGAATCCCGCGTCCCCGAGCAGCTCCCGGATCGCCGACACGATCGGCTCCGGGGCCAGCGGCCCGCAGGCGAGGACGACGAGCGGCGCGTCCGGGATCCCCGTGACTTCCTCCCCGACCACCCGGACGCCCGGGGCCGAGCGCACCGCCTCCGTCACCCCCTGCGCGAACCGCTCCCGGTCGACCGCCAGCGCCTTCCCCGCGGGGACCCTCGACGCGTCGGCGATCGGGAGCAGGGCGCTCCCGAGCAGCCGCAGCTCCTCCTTCAGCAGCCCCTTCCCGGAAACGATCTCCTCCGACCCGAGGGAGTTGCTGCACACGAGCTCCGCGAACCGCCCCGTCCGGTGCGCCCCGGTGCTCTTCCCGGGGCGCATCTCGAACAGGTCCACTCCGATCCCCGCGCGCGCGAGCCGCAAAGCCGCCTCGGACCCGGCGAGCCCCGCGCCCACGACCGATGCCCGCCCCCCCTCAGGCATCCGCGCCGCCCCCGGTCTCCTCCCCCGAAAGGACCGGCAGGAAGACGGAGAAGGTGCTCCCCTGCCCGGGGAGCGAGCGGACCTCGATGAACCCCTTGTGATGGTGGACGATCCGCTGGGAGATCGAGAGGCCCAGCCCCGTCCCGCCCTCCTTCGTCGTGAAGAAGGGATTGAAGATCCTCTCCAGGTCCTGCGGCTCGATCCCGACGCCCGAGTCGGAGACCGTCAGCACGGCGTACCGGGTGCCCTGCCGGATCTGCTCGTAGGCGTCCAGGAGGACGCGCCCCCCCGGAGGCGTCGACTGCACCGCGTTGCGGACCAGGTTCCAGACCACCTGCCGCAGCTGCTCGGCGTCCCCCTCCACCGAGAGCTCCTTCGTCGCCAGGTCCTCCACCTGGAGCCCCTTCTCCCTCGCCTCGCCGGCCCGCACCGCCTCCGCGATCTCCCGCAGGAGCGACGTCACCCGCACCCGCGCGAGACTGCGCAGCGACGTGCCCGTGAAGGAGAGGAAATCGGAGATGAGGGCGTTGAGGCGCTTGCTCTCCCGCTCGATGATCTCGAGCAGGGTGGCGGCGTCCTCCGGGACGTCGGCGGCCTCCCGGAGGAGCTGGGAGGAGCCGGCGATGGAAGCCAGGGGGTTGCGGATCTCGTGCGCGAGCCCCGCGGCCATCTCCCCCACGCCGGCCAGGCGGTCGGCGATCCGGACCCGCTCCTCCATCTGCTTGATGGGGGTCAGGTCCTGGAAGACGACGACGCGCCCGATGACGTTGCCGTCCGGGTCCTTCATCTGGGAGGCGGAGAAGCCGAGGAAGATCTCGGTCCCCTCCGGCCGGACGAACCGGATCTCGGGGCGCGGGGGGGCCGGCTCGCCGCGCCGGGGCCGCTCCGCGTCGCCGTCGATGCCGCCGAGGATCTCCTGGAGCGGCCTGCCGCCCAGCTCCTCCGGGGTCTTCCCGAGGATCGCGCAGGCCGAGTCGTTGTTGAGGGTGATCCGGCCCGAAAGGTCGGTCGTCAGGATGCCGGAGGGGATGTTGTCGATCACGTTCTTGTGGAACGTCTCCAGCTTGCGGATCACCTCGTCCCGGTCCTGGACGCGCTCCATTCCCTTGCGGATGTCCTCCCCCAGCAGCCCGGAGAGCGCCCCGGTGAGGAAGAACCCGGCGAAGTGGATGCCCGACGACCGGAGGAACCGCGCCAGCGGGATCGCCGCTTCCTCGGCTCCCGGCGGCGAAACGACCCCCTTCATCTGCAGGTAGACGAGGAGGGTGTAGCTCGCCGAGGAAAGCATGGCCCACACGAGCGCCCCCCGCATGTAGCGCTCGAGGCTCCCGAGCAGGATCATCAGGACGTACATGAAGGAGAAGACGCTCTCGATGCCGCCGGTGGCGAACACCAGGATCGAGATGAACGCCGCGTCGATCAGCGCCTGCATGTGGGCGCCGAAGTCGGGGAACCGCTCGCGCCCCCACGCGGCGTACCGGATCAGCAGCCAGCCGTAGGACAGCAGGACCGCGATGTAGAGGTACTTGAACCGCTCGGCCAGCTCCGGGTCCGGCGAGCGGAACTGCACCGTGAGGACGGACGCCAGGAGGGCGAAGCCGATCCCCGAGCGGACCAGGAGGAAATTGCGGCCCGCCTGTTCCTGGGCCCCGCGGACCGAAGCGGGGACCCGCGGCAACGGCTATCCTCCGATCGTCCCGGCCAGCTTGAACACCGGCAGGTACATCGCGATGACCAGGCCGCCGATGACGACGCCGAGGAAGACCATCAGCATCGGCTCGAGGAGCGACGTCAGCGCCTCGACGGCCGAATCGACCTCCTCGTCGTAGAAGTCGGCGATCTTGTTCAGCATCACGTCGAGCGCGCCGGTGGCCTCGCCGACCGCCACCATCTGGGTCACCATCGCCGGGAAGACGTTGCTCTCGGCCAGCGGCTCCGCGATCGTCTTGCCCTCGCTGATGCTCCCCCGGGCCTTCACGATCGCTTCCTCGATGATCTTGTTGCCCGCCGTCTTCGAGACGATGTCCATGCTCTCGAGGATGGGGACGCCGCTGCTCACCATCGTGCCGAGGGTCCGCGAGAAGCGGGCCACCGCGATGCGCTGCAGGAGGGAGCCGATCACCGGGAGCCGCAGGAGCAGCCGGTCCCAGTTCCGCCGGCCGTTCTCCTTGGAGATGTACCATTTGAACGCCGCACCGCCCGCGAAGATCAGGACGATCACGACCAGGAAGTACTTCCGGGTCATTTCGCTGATCTTCAGGACGAACGCGGTCGGCGCGGGAAGCGCCCCGCCGAAGTCGGTGAACATCTTCGCGAAGATCGGGATGACGTACACGAGGAGGACGACCGTGACGATCACGGCGACGGCCAGGATCGTGGACGGGTAGACCATCGCCCCCTTGATCTTCTTGGCCAGCTTCATCGCCTTCTCGATGTGGTCGGCCAGGCGGGAGAGGATCGTGTCGAGGATGCCGCCCACCTCGCCGGCGGCGACCAGGTTGATGAACAGGGCGTCGAACACCTTCGGGTGCTTCCCGAGGGCGTCGGCGAACGTGGAGCCGCTCTCCACGTCCTCCTTCACCTTGACGAGCACCTTCTTGAACGAGTCGTTCTCCTGCTGGGCCCCGAGGATGTCGAGGCACTGGACGAGGGGGAGCCCCGCGTCGATCATGGTGGCGAACTGGCGCGTGAAGACGGCCAGCTCCTTCTGGGTGACCTTCTTCTCCCCCAGCCCCGGGATCTTTATTTCGACGTTGAGCCCGCTCCTCTTCTTGATGCTGGTGGGGGCGATCTGCTCCCGGCGGAGCTGCGCGAGGACGAACGCCTCGCTCGGGGCCTCGAGCTCGCCCGACACCTTCGCCCCGCCCCGGTTCTTGCCTTCCCACGCGAATTTCGCCATCGTCGCCTCCGTCACCTGGAGAGAAGAAAGTTACGCCCTGCGCCCCGCCCCCGGGGGACCGCCCTGCTGCATCGTGGAGAGCAGGTTGCGGAACTCGTCCGGGTCGTTGCTGCGGCCCACCGCGTCGTCGAGGGAGATCTCGCGCCGCTGGAGGCACGCGATGAGCGACTGGTTCATCGTCTGCATCCCGAACTTGCTCTGCCCCACCTGCATCTGCGAGTAGATCTGGTGGACCTTCTCCTCGCGGATCAGGTTGCGGATCGCGGGGTTGGGCACCATGACCTCGAGGGCCAGAACCCGCCCGGCGCCGTTGGCCCGCGGGATGAGGATCTGCGAGATGACCCCCTCCAGGACGAAGGAGAGCTGCGCGCGGACCTGCGGCTGCTGGTACGGCGGGAACACGTCGAGGATGCGGTTGATCGTCTGGACGCACGAGTTGGTGTGCAGCGTCGCGAAGACGAGGTGGCCGGTCTCCGCCACCGTGAGGGCCGCCTCGATCGTCTCGAGGTCGCGCATCTCGCCGATGAGCACCACGTCCGGGTCCTGGCGGAGGATGTACTTGAGCGCTTTCTTGAAGGTCTGCGTGTCGGCGTTGACCTCGCGCTGGTTCACCAGGCACTTCTTGTGCGGGTGGAGGTACTCGATCGGGTCCTCGATGGTGATGATGTGCTCCTGGCGCTCGCCGTTGATCTTGTCGATCATCGCGGCCAGCGTCGTCGACTTGCCCGAGCCCGTGGGCCCGGTGACCAGCACCAGCCCGCGCGGCTTCTTGCAGAGCTCCTTCAGCACCGCCGGCAGCCCCAGCTCCTCGAACGGCCGCACGCGGAAGGGGATGGTCCGGAACGCCCCCGCGCACGCGCCGCGCTGCATGTAGATGTTGGCCCGGAAGCGGCTCAAGCCCTTGACGCCGAACGAAAGGTCGAGCTCCCATTCCTCCTCGAACCGCTGCTTCTGCGCCTCGGTCAGGATGCTGTAGCACAGCCGCTTCGTGTCCTGCGGCATCAGCGGCTCGTAAGCGAGCGGGACCAGGCTGCCGTCCACGCGGATCGTCGGGGCGATCCCCGTCGTGATGTGGAGGTCGGAGGCCCCCTTCTCGTACATCTGGCTGAGCAGTTCCTGCATCGATACCATTTTTTCGGCTCTCCCCCCTGTTCCCGTCGTCTCTCTAGTCCGGGGCGGTCACGCGCAGCACTTCCTCGAGCGTCGTGACCCCCTCCTCGAGCTTCGAGAGGCCGGCCTGCCGCAGCGTCTTCATGCCCAGGCGCACCGCCTCCCGCTTGATGTCGATCGCCGACCCGCCGCGCAGCACCAGGTCCTTGATCTCCTCCTTGATCGTCATCACCTCGTACAGCGCCACGCGGCCGCGGAAGCCGGTCCCGTTGCACTCCTCGCAGCCCTTCCCCTTCGCGGGCCTGGCGCCCTTGATCCGCTCCGGCTTCATCCCCGCGTCCACCAGCGCCTTGGGGAGGACCTTCGCCTCCTCCTTGCAGTGTTCGCATACGCGGCGGGCGAGCCGCTGGGCGACGATGAGGTTCAGGGAGGACGACACCAGGAACGGCTCGATCCCCATGTTGAGCAGGCGGGTGACGGTGCTCGGCGCGTCGTTGGTGTGCAGCGTGGACAGGACGAGGTGGCCGGTCAGGGACGCCTTCACCGCGATCTCCGCGGTCTCGTAGTCGCGGATCTCGCCCACCATGATGATGTCGGGGTCCTGCCGCAGGAAGGAGCGCAGCGCCGAGGAGAAGGTCAGCCCGATGTCCTCCTTCATCTGCACCTGGTTGATCCCGGCGAAGTTGTATTCCACGGGGTCCTCGGCCGTGGAGATGTTGTCCGTCGTCTTGTTCAGGTCGGACAGCGCCGAGTACAGCGTGGTGGTCTTCCCGGAGCCGGTGGGGCCGGTGACCAGGATCATCCCGTACGGCCGGTGGATCTGCGTCATGAAATCGGTGAGCTGCTGCGGCTCGAAGCCGAGCTTGCCCATGTCGAGCTGCAGGTTCGACTTGTCGAGGAGGCGAAGGACGATCTTCTCGCCGTAGATGGTGGGCAGGACGGAGACGCGGAAGTCCATCTCCCGCCCCTTGCCGATCTTCATCTTGATGCGGCCGTCCTGCGGCAGGCGCCGCTCGGCGATGTCGAGCGAGGCCATGATCTTGAGGCGCGACGAGAGCGCGTTGCGCAGCCGCATGGGCGGGCGCATCACCTCGTAGAGGACGCCGTCGACGCGGTACCGGACGCGGAACTCCTTCTCGTAGGGCTCGATGTGGATGTCGGACGCCCTCCGCTTGATCGCCTCGGTCAGGAGGTAGTTCGCGAGCTTGACGACCGGCGCGTCGTCCACCGCGCGCTCGAGGTCGGCGATCTCGTCCTGCTCCTCGCGGACGACCTCGAGGTCCTCGTCGAGGTCGGAGATGATGTCCTTGAACTCCATCGAGCGGTCGAAGAACTTGTTGATCGCCGTGGTGATGTCCCGCTCGGAGGCGAGGACGAGCTCGACGGAGTAGCCGGTCTTGAACCCGATCCCGTCGACGATCGCCATGCTGGAGGGGTCGGAGACGGCGACGATCATCTTCGCGCCGACGCGGTTGATGGGGAGGGCGAGGTGCTTCTGCACCATCTCCTCGGGGAGCAGCCGCACGACCTCGGGGTTGATCTCGTACTTGGAAAGGTCCACCACGGGCAGGCTGAACTGGCGCCCGAGGAAGGCGAGCAGCTCCTCCTCCTTGATGTACCCCGCCTTCACGAGGATCGTGCCGATCCGTTCGTGGGTCCTTTCCTGGGTTTCGAGGGCGGAGCGAAGCTGGTCGGAAGTGAGCAGGTTCCCTTTCAGAAGCATTTCCCCGATTTTCGTTGCGACGGTCGACATGCCTTTCCTTTACCTCCGGCCGCTCCGCGACCCGATCGAATCTAACACATTTAGAAATCCGGTTTTGCTAATTTTATCAACCCTTTTTTTGCGTATTCGAGAAAGATTCCTCCCGGTACTTCCTTTCCCGTCCAGATGGCGAAGCTTCTCGCGGCCTGGCAGGCCAGCATCGGGAGCCCGTCGATCGAAGACACCCCCGCGGCGCGAAGCCGGCGCACGAGCCGGGTCCCGCCGGTCCGGTAAACCAGATCGGCAAAACGGGCGGTTTTCTTTACTGCTTTGTGCGGAAAATCGTCCCACTCCCCGATCAGCCCGAGGGGGGTGCACTGGACGATGAGGTCGGCGCCCCCGATCGCCTCGACGAGCGTGCGGGGGTCGATGCCGCCCGTCGAGAAGGTTACCGACGGCAGCCGGGGGGAAAGGGCCCGCGCCAGCTCCCCGGCCCGCCCGGGGGTCCGGTTGAGGACGACGATGCGGCGCGACCCCGCCTTTCCCAGGGCGAACGCGACGCCCCGCGCGGCGCCGCCCGCCCCCAGCAGGACGACCCCTTCGTGGCGCCGGCCCCACCCGCGCCCCTCGAGGGCGTCCAGGAACCCCTCGCCGTCGGTGTTTTCCGCGTGCAGTCCCCCGTCCCGGACGACGAGGGTGTTGGCCGCCCCGCACGCCTCGACCTCCTCCGAACGGGTGTCGGAAAGCTTCGCCGCCTCCTCCTTGAACGGGATGGTGACGTTCCCGCCGAGGAAGTTCGCCTCCCGGACGAGGCGCAGGAACGCTCCGAGGCGCCCCTCCGGGAGCTCGACGGGGACGTAGTGCAGCGGGAGTCCCAGGCGGGAGATGACCCCGTTGTGCATCGCGGGGCTTAAGGAATGCCCGATCGGGCTGCCGACGACGAAGAGCAGGGAGCGGTTCAATCCCGCAGCTCGAGGTTCCAGTAGGTGTAGTCGACGACGTTGAGGAACGGCAGCCATTCCCTGTGGATCGGCCGGCGCAGCGAGAAGGCGTACTCCGGAGACCAGCGCGGCGGCCCGGGCGGGGACACCAGCCGCATCCCCGCGCGGTCGGGGGTCTCGCCCCCCTTGCGCTTGTTGCAGGGGACGCAGCTGCACACGATGTTCTCCCACGCGGTCTTCCCGCCCTGCGAGCGCGGCACCACGTGGTCGAGGTTGAGCTCGCTGGTAGGGAGGGTCCGGCCGCAGTACTGGCAGGTGCTGCCGTCCCGGATGAAGACGTTGCGGCGGCTGAACCGGACGTTGCGCCGAGGGAGGCGGTCGTACGCGACGAGGACCACCACGCGGGGGACCCGCATCGCGCGCCCGACGAGCCCGACGGACTCGTCGCCCTCGGCGACCGACAGGGCGCTCCAGGACGGGTAGTCGAAGGTCTCGTACTGCTCGTTGATCGCCTTGGCGAGTCCGGTGTAGAGGAGGCAGAAAGCGCGACGGGCCGTGGTGACGTGGACGGGGAAGAAGGCCCGGTTGAGGACGAGCACGCTCGAGTTCAGCATCGGGGGAACCGGCATCGCATGATTCCCATTACTGTACCCATCGCGCGAAAGCCGGTCAATCCTTCTTCGCCAGCTCCCTGAGCAGGATCTTCTTCCCGTAGAGCGCGTTCTTCTGCACCAGCTTCTCGGCGAGGGCCGGGTCGCGCCGGCGGAAGGCGTCCACGATCTCGGCGTGCTGGTCGATCGACCCCTCGACCTTCCCCGGCATGGCGAGGATCAGCCGGTACCGCTGGAACTGCGCCACCATCGTCTGCACGATCTGGTGGAGCCGGGCGTTGCCGGCGGCGCGCAGGAACGTGTCGTGGAAATCGTTGTGCAGCTCGAGGACCCGGCGCAGGTCCTTCTTCGCCGAGGCCGCCTGGATCTGCCGGTTGACGGCCTCCATCCGGTCGATCTCGCTCTCGGTGAGCGTCATCGTCGCCAGTCGCGCCGCGTACCCCTCGAGGATCATCTTCAGGTCATAGAAGTCCGAGACGTCCTGCGCGGAGAAGGAGGCGACGATCGCCCCCTTCCGGGGGATGACGGAGATGAACCCCTCGGTCTCGAGCTGCCGGAACGCCTCCCGGATGGGGGTCCGGCTGATCCCGAACTTCTCCGCGAGCTCCGGCTCCGCGATGCGCGCCCCCGGCTTGAGCTGCCCGTTGACGATCGCGTTCCGGATGGAGGAGACGATCCGCTCGCGAAGGGTGAGGTGGCTGTCGATCCGGACTCTCAGCTTCTGCACCGTCGATCCTCGGCGTTCCGTGAATCCTTTACGCATACAGTATACAAAAAAGGAAAGTCAAGGCGGTTTTTCCGCCGCCGGCCCCGGCCCCTTGCCGAAGGGCCCCGGGATGGTATATTTTCTCCCGATGCCCTGGATCGTCCACTCCACCGTCCCGTTCCCCATGCTCCGCGACCCGGAGACGGTCCGCGCCCTGCGCGACGCGGACGTGGGCCCGGAGATCTACTTTTCCGGGGAGACGCTCGACGGGCTCATCCCCGCGGAAGCGGAGGCGCGGGCCTCGGCCCTCCGGGAGGCGGGGTTCCGCACCCTCACCTTCCACGCCCCGTTCCACGACCTCTGGCCCGGCGCCCACGACGAGGAGGCCCGGCGGCTCGCCGTGCGCCGGCTTTCCCAGGCGATCTCGCTGGCCCCCCTGTTCCGCCCCGAGGGGGTCGTCGTGCACGGCGGCTATTTCGGCTGGCTCTTCGACTTCCGGGCGGGGGAATGGCTCGAGTCCGCGAGGCGCACCTTCGGCGAGCTGGCCGAACTCGCGGAGAAGGCCGGAACGCGGCTGTTCGTGGAGAACGTGTTCGACGAGGAGCCGGGGCACCTGCTGCGGCTGCGGGAGGCGGTCGGCTCGCCGCGCCTTTCTTTTTGCTTCGACCCCGGGCACGCGGCCCTCTTTTCCCGCGTGCCGCTCCACCGGTGGGCGGAGGACCTCGGGAAGGCGATCGGGCTGATGCACGTGCACGACAACCGGGGGCAGCGGGACGACCACCTGCCCGCGGGCGAAGGGACGATCAACTATCGAGGGGTCCTGCTCGCCGCGATCGACGCCGGCGCCCGCCCCATCCTCACGGTGGAGCCCCACCGCAGGGAGCATTTCGGCCGCAGCGTCTCGGCGCTTCGCGCGATCCTGTCCTCGATTCCCGACCCTGCCTGAAAGACCGCCCGATGCCTCCTAATAAATCTCCCGGCACCCTTCCTCGGGCGACCGCGAGAGGAATTCCAGCGCCTCCCCTTCCGTTTCGAACGACCGGACGTATTTCGTCAGGCCGGTCACCTGGAAGAGGTCGCGGTTCAGGCGGTTGACCTCGCAGAAGGCCATCCGGCCCTGCTCCTCCATCACCTTCTCGACGACCCCGATGATGAACGAGATGCCGATGCTGTTGACCATGCGGGTCTGCCCGAAGTTCAGGAGGAGGCAGCGCGCGCCGTTGCACATCCTCGCCCCCACGAGCTTCTCGACCTCTTCGCCCAGCGAGCTGTTCAGGTAGCCGCCGATGTGCACCACCAGGGTCCTGCCGTCGTCCTTCACGTCCACCTTCATCTCCGAAAGGCTCATTCCGTCTCGGGGGGAGCGCCCCCCTCCTCCTTCCCATCCGCGCCCTCGTTGCGTGCCGGCCCGCCCTCGAGGAACTTGACCATGTGCACGACCGTGCCGTCCAGCCCCGTGTCGATCTCCACCTCGTCCACCAGCTCCCGGATCAGCTTGAGCCCCCAGCCGCGGTTCTTCTTCGACTCGCCGCGCGTCGACGGCTGGAAGCCCTTGCCGTCGTCCTGCACGAACAGCTCGAGCCTCCCCGGGGAGAGCAGGTAGCGCAGGCGGACCTTCCCGGAGGTGGAGGCGCTGTGCTCGAACGCGTTGATGCACGCCTCGATGATCGCCATCTTGATCCGGTCCACGGTGTCGGCGTCGACCGACGCGAAGGCCGCCACCGTCTCGGCCACGCGGGCGGCGACCATCTCGGAGTCGGCCTTCATCGGGAGGACCAGCTCGTACTCCACCGGCCTGTCCGCGCCCTGCGGCGGCGCGGCCGCCGGCCGCTCGGCCTCCACCGCCCCGCCCAGCTCCTCGAGGCCGAAGAGGTTCAGGAACAGGCGAAGCTGCGACGGGTGGGACAGGTGGATGCCGTACTGCGCCGCCAGGTCGACCGCCGCCGGGTCGGCCGACTCGTTCAGGATCATCCATTTCCGGAAGCGGTCCGGCTGCAGCCCCTTCTCGATGGCCAGGAGCCGGCACCGGTTCTCGAAATGCTCCACCGCCCGCGCCGCCAGGTTCTTCTCCGGGACCACGTCCACCGCCCAGACGACCAGGTTCTCCTCGGAGAACTCCCCCTCGAGGAAGCCGTACGCCACCAGGTCGAAGTCGAAGCGGGGCCCGCCCTTCTGGTTGCGGTAGCCCGTGGACACGGAGGAGATCTTCGGCAGCCGCGTCCGGAGCGCCTCGCTCTCCATCCCGATGACGACCTCGAGCACCCCCTTCCGGTCGAACTTCTCCCGGAACGGGCCGTACTCGAACAGGAGCTGCGGCACCTCCCGGAGGTCCCACCGACGCATCAGCTCCTTCACCACGTTGATGCGCCGCTGATGGGCCTCTCCCTGCCCGGTTTCCGAGGCCGCCTGCGAAATCCGGGACTGCACGATGGCCGACGCGACCTGGGAGACCCCCTTCCCGAGGAGGCCGCGCTCGTACGCCCAGTACAGGAAGTCCGTCAGCACGGGGTCCTCGATGAAGGAGAGCTGCTCCAGGTCGGCCTTCAGCAGCCCCTTGAACTCGAGCGTCGCCAGGACCGCCTCCCCCTCCTCCTGCGAGGTCCCCATCAGCGACAGCGCCCCTTCGACCGTGTCGAGGGGGAACCGGTCGTACATGACGCGCTTCAGGAAACGGATCGCGCGGCCGCGGCGGGCCCGCTCGGGGAAGGCGTTCTCGAAGAACTCCCTCCAGTAGCGGTTCAGCTTCCCCTGCGTCACCGCGGTGGCGTAGAGGTTCTCCAGCGTGACCGTGTCCGCCACCCGGACGTTGCGGAAGAAGATGTCCTCTGCAAGGAGCCGCTGGTAGAAGGGGATCCCCCCGACCCGCTCCGAGGCGCGCGGGTACAGGGAGGGGGAAACCTCGATCCTGCGCCGCCCGCACAGCTTCTCCCACAGCCGCTGCGACGCCTCCGGCGCGAGCCCCCGGATCTCCATCATCTGGAACGCGCCGTACAGCCCTTCCCGCTTCAGGGCCGCGGTCACCCGGCCGGGCGAGGACCCGGACAGGAACATCGCGAACCGGCCGCTCTTGATGAAGGGGCGCAGGATGGAGAGCATGGTCCCGTCGGGCACGCCCTGCAGCTTCCCCGTGAACTGGAAGTCGTCGAGGAGGAAGACCGGGTAGAAGGAGCCTGCGGCGGCGGCGAACGGCAGCGAGACCGCGTTGACGAGGGCGGAGAGGCCGTCGCCCGCGGCGGTGTACTTGTCGTGCGCCCCCAGGGTGGCCCGGCATCCGGAAAAGCCGTGCGCGGCGAGCCGCTCGGCCATCTGCTCCGGGTCGAACACCGGCGGGTGCTCGTCGCCGAAGAACCGGAGAAGCTGCCCGAGGTACTCCTGCAGGAAATGCTGGGAGAGCGCCAGCGGGTGCGAGAGGATCTGGCTGAACGAGAAGTAGAAGGGGAACGGCCGCGCGGCCCCGTCGCCCCGCGGGCCCGTGGCGAGGATCTCCTCCCGAAGCTTGAGGAGAAGCATCGTTTTCCCGATGTTCGGCGGGCCGAAGAGCATGAAGGAGGAGCCGGTGCCCCGCCCTCCCTCGATCGCCGCCCGCAACAGGGCCGAAAGCTCCTCCTCCCGCCCGATGAAATCCTCGTCGCGGAAAGTGGCTTCGGCCCCCATGGTGCCGAAAAGGCGCAAGTCTCCCGTCGCCTCCCCACAGGGATATTCAGGGTAATTTACCCCGAAACCGTTGCAATTTCATCAATATAATGGGATGTATCTATGAAGATGACGCAGATCCCCCCATCCGTCCGCAAGCCGTCCCGGTACAGCGGCAGCGAGGTGCGCCCTCCCCTTCTTCCCTGGGAGGAGGCCCGGACCCGCGTCCTGCTTGCGTTTCCGGACGCCTACGAGATCGGGATGTCCCACCTGGGGATCCTCCTGCTCCACAGGATCCTCAACGCGCGGCCCGGGACGCTCTGCGAGCGCGTTTTCGCCCCGTGGGCCGACTACGCGGAGCATCTGAAGTCCTCGGGGGAGCCGCTCCCCTCGCTCGAGTCGGGTCGCCCGGCCGGCGCCTTCGACATGGTGGGGTTCTCGCTCTGCTACGAGCTCACCTACACCAACGTCCTCATGATGCTGGAGCTTTCGGGGATCCCCCTCCTGTCGAAGGACCGGGGGGAGGGGCACCCGCTGGTCGTGGCGGGCGGCGTCTGCACGCTGAACCCCTCGCCCGTCGCCCCCTTCTTCGACGCCCTCCTGGTGGGGGACGGCGAGGAGGCGGCGCTGGAGATCGTCTCCGCCGTCGAGGAGCGCAAGGCCGCGGGGGGATCCCGCGCCTCCCTGCTCGCGAGGCTCTCCGGGATCGAAGGGGTCTACGTACCCGGCGTCTCCGCGCGCGTCTCGCGCCGGGTGCTCCCGGACCTCGCCGCCTCGCCGCTGTTGCCCGAGCCGATCCTCCCGTCGATGCGCGTGGTCCACGACCGCCTGAGCGTCGAGATCTCCCGCGGCTGCACCCGCGGCTGCCGGTTCTGCCAGGCCGGCTACGCGTACCGGCCGGTGCGCGAGCGCGACCCGCTCGCGGTGCTGACCTACCTGCAGGAGTCCGCGCCGAAGACGGGGTACGACGAGGTGGGGCTCCTGTCGCTTTCGGCCGCCGACTACAGCTGCATCGACCGGCTCGTCACGGAGGCGATGGCCGCGCTGGAGCCGGAGCACGTCTCCCTCTCCCTACCGGCGCTGCGGCTCGACGCCTTGCGGGAGAACACGGTCGAGCAGATGCGCAGGGTGCGCAAGTCCGGCTTCACGCTCGCCCCCGAGGCGGGGACGGAGCGGCTGCGCCGCTCCGTGAACAAGGACATCCGCGACGACGACGTCCTCAAGACGGCGGAGTGGATCTTCGGCAGCGGCTGGCAGACGCTGAAGCTCTACTTCATGGTGGGTCTCCCCGGCGAGACGGAGGAGGACGTGCGCGCCATCGGGGCGCTCGCCAGGCGCGTCGCCTCGGTCGCCCGCCGCCGGGGCAAGCGATGCAACGTCAACGTGAGCGTCTCCCCGTTCGTCCCGAAGCCGCACACGCCGTTCCAGTGGGAGCGCCAGGCCTCCCGCGAGGAGGTGCGCGACCGGATCCGTCTGGTTCGCGACGCGATCGGGCGCGAGCGCAACGTGGAGCTGAAGCACCCCTCCCCGGAGGTCTCCGAGCTCGAGGGCGTCTTCTCGCGCGGCGACGGCCGGCTCCCCGCGGTCCTCCTCTCCGCGTACCGCAACGGCGCGCGGTTCGACGCCTGGACGGAGGAGTTCCGCCCCGAGGCGTGGGCCCGCGCCTTCGAGGAGGCCGGCGTCGACCCGCTCGAATACCTGCGGGAGCGCGACCCCTCCGCCCCGCTCCCCTGGGACGTCGTCGACCCGGGCATCGCGCGGGCCTTCCTGCTCGCCGAGCGGGAGAAGGCGCGCGCCGGGGAGACCACCCCCGACTGCCGCTCCGCCGGCTGCAGCTCCTGCGGCGCGTGCCCGCCGGGGCTCTCGAACATCACGTACGCCGGCCGCATGCCGGCGCCCTCCCCCGCCGGCGAAGCTCCGCCCGCCCCCCCGGGGGCGACCGCCGCCCCGCCCGCGCAGCCGCAGCCGCAGCGCCGCTTCGTCGTGCGGATCGCCTACGCCAAGGAGGGGCCCGCCAGATACCTGAGCGGCCTGGAGATCCAGTCGCTGTGGGGGCGATCCCTGCGGCGCGCCGGCCTTCCCGTCGCGTACAGCCAGGGCTTCAACCCCGCGCCGAGGATTTCCCTGGGCCCCGCCCTCGCGGTGGGCACGGACAGCGCCCGCGAGTTCCTCGAGGCGGAGTTCGACCTGCCGGTCGTCGCCCCGGAGCTGCCGGAGGCGCTGGCGCCGCACCTGCCCGCGGGCGTCCGCGTGATCGAGGCGAAGTCGGTCCCGCCGGGCTCCCCGCGCATGTCCGACTTCGACCTGGCCTCCGACTACGTCCTCCGCCCGCTCCCGGGACACCCGCTGCCGGAGGAGGCGTCGCCTTCGCGGGCCGCGGAGCGGCTCGCCGCGTTCCGCGCCGCGGAAGCGTTCCCGGTCGCCCTCGTCCGCGAGGCGCAGGTGACCGAGCTGGACCTGAAACCGCTCGTGGAGGATTTCCGGGTGAATGACGAGGGCATCTTCATTAGAATCATACAGGGCACGGGAAAAGGCGTGCGGCCCGTCGAGGCCGCCGCGGCGCTGCTCCGCGCGCCGCTTTCGCCAGACCGGCTCGCGGTCCGGAAGGAATCGGCGGAGCTGATTCCCCGCCGGGGAAAGGCATAGATGCAGAGACCCAGCAAGCTCATCGTGATCAACGCGGCGCCGTACGAGACGCGCGTGGCCACCCTGGAGTCCGGCGCCCTCGCGGAGCTGCTCATCGAGCGGGGCGAGGACAAGAACTCCGTCGGCAACATCTACAACGGGAAGGTCATCCGCGTCCTGCCCGGGATGCAGGCCGCCTTCGTCGACATCGGCATGGACAAGGCGGGGTTCCTGTTCGCGGGCGACTTCGTCACGCCGCAGCTCGAGTTCGACACCGACGCGGCCGAGGAGCCCGAGCTCCCCGACGACATCGGCATCCGCCCGGCCCGCTTCCCGCAGGAGCACTTCCTCCCGCCGATCGAGGGGCTGATCCGCGAGGGGCAGCACCTCCTGGTGCAGGTGGCCAAGGAGCCGCTGGGGACGAAGGGCGCGCGGATCACCAGCCACATCACCCTCCCCGGCCGCCACCTCGTGCTCCTCACCTGGTCGAACCACATCGGGATCTCCCGCCGCATCGAGGACCTCGAGGAGCGCGACCGGCTGACGAAGATCGTCGAGTCGATCCGCCCCGAGGGGATGGGCGCCATCGTCCGCACCGCCGCCGAGGGCGGCTCCGAGGAGGAGCTGCGCTCCGACATGGACTACCTCGTCCGCCTGTGGGAGACGATCCGCAAGAAGAGCGAGAACGCGGCGGCCCCCGCGCTGATCCACCGGGAGCTCTCCCTCCCCGCGCGGGCGGTCCGCGACCTGTTCTCCGGCGACTCCGACCGCATCGTCATCGATTCCCCGGACGAGTACAACCGGGTCCGCGCCTTCGCCCAGCAGTTCTTCCCGCGCATCCTCGACAAGGTCGAGCTGTACGACGGCCCCGAGCCCGTCTTCGACAACTACGGCATCGAGATCGAGGTGACCCGCGCGCTCGACAAGAAGGTGTGGCTCAAAAGCGGCGGCTACATCGTGATCGAGCAGACGGAGGCGCTCACCGTCGTCGACGTGAACACGGGCAAGTACGTCGGCCGCTCCTCGCTCGAGGACACGACGGTCAAGATCAACCTCGAGGCGGTCAAGGAGATCGTCTACCAGCTCCGGCTGCGCAACATCGGCGGGATCATCATCATCGACTTCATCGACATGAAGAGCGAGGAGAACCGCGAGAAGGTGTACAACGCCCTCGTCGACGCGCTCACCGCCGACCGCAGCAAGACGACGATCTGCAAGATCTCCGAGCTGGGCCTGGTCGAGATGACCCGCAAGCGGGTCCGCGAAAGCCTCGGGCGCTCGCTCTCCGAGGGGTGCCCCTACTGCTCGGGCGAGGGCGTCATCAAGTCGAAGAAGACGATCTGCTACGACATCTTCCGCGCCCTCGAGCGCCAGAGCCTGCTCCTGTCGGGCCGCCAGGTCTCGCTGTACGTCCACCCCGCCCTCGCCGAGGAGCTGTTCGGCGAGGAGCGCCGCTTCCTCGAGCTCCTCGAGCAGAAGTTCGGCATGAAGGTGAACATCTCCGCCTCCGAGAAGTTCCATATCGAGCAGTACAGGATAGAGCCGAGTTGACCCCAAAACCGGGACGTAGATGAGTTCTCCGCCAGAACGGGGACACTCTTGAGGACCGCAGGACCGCAGAACGGGGACGTAGATGAGAAGTCCTTCATACCAGGCAGTCGGACTTCCAGGATTTTGGACTTCTCATCTACGTCCCGGTTCTGCGGTTTAGTTCTGCGGTTTGTTCTAGGGTTCCGCTCTGCGGTCCTCTCACCTCTGTCCCTCTTTTGGCGGAGAACTCATCTACGTCCCGGTTTTGCTTGACGTCCCCTCCGCGCTTCCCTATATTTATTAATTCACGCGCGTTTCCGACCGTTCGCGCCGGCGTAGCTCAGTGGTAGAGCAGCTGATTCGTAATCAGCAGGTCGTCGGTTCAATCCCGACCGCCGGCTCCATCAAATCTCCTTGATAGCCGATACGTTGCACGGCTCGGCGTCTTCGCCTTCGGGGGACGCTTCGGCGTCCCGGCGCGCCAGCGGCGCGTTTTCGACCGCCGCCGCCAGCCGGTTCACCGCGCCCCGGTTCGCGCCCGGTATCAGGTGCCCGTAGGTGTCCACCGTGATTCCGATGGAGTGATGGCCGAGTTGATCCCGGACGTACGGGAGGGATTCCCCCGCCGCGATCAGCCAAGAAGCGAACGTGTGGCGCAGGTCGTGGAACCGCATCTGCCGAAGCCCCGCCTTCTTCAGCGAGAGGGAAAAGGACCGCCGCACGTTCGCGGCGTCAAGTAACGTTCTCTCGGCCGAAGGGAACACCCACTCGTTCAGGGTCTTCCCTTCTTCAAGGGCTTCGGCCGCGAGCACGCGCCGATGGCTTTTCAGGACCGCCGCCAGGTGGTCGCTCATGTCTATCCGCCGCCCCTTACCGTTCTTCGGCGTCGATACATGGCCTTCCCATACGGCGCGCCTCACCTCGATGAACTTCCCGTGCCAATCAACGTCTTCCCATTTCAGGGCGATCAGTTCCCCTTGCCGCATCCCCGTGAAGAGCGCCGCCGCAAGCAACGGGTAGAACCTCGCGTAATGCTGTTTCGCCGCCGCGAGGAGCACCTTGCCTTCCTCCAGCGTCAACACCTGTATCTCCTTCTTCCGATCCCCCGCCTTGATGTACCGGCGGGGGCGCTGTGCGGGATTCGCAGAAAGGATGCCGTCCTCGATGGCCATGTTGAAGATGGCCGAAAGGGTCCGCGCTACTCCCATGACGGAAGCCCTAGCGAGGGTCTTCACGGCGGTCCCGTCTTCTGCCTTCTTCATCTTCAGCCGCCCCGTCTCCATCGCCCCGGCGCAGAAGGTTCGGATGTCCTCGCGGGTGATGCCGTCCAGCGGCTTTTCCCCGAAGGCAGGGAGCAACCTCTTGTCCAACAGGGTCCGCGCTCCGCGCTGGCTGGATGCCTTCAGGTTGGTACAGACATGGCCCTTGTACCATTTCTCGGCGTAATCCTTGAACGTCGGCACCTCCGGGGCATCCATGTTGAGCGCGCCGCTGGCCAACCTTTCATCGACCTTCCGGGCGACGGCTTTCGCGGCATCCTTTGAGCCGACGCGAACATACTTTCGCTTCTTCTTATGGCAGATGACGACCCACCATATCCCCGAGCCTTTCACCTTCTCGCGGACCAGTGCGCCCATGCTTTACGCCTCCTTTCCCGTGAACCGCGACAGACCCTTCGGCTTCGGCTTCGTGTACGCGTCGATCTGCTGGCAGAGCCAATCCTTGTAAAGCATCCCGTCGTCGATCAGTTGGTGGAAGAGCGCCTTCTTCCGCTTCCGGTCGATCACCGCGAAGATCGTCGTCTTGTCCCTGTCCCCCATCACCTGCCTCCTTCTCCCCGTTTTTATATCGTCACATGACGATATATAGAAACAATGTTACAATTTCAGAAATACGGTGGAAAGAGGTTTCTTTACAGGAGGATTAGACCTCGGATGGGCTATTTCCTTTACATCATGGATGGGGTATTACGATATACAGTTGCAAGAATGGAGGTAATGGCTCTATGGGATGGTATGAGGCACTCAAAGATGCCGTCAGCGCGGCCGACAAGATCAGAAACGCCGAACTCAATCAAAAACTGGTCGATCTTCAAATGGAATGCATAAAACTTGCGGAGGACAATGTACACCTTCGGCAAGAACTGCTCGACATCCGCGAGAAACAACAAATACGCGAGAATATGGAACATCGTGACAATGTGTATTGGCGACCTTTAGGGGAAGAAAAGTTTGAAGGTCCTTTTTGCCCAAAATGTTTCGACGGGAGTAACAGGACCTCACGTATGGGCAAGTATGATGGGTCTCATTGCTGGTGTTGCCCGGTTTGCGACTGTACGGTATCGATGCCCGGCTACTGACCCGCAAGGGGGTGGTTAATGAGGGGACGGCAAGAGGGCGCGGATAAACCGAAGGACACCAGATTTTACCTCTCACAAGTAACCCTCCCTGAAGCATGGGAACAGTTCAAACACGCCTTCGGCCAAACAGGATGCCTTGTTGTGTTTTTTATTATCTATTGGTTTATAGCAGAATTTGCCTCTTCGTTAATCCCGTGGGAAATATCCAATACGGTTTCGAGCATTCCGAATTGGGTCTGGTATGTTGCGCTGGGTATCGCGCTTTGGGCCATGATGGGGGGAGACAAAATCACTATCCCCAAGTTTTCCGTGCGCAGCCTTATCTTTATTTCCGCGTATGTCGGAGGAATTATCATTTTAGGGAAATATCTACCGAATTGGATTGGAGTCCCAATCTTTATACTCATCTGCTTGCTGGTAACTTTTTACGAAAAACTCGTTGAGTACGGCAGGACCAAATACGAGATCGAAAACGACCTTTAACCGGGAGTGAGCGCGAACATCCAGCATTGGTGAATCACTAAGGAGTCCCCCATTGTTCACCGTCCTCACCATCCTCGGCGGAATCTTCGCGCTCCTGACCGTACCGTGGGCCACGATCCTCGGCTTGCTTGGTGTATGGATGCTCGGATTTTGGGGTGCGCTGATCGGCGTGCTGATCGGCCTATACGTACAGTTCAAGGATTAGATATAAACCCATGCCGCGACCGAAACACCTCCCAGATTGGACATCAGTAAAAAACGTGGAAGCCGCCCGGAAACTTATGGAAGGCGTTCACCCGCCAGGCGGATTGTTCCCGATATCGGTTGATGACCTACCCGAGAACCTGAGAAGGATGTACGAAATTACGAGCGCCTACGCCAGCGGTTACGGAGGACCACAATCCGCTGATCCGAATCCGGCGCTTTGCGGCGAGTTCGCAGTAACGCGGAAGGATGGGGACCTTTCAAAATCTTACTCATACGTTTATGCGATTGCGAAAGACGGCGAAGTTCTATTCACCGGGCCATACATAAATTTTCCACTACACCATTCAGCGAGCGGGTCTCCAATCACAGTAGAAGACCTGTTCGGGCACCATCCGATTAAAAAAATACCGAAAGGGGCGAAATGACATGGCGGATAAAAGCTATTACGAGGGGGTAGGCCACATCGTTCACATTTCGACAGGTGATACGCGCCGTTGTGATCATTGTGAACAAATGATCGGTGGAAGCAATTTTTCTGATTCTGTAAACCACTACATCTCCGCCCACAGATATAAACTGCTTCATGTCGGTGCTGAGACAAGCCGTGATGATGACGGCAACCCGTGGCAAATGACGGTCGCCGTCCTCGGGGCGTAAACGCAACGTATGTTCACTATTCCAATAGCGAGAAATCAGCCCGATAGTGCTTGTTAACCGGCGTGCAATATTGACCCACTTCGGGGGGTAATCGGCGTCGAAAATTGACCCACCCCTGGACCTCCTCCATCCTCTGTAGATTCGGCAGGGGAAGGAGAGACAACCAGGGAGATGTTAATCGTGGAGACCATCAGCAAGATCCGTTTTGCGCACCACCGGGAGGGGAAGTCGATCCGGCAGATCGCCCGGGATTACCGCCTGTCCAAGAACACCGTCAAGAAAATCATCCGTAGCGGCGTCACCGAGCTGGTCTACCGTAGG
This sequence comes from uncultured bacterium, assembly GCA_964612075.1. Lineage (GTDB taxonomy): Bacteria > Desulfobacterota > Deferrimicrobia > Deferrimicrobiales > Deferrimicrobiaceae > UBA2219. The sequence goes on from CAZTFC010000006.1 coordinate 48,339, forward strand.
GAGACCCAGCCTCGGCCGAAGCTGGGCGCGTTCGAGGAGCTTCTGTCGCAGCTTCTTCGGAAGGACCAGCAACTTCCCCGCCGGGAGCAGCGGACGGCCTATCTTCTGTTCGAGGAGTTGCAGCGGGAGGGATTTACCGGCGGCTACGACAGCATCCGCCGGTACGTTCGGCAGTGGAAGGAGCGGGAGAAGAGCCGCATGGCCAAGGCGTTCATCCCGCTGTCGTTCGCACCCGGCGAGGCATTCCAGTTCGACTGGAGCTACGAATACGTGGAGCTGGGCGGCGCCTACACCAAGGTGATGGTGGCGCAGTTCCGGTTGTGTCACAGCCGGATGCCGTTCTGCGTGGCGTACACCCGGGAGACGCTTGAGATGGTCATGGACGCCCACATCCGGGCCATCGAGTTCTATGGGGGTGTGTGCCGCCGGGGAATCTACGACAACTTGAAGACGGTGGTCGTCAAGGTGCTCCTGGGCAAGGATCGCACGTTCAACCGGAAGTTCCAGGCGCTGGCGTCGCATTACCTGTTCGAGCCGGTGGCCTGCACTCCGGCGGCGGCGTGGGAGAAAGGCCAGGTCGAGAACCAGGTCGGCTTCCTCCGAAAGCGCCTCTTCGTTCCCCGCCGCAAGTTCGCCGATCCGGAAGAGATGAACCGGTCCCTGGCCGATGAGTGTCGCACGCTGGCCGCCGGGCACAAACATCCCGAGTTCCCGGAGAAAACCGTAGCCGAGGTCTTCGATGAGGAGCGCAAGCACCTGCTGACTGTTCCGGTGCCGTTCGACGGATATCGGGAGGCGGTGGCCCGGGTCTCCTCCACGTCGCTGGTCCTGTTCGAGCGGAACCGGTACAGCGTGCACGCTTCGGCCGTTGGAAAAACGGCCACGGTGCGTGTCTATGCCAACCGGCTGGTCCTCGTGGCGGACGACCAGGTGGTCGGCAGCCATCCTCGCCTGTTCGGTCGGGACAAGACGGCCTACGACCCCTGGCATTACGTCGAGGCCCTTCAATACAAGCCGGGCGCGCTCCGGAACGGCGCTCCCTTCAAGGAGTGGGAGCTTCCGGAGCCGCTCCAGGCGGTGAGGGCGGCCATGTCCAGCCACTCGGACGGCGACCGGCAGTTCGTCGGCATCCTCTGCGCCGTTCTCACCTACGGGCTCGACGATGTAGCCGACGCCTGCGCCGCCGGAATCGCCGCCGGAGCGATCAGCAAGGACGTGATCTTGAGTCTGCTGGCCCGGAAGAACGATGGGGCCCCTGTGGCCACCTGCGATCTTCCGCCCCAGCTTCCGGTGCTCAGGCTGCCTCCGGTCGCCGACTGCGGCCGGTACGACCGGCTGCTCAGCGGAGGCGCCCTTGCTACGTGACCAGATACTGGAGGCGATGAGCACCTTGCGGCTCCACGGCATGAAAGGCTCCCTGGACGAGGTGCTGGCGGCGGGAATCAAGCAGAAGAAGACCTCGGAAAAGATCCTGCTGGAACTGCTCTCTGCGGAGTTGGCCGAGCGGCGGGTGCGGAGCATCCGCTACCGCATGGGGCTGGCCAAGTTCCCCACGGGCAAGGACCTGGACAGCTTCGACTTTGCCGCCTCGCCCGCCAACGAAGCCCAGATACGGTCGCTCTACGAAGGGCGCTTCCTTGGCGAGAAGAGCAACATCATCTTCGTCGGCGGGACCGGCACCGGCAAGACCCATCTGGCGGTCGCCATCGCACGGCAGGCCATCCGTGGCGGCATGAGAGGGCGGTTCTACAACCTGCTCGACCTGGTCAACCAACTGGAGCAGGAAAAACTGGCCAACCGCGGCGGCAGGATGGCCGAGACCCTGGCCCGCCTCGACTTCGTCGTTCTGGACGAACTGGGTTATCTGCCGTTCTCGAAAAACGGCGGCCAGTTGCTGTTCCACCTGATCTCCAAGCTCTATGAGCTAACCTCGCTGCTGATCACGACCAACCTGACCTTCGGCGAGTGGGCGCAGGTCTTCGGCGACGGCAAGATGACGACGGCGCTTCTGGACCGGGTCACCCATCACTGCGAGATCGTCGAGACGGGGAACGAATCCTGGAGGATCAAGACCAGGGCAAACGGCAAGAACTGACCTTCAGGGGTGGGTCAATCTTGGACGCCGATGGCGGGTCAATATTGAATGCCGATTGACAATAGTGCTTCCTTTACCGTCTTGATGAACGCATGCGTATCAAGAAAGTAGTTCGGGTATGCCCTACGGAGGGATGCCAGCGATTCGACGGATACGAGCACCGCATCCGATCCTGGATGACCGGTAATCGCCTTCTCAACGGCCAGATACTCTTCGGAGGCCTGCTCAAGTTCTCTCGCCTTGAAGCCCCGGATCGTAATCTTGTGTTCGCCTGGATCGAGATGCAGGAGGTAGTATCGCGCACCCTCCATGCTTGACTGTTCCCAAGTTTTCAATGCCGCGCCGTAGGCTGTCAAGCGGGCTTCAACATCCAGCGAACGTGCGTAATGCTTCAGTTCGCGAACCAGTTTCTTGCTGTCATCAGGGGTGTCAGGGACAGGGGGTGTCTTCTCTCTCAGGGCGATGGCCGTGCCCATGAGTTTGAAGAAGTGAAGCCATTCTTCCTCGCCACGGCTTGATTTCAATGCTTGCTGAATAAACGTTCCTACCGTTTCCACAGCCGTCGCCCAAGCATGTTGAAGCGGGGAACGTATCTGAACTTCGATCTTCAGCCCGTTGTAGGTCGTGTTCTTGTCGCTGAAGTACCGATAGATCAGATGGATGCCCCTATACCCTGACCTTTTCGGTTTTTCGATGTAGTTATCTATATGGTCCAGTCTATGTTTCAGGTCGCTTTGAAGATAAAAGTCTGCGACATGCTTAACGGCGCGCACGTTCTTCACTACGGCGCGACAGCCGCCGATGTCCTGCATCTGCGATAGTTTCATCGTATGAAACCGCCGCAACTTATCTTCGATAGAAGAAAGACGTTTGATCCGTTGAGCCACAAGACATTCGGGGTCTGCATGCCTTGCCATCCGTCGCAAGCCCACTTGAAAGGTATTTAGCGGGAAACTGTGCGATGAGCGCCAATTGTTTATAATCTCCAGCGCCTCGCCAAGGCGGTACCAATCAGGGTCCGGGGCTACGAGGACCAAACCTGCCGCATCCACCTGCGACCGTTTATATTCTGGCTTTGCCCATGGCATAGATGGATACGATGATAGATTGCGCGTGCCATCATTCACAAGGCGATTTTCAAAGATCGTCGGCCTTCCGGCCCTCATCCCCGCCATAACGCTTTCCGCACCCTTCCCGGATCGAGGTCCAGCACGGAGCACGCCGAGCGGAAGGAGAAGACGTCTTCCCGGTCGTCGTTGAGCCAGCGACGCGCATCGTCCGCGTCTCGGCCTTTTCCCCTCTTCGCGTCCGTTACCGCTTGGAGCATCAATTCCGCGAACAATCGCCGGATGCTGTCCTCGTTTCCGCTAATACGACCGTCGCTCACCGTTCTCTGCCCCTATCCGGCGGCAGGAATCCCGCCGCTACAAGCCGCTCGGCGAAGTCCTGTTGCATCCGGTGGATGATGGCCTGTTCCGGTCCGGTGAAGGAATGCCAGAACATCTCGGCGACGTAGAAATCCATCAGCAACTTGAAGCCAACGCCATTCCCGCATACCTTGTGCGATGCCTTCTCCGCGAGGATCTTGACGGACAGTGCCACCTCCCGGCTGTCTTTGGTTCGGTGGTCGCCTCTTGGCATCCATTCCATTCGTGGAGAGAAGGGCCGGGATTGTGCGTCGAGAGTGCGGGAAGCCCATGCGAGCCACGCGTCGGGGCTGTCCTTCCGGCTCACTATGCGCCGCCCTCCCGCGCCTCCTTCTTCGTGCTTGGAAAGTGCTCCTCATGCCCCCCTCCCCTTGCCCCCGGCTCGAAAAAGATCGGACCTCCTATGCGGACCTCGGACGCAGGACGGACAAGTTCAGCAGTCATGCGCGGCCCTCTTTCTGCCCCTCCGCTCCCTCCTTGGGGAAAGGTCGGGGGGACGACCTCACAGGATCGCCCCCCGTCGCGCGCCCACCCCCGCGATGATCCCCCCGGCTGGGGATGGGCTTTGAAGGCCCCGCGCGGACCTCGGAGGACGCCGGGGGAAACTCATGCCGTCCGTTCCTTCCACCGGAGAAACTCCTGCTTCGCGAACTCCTCGGCTTTCTTTTCTTCCCATGGGTCCCTGTTGGACGGCTTGTACACATGGCGGCGGACGTGATGGCCGACCTCGTGCAGAAACAGCCACACGAAAACGTCCTCCGGATCGATCCGTATCCCGTTCCTTCGGGATATGACTCCCGCGAGCCGCTTCACGTCCGTATCCGGGTCAAGGATGATCTCTCCCTCCCCGTAACACGCGGGGACTTCCAGCAACCCCCACCGCTTCAACCGGACCGCGCGGACATCGTGTTTCAGGCATTCCGACAGCACGTTGAAGCCGCGCGGGAAAAGCCGCCGCACGTTGGCGTGTGCCTCGAAAAAATCCGTCACCGAATCCGTCATCGGATCGCCCCCCGCCATCGGGAAAGCGGAATCGTGACCGTCCGCTGGTCCTGATGGTCCCGCTGGTCCTTATGTCCTCCGCACCGGAAGCCCGCTTTCGAGCAATTGCAGGAACAGCCCTTTTCCGCGATCCCGAAGGCGAGGTTCTTCACCGTAGTCGCGTTAGGATTCGCCGGAACGCCAACGAGGGAGTATTCGAGTAGTTCCCATTCCTTGATGTCGCGTCCTCCACCGGGACGCGGCTTCGCGCTGATGACGGAGAAACCGATCGACCACCCGTTGATGTAACCTTCCTTCACCTTTCGGAATAGTCGCCTTCCCCGTTCGTCCGGAAAGAATCGCGTCTTCGCGATAAGTGCCTTCTCTCCGTTATGCTCGCCTTTCCGGATGGAGAGGGGCTTCGCCACTGGCTCCATCCCGGCGGTATCCCTCCCGTGCCCGAACAGGACCACCGGCTTGCCCTTGATCCGAACCCCATCGGCTCGCACGACATCCCCCACGCGGTCAACGTGTTCGGTAGTGATTGCCGCCTCGACGATCAGTTCCTTTTCATCGACCGCCCTGACATCCCCGGCGAATACCTTTCGTTCCATGGCCTTAGCCCTCCAATTCCTTCGCGACCTGATGGATCTCTTCCTCGGTAACGCTCGCCGCGAGCCGCTGGAAATCCAACTCGCGAGCGTTCTCGTCCCCGACCAGTCTCCCGAGGTGCAATTTATGGATCGCATCGACCGCCTCCGGCAGAGGACCGTCGCCCCAAATCGTTTCGATCTCCTCGGGGCGGATCGTCAGGTCCTGCCCCTCGACGATCTGCCATTTCCCAGCCCGCACGCCCGCGAGGCACTTCAGCGGCTCGACGGAGAAGGAACCAGGCGGCTTGTTGCTTTTGTAGATTTCCTTCAGCGCCGGGTCGGCGGATACCACCTTGAAGAATTTGCCAGGGATCCTCTGAGAGACGATCCGCCGGGGAACGACGCTCGCGACGGCCAAGCGCACCGCGACCGCCTTCTTTGCGGTCTCTACGAGGTCCGCCTGCTTCCTGCGAATGTCCTCCATGAGCGCTTCCGTTTTCTCGACCGCCGCCCGCGTCAGCCGGGAAGCCGCTTCGGTCTTCAGGATCCCGGTTTCATCCCGAAGATCCTCAACGGCGTGTCGCTTCTTCTCCGCGATTCCTCTCGCCCGCTCCAAGTCCTCCGCGAAGGCGCGCCGGTCGGCTTCTGCGGCTTTCACCGCCTGCCGGTCCTTCCACCCGCCGCCGACGGCTTGGGCTTTCGCCGCCAGCACGGCCCGGTCGGCTTCCTCGACTTTCCGCGCCAGCCCCAGCACCTCCGCTTCCGCCGCCGCGAGTTCCACCTCCGCCGCTTCGAGAGTAAGGAGCCGCTCCTTCATTTTTTCTGCCGTGCTCTTCGCCATTTTCGTCCTCCGTTAATCGTTGATTCCCACGCCGAGGAAAAATATCCCCGGAGTGGATCGTTGCCTTTGAAGTTGAACCAGCACGCCTGCCGCCGCGTTGATTAGGTCATCGTGTCCTCCGGGACCGTGGTCGATGCTGTCCTTCCCGCCCCTTGCGGTCCTGCGTTCGAGGCGGACGAGTTGCGATACGAGCCGTTCGCTGTCGAGAAGTTCCACCCGCCCGCTGTTCAAGACCGGAAGAAGTTCGCCGTATATCTCCGACTTCGACTTCTCCGAGGTCCGATACTCGATCCCTGCTTTTCGGAACTGTTCCCTCGGCCACTCTCCCGCGTACCGATCGCCAGCGACCTCGCGGATCCGGTACGTCTTCAGCAGTTCCGCGAACTCGGCGACCACCGCCTCCGGACTGAAGGGAGGTTTCCGTTCCCGAACGGCGTCGAGGATCGCCGTACCCTTCTCCGAGTGACCGATCGCCAGGGTGAAAGAGTCCTGCCCTCCCCCGGACGGATCGACGAACGCCGAATAGGAGATGCCCGAGAGCGGGGGTAACTCGTAACGGCCCGGAACGACCACGGCCTCGACGGCCTCCTGCGCGACGAACGCTTCGAGGTCGGACCGGAACTCGGCTCCATACTCCGCCGCCGCGACCGCTGCGTCCTGAAGATAGGCGCGGTCGATCACTTTTTGCAGAACCAGAGGATTCATGTCCCGAGTGGAGGCCTTCCAGACGAGCACGTCTGAGTCGTCCTTCCCGTAGTGTTCCTTGTAGGTCTGGTACATGACGCCCCGCCGGGAATACGGGGACCCGATCGCGATGAGCATCGCCCCCGGAACCGTCGCCATCGCAGGGCGGATCGCGTTCAGGATTTCCTCGTCCGGGTTCGCGGACTCGTCCGACCGCCAATAGGCAACCTCGTCGAGAAGAGCCGCGACGACCGTCCTTCCCCGGACGGCCCGGAAGGAGGCCGTATGCACCTCGATGGAGATTCCGTTCGTCAGGTGGATGTCCTCCTCCGTCCGCCGCTCGATCAGGGCCGCGAGCATCGGCACGGATTCGAGGAACGCGACGACGTACCGCATCAAAACCTTTGCCTGCCCACGGTCGCATGCGATCAGCATGACGATCCCCCGCTCCCCCGGAGCGAGGATGTCCCGGTAGGAACGAAAGCACGCGAGGAATACCCCGATCAACGCGGAGATCCGGGACTTCCCGCCACGACGCCCGACGATGAACCACGCCTCTCTGGATTGCGCCGCTGGAGGCGTCTCCCTGCCTGTGTGCTTAATGAACTTGGTGACATCCGACTCCTCCATCGGCAATCCGAAAACCGCCTGCAGAGCGACAATCCACGCCTTCCACGAGGTCAAGTCGCTAAAGAACCGACCGAACAGGTTCGGGTCGAGGATCGTGTCGATGATGTTCACTCGCCGCTCCCGTTGTCCGGATTCTTCTTCCGCCGCTTCCCCTCGATGTAGGACTGAAGGTCCACCGTCCGAGGAGGTCTCTTCCCGGCGAGGTCGTACAGGAGGACGACGGTCCGCTCGACCGCGTTCATGTACCCCATAAAGCCCGTCTCGACGATCGGCAGGAGTTTCCCGTCCGCAACGATGGACGTCTGCCGGTCGATCCACGCCGAGATGGACCGGACGATCGCCAACTTCGCCGCGAGATTCCCCATGAGTATCCGTTGCCCCCCGGACAGCGAGCCAAGGTCATCTTCGAGTTCCCCCAGAATCCGCGCCAGTTCCCGCCCTTGTGAGGTCCGGAGGTCCGTGAACCTCCGCCGGACGACCCGTGACTTCTCCCCATGCTTTAAGTTGGGGCCGGAAGGGTGCGTTTCCCAATATTTCTTAAGGTTTTCGTGGTTTTTCGAGGACCTCTTGCGCTTCGTCTCGCCCGTGGTCATCGGCAACCGCCTCGAAGAACGCGCCCCCGGCGCTCCCGGCGTCCCGGTCGGCTCAGTAACCTCTTGAATTTCATCATCTTTCATCGGCGCGACCTGCTGATTATGTATCAGGTAATCCATCTTTTTTACCGGGCTTGGACGCCGCCCGGTCACTGGCGTCCCTTTTTGCGCGATCTTCCCGCCCCTCCCGTTGCCAGTGATAGGGGCAACAATGGTCCTTGCAGACCGCGATCGGCTCTTTCTGCATGCGGCAGTTCAGGGTGATGCAGGGATTCGGTTCGGTCATGTCGGTCCTATCGGTCGTGTCCTTCATGTCGGTCATATCGTTGCCTCCTTTCCGAACAACTCATCCACTTCGGCTTTCGGGGCATCGAGAGCCAATAGAGTTTGCTTCGCCGATGCAACGGGGATTTCCCCGGCATCAACCCCCCGTTGCAACTCAGGGATGAAATCGCGCCAGTCCATTCGTTTCTTAAACGACGGGGTTGACTTGCCGTTCCCGCCGTTGCCCTTCGGGTGAGATGGCGAAGCGGGCGGCCCCCAAAGGCCAGCCCGCGCTCCGCCGCCTACGTTCAGCGTTGGCATCTCTTCGCGGCTTGGTTCTTTTACTTCTTCTTTTTCTTTTTTTGGTATTGGTATTGGTTCTGGTATTGGTTCTTGTTCCGAAACGGTTTCGGAACCCTTGTAAAAGGGTTTATCAAAGGGTTTATCAAGCCCTTTCATGAACGGGGCGAGATTGGTGGAGAGGTAATCCACGGACCGACGGTCGGTGGTGAAGCGGATCGCGGCATCGCAGAAGCCCGCCATCAAAGGAGTTTTTGGCAGTGCCGCGAGATGACGCACAACGTGCTTGGCCTGATTTTCGTTCTGGAGCGGGTCGTACTTTAGGGTGTTGGGAATGAACAGAACGCGGGAATTTTCGTCGTATAGGATCAGGCCTCCTGCAACCAACTCGCTCCAAGCCGCACGCAAACGTCGAGGTTTCCATCGCAAATCGGCAAGAACGTAACTCTGATCGAGCAAAAAGATGCCGCTCATGTGCCGGTGCGGACAGGTCAATATGTAAAACCAGAGCAACTTGCCGTCGTCGGACAGGGACAGAAACTTTTCGTCGTTCCACACCCGAACGTAGATCGCTTTATACCCCCCGCCGCTCATCTCCCTGTAACCTCCTTCACAGCCTGCCTTGCGATTTCATCGAGGCTTTCCGGCTCCTCCGCTCGTGGTGTAAGACTTCACGAACGATCTCATCTACGTTCAGGGGTTCCACGACGAACCGTTGCATGAAGTTATCAATGGATTCGCGATCAAGCAGTATTCCGGCGGAAGGAGGGTGGATGTGTTTAATGTTCGGCAGGAGGTGCCTACGCACCCACTTTACGCTTCGGTTGCCGCAATACTTGCCGGCCTCTGCCAATGTTAGGTAAGGGCCGGTCACCGCCGATCCTTTTTCGGAGATTCGAAGATCGTCGTTACCGGAACACGGAGAACATCGGCGATCCGTTGCGCCTCATCCGGTGTTGCCGAACGCCGTCCTCTTTCGATCTGGGATAGGCGGGTTTGGTTGATCCCCACCTCGATGGCAAGATCGGTTTGTGACAAGAGCCGCTGGTGCCGGATTCGCGCGAGGGCTGAAGGTATGTTCCGCATTGTCCCTCCATGGATCTATCTTTCGAGGGACAGCGTCTTACACCTCTACGGCGCTGACAAATTCTAAAAAATGAAAATATTGAACGTTGGTTTATCGGTGGGTTGGGGGCATCGTTTTCTTACACAACTCGTAGTACCGGCGGGCTGTCGCGGCCGATACTCCGAACATCTTCCCGGCCAACTGGAACGTTTCAACGGTAAGAGGTGCCCCTTCTTTCCTGCGCCTGCAAATTTCGTCGTAGACCGGCAGCGCCTTGAGGATCCGATCCTGCTCAGCGCCGATGTGTGCTCCCTTCCGCCTCCCTAAACCGAACGCCTCATCCAACGTTCGAACCTCGAGGCAGGTGTATCTCAGGTACGCTTCCCTCAATTCGCCATAAGCCCAATCCGGCAACCGGACATTCCACTCGGCGCATCGCAAGATGGTGCGGAACAGTTCCACGCGGTCCCCTGCAAGGAAGCCGCGCCGGGACGATTTCAAATCGCTCGCGATGAGGTCGCGCACTTTGAGCGATTCGCCCTCATCCTTCTTGGTGCGCGACGGTGCGCTCCGCGTCGGCTTGGTCGGCTGTACGCTCGCCTTCTTGCGCGGGGCGTCATTGGGGGATTTCCGGCTTTGGGTTGATTTGCCCTTCTTCATGATCCACCTCCGCTTCGGTGGTCCGCTTGAGGTGAAGCCGGGGGAAGGCGGTAGCGGTTCCCGCGTTGTCAACTACCGGGATCAGCGGCAGTCTATCCCCCGACAACCGATTCATTTTTTCAGGCGCGTCCTCCGTTGTCATATGACGTCGGATGCGGGCATGGTCCCGCGCGCCATTCCCACGATTTCCGCCGCTGTGCTCCACGGGATCTCCCAAAGGTACACATGCAACAGCACGGCCTCTTCGTGCGAGAGCCGTGGATCCTTTGCGCCCCAGCGCAGTACGCCGTCTTCGTCGCGAAGCCTCGCCATAAGGGCTTCCGCCTTGCGTGTTTCTTCCGGGGTCAGCACGGGCTTTATCTTCATGCCTTCTTCCTCAGCCATCCCAGCCGGTTCATTTTTTCAGGCGCGCCAGCGGCGCGTTTGCCGGTTCATTTTACCCTTTTTTGACCCGTTTTGTCCGACATAAGTGACGCAAAGTGCTGGATTCATTAAGCAAAATACCGCCTTCGTAATCAGCAGGTCGTCGGTTCAATCCCGACCGCCGGCTCCATGTTTTTCCCCCAGCCGTTACACGTGAGGGATTGAACCTGCGCACAATCCCGCTGGCCATGGATGGTCAAATCGGCGACAGCCAGGAGGGCTTAGTGCCGCGGGCGCCATGGAGGGCGCAGGAGCGGCTGGCCGCCAGGGATGGCGACGGATCTTGTTGCCCCGGCCGACCGCCGGCTCCACGCAAAGACAGCGCTTACAGCTTCGCCCCTTTTTCCCGGTCCCTCTTCTGCTCGCGTTCCGATTGCATTCCGACCCTATCCGAAAGCGACCGGTCCCGGTTCATTTAGGCGCCTGCGACCTGTCTTCCGCCGGGTTCGGAACCGGCAGCACCGGGTCCACTTTCAATTGAAATCCTTTCATCTCGCGCATCCGCGCCTTCAACTGGGCGACCCGTTCCTCGAAGTCCCTGCTGAGCTTCACCCCTTCCTCCACGCTGCGGATCACCCGCGGAGTGATGAATATCAGCAACTCGTTCCGGCTCACGCTGTCCTCCCTGGACCCGAACAACCAACCGATGATCGGTATCTTGTAGAAGAACGGCAGTCCCGAGCGGTCGAGCGATTTCTTCTCCTTGACCAGCCCTCCCAGCACGATGCTCTGGTCCTGCGAAGCCACCAGGTTGGTCGTAATGCTGCGCTTGAAGAAGCTCGGGTTCGACCCGCTGACCGAGGAACCCAGGTTCACGTCGCTCACTTCCTGCTCGATCTCCATCGTAACCAGGCCATCGTCGTTTATGTACGGGGTGAAATTGAGGATGACGCCCACATCGCGGTACTCAACCGTGGTGGTCGTCACCGGCGGGTTCGTCGCGCTGTTCAGGACCGATGTCGTGATGGGGATCTGATCCACCACGTTGATCTTCGACTTCTTCCCGTTGGCGGCGATCACGCTCGGAGATGAAAGGATCGAGGCTCTCCCGTCTTCCGCCAACGACTTGAACATCGCTGTAAGCCGGTTCGTCTTGTCGACAACGTAGCTGAAATTGTTCGCGAGAAACCCCGGATCCAGCTTCGCGGTTTGGCTTACGTCATTATGGGTCTCCGTCCACTGCCAGCTGATCCCGAGCTTCAGGTCGTCCGACAGGTTCACTTCCCCCACGAGCACCTCGAGGAGGACCTGCTGGGGGTAAACGTCGATCGCCTTCAGGATCCCGAGAGCGTCCGAGTACTCCGAAAGGCTGGCCCGGATGATCAAGGAATTCGTCGCCTCATCCGGGATGATGTCGAACGGCTTCGAATCCTCTTCCGACTCCCTCTTCCTTTCCCTCGAAGTCGGTCCGGGGCCTCTCCCCACCACCGTCGAATCCTTTGCCTGAGCAATCGGCTGGGTGGGGAAATTGGAGGACTGCCCCGGAAGCTGGGAAACCACGGGCTTGAACTCCGTCTTCCTCATTCCCGTCGAAGAAGCGGTTTTGGATGGATATAAACGTTCTAGGATGGCGGCGATGTCGGTGACTTTCCCATACCGGACCCTATACCTGTAGACTGACCGGGCCGAAGACCCGCCCTCCCGATCAAGCTCCCCGATCCACTTCTCCACGTCCGCCATGGTTTTCGAGGAAGCGCTGACGACCAGAAGGGAATTCAGCCGGGGTATCGGAACGAAATTGATGCCGGAGGGTTTCGCCCCGCTGGCGGAGAAATCCAGTGCCGCGAAGATGTTTTCGAGGTTTTTCGCCATTTCCTCGGGGTCGAGCGCCTTGAGCCGGAAAAGTTTCATCCCCGCCGACCGGAACACATCGGAATCGAACAGTTCCACCAGTCGGGAAATTTTTTCCAGGTTTCCTCCCGTGTCCGTCACCAGCAGGATGTTCGAACGGGGAACTTCCACGGCCTCGCTCCCCGCCGAAAGGAACGGCCGGACCACCTTCGCCATCTCCGCCGCGGAGATGTGTTGCAGCGGGAAGGCGCGCATGGACACCTCGTTTGGACCGCCCTTCGCCGATCCATCCCCCGGCATCGACAGCGGCAGCGGCTCCATCCTCGCCTCGGCGATCGGGACGATATGGTAGGTGTTCCCCTCCTTTATCGCCGCCGCGCCATTGAGGCGAAGGATGGCGAACAGCAAGTCGAGGGCCGAGGAAGCCTGCAGCACTCCGTTTGTGTGGACGTTCACGACACCCCGAACGCGCGGGTCGATAAGATAGTTGATGCCGGCATTGGATGCGAGCGTGTGGATTACTTCGTAGAGGTCCGCGTTGTTGAATTTCACGAAGAAGCCCCCGGCGGCAGGTGCGGGATGCGGGGGAACCGGGGAAGGCGGCGGGGCGGCCGAAACGGGCTTGGCCGCCGGCGCCGCAGGAGGCGGAAGGTCATATGGGGCGCCGGATGGAGCGGTCGATCTCGGCGCTTCCTGGCCCTCGGATTCCGGTCCGTCGTAGGCCTGCAGCGGTGCGGCTGCCACCGCAACGGAGATCCCCGCCGCCAGCAGCGAAAGAGAGAAGATCGCAGATCGGAATTTCCGGATGAAGGATCTCATTTATTCTCTCCCTGATCCTCTCTTTTATCGATTGGCTGGATCCGTGCCGGAACCCGTCCTTGTCCTGCAGCCCCCGCCGGAAGAGGGGGCTTCGGCGGAATATGCATGGTCGGTGCCGGACGATATGCTCCCCCCTTCGAAGGCGCGTTCCTGAAGACCTCGGTTCGCAATGATCCCCCCTCCGCCGTCGGGGGCCCCGCGTAGAGCGGCAGTTGAAACTTCCTGCCGTTCGCCGTCAGGGTCATGCCGTCTGTTCGGACTTCTCTCACCTTGAACCCCAGGAGCGAGTCGCCGGCCTTCAGCTCCCACCGCCCGGGAGCGGGTCCATCCTTTGCGATGACGACACCCTTGAGCTCGCGGCCGAATGTCAGCACTCCGATCAGCGTCAGCCGGGAAAGCTCCGCACTGACGTCCGGGCCCGCGCCCGCCGTCCCATCGCGGAAGGGCAGCCGGTCCGGCCGGAACAGCGGGCGGGCGGCGACGGCGGTGACCGCGGCGGCGATTTCCTGCGGAGGAGCCGGCTCCGAGGCCGGCTCGTCCGATCCCGGGAGGCCGGTGGCCGGCGCTCCCGCCGCACCGATGGAAGGCGGCGGCGCGAACCACGCATCCTGCGCCTTCCAGCCGAACAGGACGGCAATCGAGCACAGGGCGCCGATGATAAGGACCGCCCTTTTCATGGCCTCTCCCCTTCCGGCGTTCCCTTCTCTTCGAGGGGGGCAGCGGACAGTCCGGCCACGACCATCGACACCGTCACCGTTTCCTTCCCCCGAAGCGGCCGCCCAGGGTACAGCCCCGTGTTCGCCTGGAGCTTCCGCACCCTGAGCAATTTCGGCTGCCGGGCGAGATCGGCCAGTATCTGCGCGAGCTCCCCCGTGGAGGTCTGGAGATCGAGCTGCACGGCGATTTCGACGTACCCGCCTCTTTTCACCGGCGGCAGCGCACGGATCGCCGCCATCCGGGTCGAAGGCTTTTGGGCAAGCGGCTTGAGCAGTCCCTGGAGAGAGACTCCTGCGGCCGAAGCGCTGTCCCCCTCCAGCAGCCCTTCTTCCATCTCCCCCAGCCGTTCCGCAAGCCGCCGCGCTTCCCCGTCGATCAGTCCCTGCCCATTTCGGAACGCTTCGTACTTCTCTATCGTGGCGACGCGCTGGCGGATGGTTACAAGGTTCTTTTTGTGCTGCGTGTATGCGGGCAGGATCGCCCACTTCGCCGCCGCAATGCCCGCGGCGAGCAGGAGGCACCCGGCGACAAGGCTTCTCTCCCGGGGGGACATCCCGCGAATCTTCGCAAGCATGCCTTCCATGAATCTCACGTTCCCTCCCCGATGGTCGAAGAATCTTCGGCGTCCGGCGTTTCCCGCAAGGGAACGTATTCCCCCTTCATCTTGAACCGCTCCAGATTTTCCCCCTGCCGCATGGTCGGGGCCGAGAAATCCACCGCCCGGAACCGTCCGTCCCGGGTCAGCGCGGGGAACAGCTCGCTCGCCGAGGGGGAGAACCCCTCCATCTCCACGCTCCGCCCCTCGATCCGCAGAGACGAGATCCAAGTCCCGTTCGGGAAGCGATCGGTGATCTCCTTCAGCATCATGATCGCCAAGCCGGGCGCAGCCTCCCAGTCCTGCAGGACCGCAAGCTTTTCGCGTACGTTTCGGACCTCGGCAATGGATGCCTCGTGCCGTTCCGCGAAGGGACGCAGCTCCGCCGCCCTGAGGTCAAGCCGTCGGAGATCCTCCCGCGCCTTCAACGTAACGGAGGCCGGCCACGCGATGCCGAGCAGGAAGGCGGCGGCGGCGGACGCCAGCACGGCTTTCCTTGCCGCCCGGGAAATCGCGACGGAACGGGCCGAAGCCTGAAGGTCCCTTTCCTTTCCTCCGACGGCAGCGCCATACGCGCACAGGAAAGTTTCCGGGGCCGAGACGCCTGACGGGAATCTCGACTCGAACATCGCTTCCGAAGCCCGTGCCTGAAAATCGTTTGCAACGCGGAATGGAATTTCGTCCGGACCGGCCTGGAAATCCGGCTCGGGAAACCAGTCCGGCGGGGCGTACAGCTCCACCGGATCCCCAGATCCAGCGGGCGTCTCCGCCAGCCCCGCCAGCGCGAGGGAGATCCCTTCCTTTGCCGCCGCTTCCTCGGGACAGCGGCGGGCGGAGCAGAACAGCGGGGTCTCCCCACGGAAGACGGTGCATTCAACGGACTCTCCCAGCCGGCAGAGCAGCACGGATAGACCTTCCCGCTTCCCCGTGGACCTTCCCCGGAGCCGGGTCATGGCGGAGCCCGCGGCCCAAGCCGATGGCACCGATCCGGCCGGCGACAGACCAGCGCGGGAGAGGAGCTGGCCGCACCGGTCCATATAATCACGGGAAACCGCAGCCACGACGAGGGAGACCTTGCCTTCTTCCGCGGGCTCCGGGACTTTGATGTACCCGAACCGCAGAGTGTCGGCCGGAAGGGGCAGCAGGCGGTCGAGCTCCAGGCCGACGGCTTCCCGGAGGTCCTTCTCCTGCAGGGGAGGAAAGGTTGCCCGCACCATTTGAACGCGCTCCGCTGGAAGCACGAGGAAGGCGTCGGCCCCAACAAGGCCGTGGTGCGCGACGTATTCCCCGATGACGGACTCCGCCTCCTCGAGGCGCGCATCCTCCCGCTCCCCCCGGAATGCGTGCGCCAGCGGCGGGATCGTCACGGAAGGACCTCCCGGCGCGAAACGGACCGCCAGGAGCGCGATGCGGGAGCCCGAGATATCGATGCCCAGCGCGGTCCGGAACAGTCTCACGGTTCCTCCCCGCGGGCCGCCAGGTCCACCCACCGGAGGACGGTGACCGCCCCTCCCCCGGCGACTTCCGCCAGGCACTTCACGGTGCGGGAAACGTTCCCCCCTGCCCGTCCCGTCGAGGTGATTTCATACACCTGCGATGTCTCCCTTCCCGAGAGCATCGATGCCGCTTTCCGCGTCAGCAGCCCCCGGGCCGCCATCCCCGCGAGTTCCGCGGCGGAGAACGCGGCCCCTTCCGACCGCATCGAGAGGATCTCGGCGGCGCCTTCCCGGGTCACGCCGGGGACGGAGTTGAGGACGATTACGGAAGCGATGGATGGATCGATGCGGGAAGCGCTCCCGTGAACGGTGAAAACCCTCGACAGGAACCGGTCGAAGAACTCGCGGGTAACGCCCGCCACGCACCGGAGTTCCTCGATGCCCGCCAGCTTTCCGTTCCTGGGGAGCAGCGACTCCGGGAGGCGGGAATACTCGGCGGCTTCCGCGCCGTGCGGCCTCCTGTCGTCGTCCGCGTCTCTCCAGTCGAGAATGGCGTCCCGCACGCTTTCCGCCTCCTCTTCCGGCAGCCCCCCCTTCACCAGGATCTCCAGCAGTTCGTCTCCCGAGACGGAGTTGATGTCCAGCTTTCCTCCCTCGCCCGTCACTCGAACCCTGTAGGAGCAGTCCCCCTCCCCGCCTTCGATTCCCATCCGGATCACGTTGTCCGCCGGCAGCGTCGAAAGGAGCATGAACGCTCTCGAGACCCCCGTCCGCGCCTGATAATACGCGCGGACGTCGTCGATCCCGTTCCGGGCCGACTGCGCCTCGGTGCGCATCGACAGTGCGAACCCCGCCGCCAGGGTACCCAGCAGGAGCAGGGCCCACAGGACCAGGATCTGCGCGATGCCGCGGTCCCGCCTCACCCGCCCGACCCCCCTCCGGCCGCCACCGTCACGACGAACGCCGTCTTCCGCGGGCCTCCCGCCGAGGGGACGAGGAACTCCACGCGGACCGCGACCGGCAGGCCGCCCGAAACCCTCGGATCCCAGGAATCCTCCCATTCCCAACGCCCCTCCCCGTCCGGACCCGACGAATACGAGAAAGCCAGATCCCCCGCCCCGGGCAGCAGGATCCGCCGCCCTTCGGTCCCTTCCCAGCGTCCCGCGCCCTCTGCGCGAAACGGCGAGGCCGTCGACACCGCCAGCCCCCCTTCCGGGCCGGAGACCTCGTGGAACGACATCAGGCGGGGGCCTCCCGGCCCAAGCACCGCAGGCGGTCCCGCCGAAAGGAACCGGACCCGCTTCTTCTCCCCCAGGAAGAAAAGGTTCGCCCCATGTTCCGTGGCGACCGGAACGGGGTCCGCGGACCGGATCGACCGCTCCACGATCCCCGCCGCGGCGCGCAGGCGCGACGCATTGCGCGCGACTTCTTCCCCCCGCCCGATCGAGGCGAACGCGATCCGCAGCCCCATCGTGACGCTCCCCGCGATCAGCGCAAGGATCGCGATAGCGACGACCAGTTCGAGGAGCGTGAAGCCGCCCGGCGCGCCCGGACGCCGCTCACGCGTCCTCATCCTTTTCCCTCCGCATCCAACGGGTCGCCCCCACCTCCACGGACCGTTCGTCGCTTCCGTCCATCCAGCGGACCGTCACCAGCAGGCGGATTTCATCGTACGGCTCTTCCCCCTCCATCCCTTCCTCCATCTCCCCCCGGACGACGGAGGTCGTCAGTTCCCACCGGTACTTTTCGTCGAACGCGCCCTCTTCCTTCCCCTCCTCCGGGTCGGGCCGAAGGAGCGCCTCCTCCAGCCGCTGGGCGGCGTAGAACGCCGATTCCGAGGCGTCGCGCGACCCGGCGGCAAGCCGCAGCGAACCGGAGAGGAGCCCGAAGACCGACGCGATCCCCGCCGCCAGGATCGTCATCGCGACGACGACTTCGAGGAGGGTGAATCCCCCGGACGCGTCCCGCCGCCCTCTCACGGACCCGCCTCCGGGATCCCCGTCAACGGGTCCACTTTCACCCGGATCTCCCCGCCGTCTCCGGCGTCGACGGACACCTCCGCCTCCTCCGCGGTCCCGTCGGGGAAGAACCGCACCCGCGCCTCCGGCCCCCGCGCCTCTTCCCCCGCCAGCCGCACGGCGCCGATCCGGATCGGTTCGGGAAGCCCCTTCAGGACGGCGTCGTTGTCCAGCCCGAACCTCCCTTCCTCCAGGTCGAAGACCGCCTCGCGCACCCGCCCCTCCGCCGCCGCGATCGAACGCGCCCTCGCCAGCGTTGCGCGCACCTCGGCCGCGGAGGCCCGCAGCCGGGCGGACAGGAGCGTCCGGGAGAACGAGGGGGCGGCGAGCGCGGCGATCAGCGAGAGGAGGAACAGCACGATCAGGAGCTCGAGGAGACTGAATCCGCCCCGCCGGCGCATCAAAACGGCACCTCGTTCAAACGGAAGACGGCGAGAAAGATCGAGAAGACGATGAACCCGACGAGGAGCCCCATCGCAAGGATCACGACCGGCTCCAGCAGGGAGAGGAACCGCTTCATGGTGCGCCGCGCGGCGTCCTCGTACGTGTCGGCCACCGACGCGAGCATCGCCTCCAGCCGGCCGGTTTCCTCGCCGACGGCGATCATCTGCAGCGCCAGGGTCGGGAACGGCGTCGTCTCCTCCAGCGCCCGCGCCACCGTGACCCCGCCCTGGATCCTCTGCCGCGCGGCTTCCAACCCCTCCCGGACCGCAGCGTTCCCGCTTACCTCGCGGGCGATCACGAGGGACGGAAGAATCGGCACCCCGCCGGACAGCAGCGACGAGAGGGAGCGAAGAACGCGCGAGGTCTCCAGGGCGGCCAGCGTCTCCCCGACCAGCGGCCACCTCATCTTGCGGCAGTCCCACGCCCTGCGCGCCTCCGGACGCGCGAGCGCCCCCCGGGCCAGCACCAGGAACACGGCTCCCGCGGCGCCCAGCCAGAGACCGTACCCCCGGAGGAACCCGCTGGCGCCCAGCAGCATCCGGGTCGGCAGCGGCAGCAGGATTCCCGAGGTGGCGAACATCCCCGCGAAGCGGGGAACCACGAACGTCATCAGGACGACCACCGAGAGCAGCGCCGCGGCCAGGAGGATCGCGGGGTACAGCAGCGATCCAAGGACGTCCGACCGGAACTCGCGGTCGCGGTCCATGTGCCGGTAGGCCTGGTCGAGCGCCTCCTCCAGCCGGCCAGTGGACTGCCCCGCCTCCGCCATCTGGACCAGGAACCGGCTGAAGGGATTCCCGGGCGCCTTTCGCATCGCGTCCGACAGGGAGCTCCCGCCCCGAACCTCCCGAAGCAGGGACGCGGACACGGGGCCCATCGGCGATTCGCCGAACAGTTGCGCGAGCATCTCCAACGCCCGATCCATCGGGATCCCAGCGGCCAGCAGTGTCTTGAACCCGTGCAGGAACGGGAGGAGGTCCTTCCCGGCCGCGCGCGCCCCCCTCCGGGCCGGCGCCTCCGCGCGCCTGTCCGCCGCGGCGGCGGGCCAGACGCGGATCGGGACAAGGCCCATCTCCCGCAGCCGGTCCAGCGCGACGCGCTCCCCGGCGGCGTCGATCGCCCCTTCGGCGACCTTGCCCGAAGCGTCGGTGGCCCTGTAGCCGAAGACCGCCATGCGTCACCCCGCCCTCGTGACCCGGACGACTTCCTCGACCGTGGTGATCCCGCGCCGCACCTTCTCCCACCCGTCATCCCGAAGGAGGCGCATCCCCTCCGAAACCGCCCGCGAGCGGATCGCGCCGGCATCGGCCCGCGACAGGATCAGCTCCTTCACTCCCTCCGTCACCGGGAGCAGTTCGAAGATCCCCGCGCGTCCCCGGTACCCCGTGCCAGCGCACGCTTCGCATCCCCTGCCGACCCGCAGCTCCCCTTCCGGAAACGCCCCCGTCTCCCGGACAACCTCCTCCCGGAACGCACGCGAAACCTCCCGCGGGGCGGAGCAGTTCCCGCAGATCGTCCGCACCAGCCGCTGCGCCAGGATGCCCATGAGGCAGGAAGGGAGAAGGTACTCCTCCACCCCCATCTCCAGCAGGCGGGTCACCGCGCCGGCGGCGTCGTTCGTATGCAGGGTGGAAAGCACCATGTGCCCGGTCAGCGCGGAATGGACCGCGATCTCGGCCGTTTCCCGGTCCCGGATCTCCCCCACCAGGATCACGTCCGGGTCCTGCCGGACGATCGACCGCAGCCCCGACGCGAACGTCAGCCCGATCTGCGGCTTGACCTGGATCTGGATGACTCCCGGAACCTGGTATTCCACCGGGTCCTCGATGGTGATGACCTTCCGCTCTGCCGACCGGATTTCCTGCAGCGCGGCGTACAGCGTGGTCGTCTTCCCGCTCCCCGTCGGGCCGGTGACCAGGACCATTCCGTACGGCATCGACACCATCGGCCGGAAGGCGGCCAGCGTTTCGGGGGAGAACCCCAGCGTCCCCATGTCCAGAGGGACGGACGCCTGGTCCAAGATGCGGATCACGACGCTTTCCCCGTGGAGCGTGGGAACGGTGGATACCCGGAAATCGATCTCCTGCCCTCCGATCCGCAGCTTGACGCGCCCGTCCTGCGGAAGGCGGCTCTCCGCGATGTTGAGGCGGGCCATGATCTTGACGCGGGAGACGACCGCCGTCTGCAGCCGCCGCGGGGGCGACTCCACGTCCTCGAGCACCCCGTCGATCCGGTACCGCACGCGGAGGACCTTCTCGTACGGCTCCAGGTGGATGTCGCTTGCCCCCCTCTCGATCGCGCGGGCCAGGATGAAGTTCACCAGGCGGATGATGGGCGCCTCGGACGCGACCCCGATCAGCCGCTCCACCCGCTCGTCGCCCGCCGGGGCATCGGCCGCATCGTCGGCAACTGCCTCGACGATCCGGTCCATGGAGGAGGACGAGTCCCCGAACGAGATCTCGATCGCCTCCCGGACGCCTTCCTCCGTCCCCGCCAGCACCTCGACCCTCCTGCCCGTCGCTCTCGCGACCGCCTCCCTGGCGTCCGCATCGAGCGGGTCGGCCATCGCCAGGGTGATCGTCCCGTTCGTGACCGAAACGGGAAACAGCAGCCGTGCGCGCATGAAAGGCAGAGGAAGGGAGGATGCGTGCACGGACTCGGGCTTGTCGGGATTACCGCGGAATGCGGGGATGCCGCACAGCTCTTCGTAGGCCCGCAGGAGAGCTTCCGGAGTCAGCAGCCCCCGGGAGACGAGGAGGCGGGGGAATGCCGGCCCCGGGGCCCCTGCGAGTTCGCGCAGCCGCTCCTCCTCCGACGGGGGTGTGGAGATGCCGGCGAGGAGCTTCTCGTTGAACCGTTTCCGGTTCCTTACCTCCGTCCCCATGCGGCTGCCTCAGCGCGGCCGGGGCCGGACGGAGATCGGTTGCATCGACGGGGGGGCCCCGTGCGAGGCGCCGTTTCCCGGACCGCGTCGGTAGTGGAGGACGGGGCGGACCCCGTCCTCCTCCCTGCGACTATACGTCAGGATACCGGCTTCCGCCGAAGATCACCACCCCACGGCCTGGCCGTCCTTCCGGACCGTATCCGTCCCGGCGCGGTAAATGCCGTTGATGGGCCCGTCGTCTTTCTGGCACTTGTCGCCTTTCCAGCCTTTTCCGTCTTTCCCGCCATGCTTCTTGCCCAGGCAAGGCGCAGGCAGGCTCGGGTCCTTTTCGAACAGGATCCCCTGGTAGCCGCCACCGAGCCCCCGGCTGCCCGTGGTGCTCGACATCTCGTGTCCCCACGACCTCAGGGTCTCGCCCACCTTGTCGTTCAGGTAGACGTCAAGCTGCAGGTTGCCCGTGTTGCGACCGCTGGATACCTGTGCGTGGTCCCAGCGGGCCGCGTCGCTCGTGGCCTGCACGTTGTAGCCGAGGTCGATCATGTTGACGATGTGCTGCACGTGCCCGAGGGGCTGCGTGCTCCCGCCCATGTTCCCGAACGCCATCACGGGCTCCTCCACGCCATACTGATTATCCTTCGTGATGAAGCCGGCGATGATGGTAATGAAGGGCTGCTTGCCCCCTTCGAGCGTGTTGGGGTGGTCGGGGTCGAACGTGAACATCCCGCCCCGGCTGCTCAGTTGGAAGCCGTAGCCGGGGATCGTCACCTTGGAACCCCAGGAGGTGTAGACGCTGTACACGAACGAGACCATATTCCCCCAGCGATCCGCGCTGGCGCCGTAGATCGTGCCTCCGGGCAGGTTGCCCAGCACGTCGGCCGGCCGCGCCACGGGAGCAACGGAGGGGAGGTTGCCGATGTCGATCTTGTCGCAGAGGCCCGCCGCGTAGGTCTTGTTGAGGAAGTAGTTGTTCAGCTTGTCGTAGAGGCTCGGGTAGAACTTCGGGTCGGCGTTATAGCGCAGGAGGTCCGAGTAGGCCAGCTTCTTCGCCTCGACCTCGATGTGCGTGAACAGGGCGTTCTCGCGGCCGATGGCGGCCAGGTCGAACGGCTTGATCTCGGCGCACGTCTCCAGGATGTTGAGCATCTCCAGGGCGGCCCACCCCTGGCTCGGGGGCGGCGTCTCATAGACGTTGTACCCGTGGTACGTGGTCATGAGGGGCTCCACCCATTTCGCCTGGTACTTCTTCAGGTCGTTCAGGGTCCAGAACTGCTTCATGCCCGAGGGCAGCTTGACGCCCAGGGAATTCGCCTTGTTCACGATCGCCTCGGCGATCTCCCCCTTGTAGAACGCGTCCCGACCTTTATTCTGCAGCACCTCGAACGTGCGCCCCATGTCCGGGTTGCGGAAGATGCTGTAGAGCCCCGGGACATCCCCTCCATTGCAGTAGACGTTGGGGGTGTCGGGATCGAGGGTGGAATTGCAGAGCATCGTCTTGTTGCTTCTGAAGCTGGATGCGAGCACTTCGTGGACCGGGAAGCCTTCGAACGCGCTCCTGCGGGCCGGTTCAAGAACTTCCTTGAAGGTCATGGTCCCGAACCGCTTGAGCATCTTGTCCCAGCCGTCCACGGAGCCGGGCACCATGGCGGCCCAGATCCCGTTGGTGCCGGGCCCGCCGTACAGGCCGTTGTTATCCGGACCGATGTTGTAACCGTTCAATGCGAAGACTTCCTTGGTGTAGTTCTTCGGCGAGGGGCCGTTCGCGGAGATCTGGTACAGCTTCTTGGTCTTCGCGTCCCAGATGATCGCGAATAATTCCGCCCCGAGGCCGCAGCTCTGCGGTTCCTGGAGCGCGATCATGGCCATGGCGGCGACCGCCGCGTCCACGGCGTTGCCGCCCTGCTCCAGGATCTGAAGCCCCGCCTGCGCCGCCTGCGGCTCGCTGGTGGCGACGACCCCGTTGCGGGCAAGAACCTCCGACCGGGTCTGGTCGGCCCAGCCGCCGTTGGGCCGCGTTCCGCGGACCGCGGTGATGCCGGCGCTCGGGTTCGGGTTGGCGACGGTCGGTTTCCCGAACGGATTGGGCGACGGGCCGGCTGCAATCGCCGGCGCGGGGCCAACACCCATGAACAGGATGCAGCAGATCCCCAGTAGAGCGCACAGTTGTTTCCTCATTATCCCCTCCGGTCCTGATAAGAGGTTCATATCGGAAAACGCCAAACTTACCTACCGAACCGCCTCAAAAAACCACCTCCTCTCCGTGTGGTCTCCGGCACCACTCACCTCCTACCCCCTGATCATGTATGCCGGGAAGGCCGAGGACTATTGCAGCCCCCGGCGCAATATCTGGATGCACAACCTCGCGCAATCGCCATACGGACTGTCTTGTTTCATGGAAGGAAGCCGGAGGGGCGGGACAGGGAGGACAGAGGGCTCGGAATCTCATCCCATTTCCCTTCAAACCAGGGAAGCGTGCGCCTGGTCCATTATCGGGTCAACTGTCGCATCCAAACCGCTACATGCATGGGGTGTCAGGTCAGAAGTGTAAAGATCCGGAGAGAGATTGTAATTCGCATTTCACAACAGCGGCAGGAACAAATGTTCAGGGAGGGGCGGACGTGCCTGTTTTTCCGTAAGAAATCATTTCTCCTGAGGAATCATCAAAGAGTTCGTTTCCTCGCACTGGAGCCTCTCTGGGTCGCGGAGAATCAAGCACCCTTTTTCTCTCGCAAGGATCCCCTCGGTTTCCAGCTGTCTGATCAGCCGTGCCAGGTGCTGCGGCGTCAGGGAAACGAGCTGCGCCACTTCCCACTGCTTCAGGAAGATGGGCAGCTTGACATCCTTTTTTCCGCTGCGCACTACCAGCGGCCTGGCCACCTGCCAGAGGAATCGCTCCAGGCGCTCCCTTCCGGTAAGCAGACTCTTGTCTCTGATGGTGATGATGCTGGAATAAAAGCCGCCGGCCAGAAGCTTTGCCACCCAAATGGCGGCCATCGCGTTCGTCTCCATCACCCGCATCAACTCTTTTACAGGAAAGCTGCAGATCCTGCAGGAGGTGACTGTCTCGGCCATGTTGGGATTCGGGATTCCCAACAATATCGACGCGATCCCCAGCAGCCATCCCTCCTTTCGCAAACCGATTATCACACGCTTTCCGTCAGGCATCGTGTGGGAGATCTTCACGATACCGGAGCAGACGAAGTTCACGATGGATATTTCCTCCCCCGGTGAATGCAGCACTTGCCTGGGAGGCACCTCACGCACCGACCTGCAGGATGTAAGCTGCTTGATGTATCCCAGGCAGGGAAGCGAAAAGGGACCGTTTCCTGGCAACGCACAGATGGAAGGAAGGACTCCCACGACTCCTCAGCCTGCCCTTCTGCGTCCTCTTTTATGAAAGGCGAAAAAAGTTCACGTTCGATTGTAATCTTTAATGTTTATTTTATCATTCAAAGTCTTTCGTGGTAAATCACATCGACCTGATAATCCAATTCATGATGCCCGGGGCGAGCTCCTCGTAATCAGCAGGTCGTCGGTTCAATCCCGACCGCCGGCTCCACGATTTTCTTCATGCCATACGTGAGGGATTGAACTTAGGCACAATCCCGCTGGCCAAGGATGGCCTAGACAATATGACTGACCGGCCCCGATTTGCATTAACGTGGGTTTTGCCGTCCGGACGATGGCATACCACAAGGCAAAGGAGGCCGGTCATGAACAGGTTATTCGTTGGCATGGACGTGCACAAGGACAAGATCGTAGTGGCGGGGATGCCGGAGGAAGGGAATCACGCGGTGGTTCGGGAAGAGTTTCCCGGAGGAGATCTTACCCGTCTGCTCAAGCGCCTTAAAGACCTCTCCCGTACGTATCGGATGGATACCTGCTACGAGGCCGGCCCTTCCGGGTATGGCTTGGCGCGGGTCCTGCTGAAGATGGAGATCCCCTGCCGCGTGGTGGCACCAACGCTGATTCCGCGCCGACCCGGCAACCGGATCAAGACCGATAGCTTCGATGCCCGGGAACTGGCGCTGGCGCTGCGCGCGGGCACGCTGGAGTTTGTTCGGATGCCTACCCTGGAAGAGGAAGAGGTCCGGGGCCTGGTGCGTTGCCGGGAGGACATTGCACGGCAGATGCGATCCTTCAAGAGCACCATCTCCCACTGGCTGCACAGCCGCGGTCACCGGGCGCCGTTGGCGATGAAGCGCTGGGCGCCTCCGTTCTGGAAGTGGATCCGGGCGCTTGCTTTGTCCCCGATGGATCGGCTCGTCCTGGATCATTACCTGGATCTGCTCTTTGTTCTGGACGATCGCCGCAAGCAGGTGGAAGGGCAGATCTGCGAGCTGGCAGAGAAAGAGCCCTACCGGGGCCAGGTCTAACGGCTTACCGCCCTGCGCGGATTCTCGCCCTTGGCGGCGATGCGGCTGATCTCCGAGGTGAGGGTGTTTACCCGATTTACGTCGGCTCCTTCGTTTATGAAGTACGCGGGGCGGATCCCTTCGGAGCACTCCTCGGGAGACCGAGTGCGCCGGGGCAAGATCACCAAGGCGGGCAACTCCCATATCCGCTATGTTCTGGTGGAGGCCGTGCAAAGAGCTCATGTGTCTCCTCGTCCCAGCAAGATGCTGGCGCTGCGATCGCAATGCGGTAGCCAACCCGCGGATAGAAGTATGATGAACCGTCGAAAAACGGCACCGCTTCCGACTCCCCTTGACAGGCCGGTCATCTCTGAAGGCGCGCGCCCTGTCAAGGTGGAATAACACGTTGCCCCGGCATGTTCCGTCTGCCTCCACGGGTTGCGGTTCGATTCAATCCGTTTTTCCGCCCGGTTTCGTCGGAGTCATCTCTTCGCCGTCTGTCAGCGGCAATGTAAAAATCCACCCCTGTGGCATTTGAATATTCCCCCCCTGA
>CAZTFC010000007.1:0-68766 GCA_964612075.1 uncultured bacterium
GGGGTCTCTTCCGGGGTGCACCTGTCTACTTGACGGGGTTCACTCCACAAAGACCTCATTTTTTCAACCTCTCCCCCTGCGTTATCGGCAGGGATTCTTCCTGTTTAGTGAAATGGCCGCCTCCCTCCGGGGCCGCTTCGCGTAGGAGTCGCCATCGATGAGACCGCTGCCGCATTTCCTGCAGTCGCCGCTGCTCCTATCCGTTCCCGGGGTGTATCACGCGTTCGGCGGCGTGGACCCGGTGGAGGGGCGCGGCCACCGGGAACGGCTTGCGGAGGCGTTCTCGATCTCCCCGGAGGCGGTCGGCGCGTTGAAGCAGGTGCATTCCGCGGACGTCCTCGAGTTCGACTCCCGCGACGCCGACGTTCCCGGCGGCTGGAGGAGGGAGGGGGACGGCCTCTGGACCTCCGTCCCGGGAACGGGCGTCGGCGTCCGCACGGCGGATTGCGTGCCCGTCCTCCTCGCCCACCGGAAGGTCCCCCTGGTCGCCGCGGTCCACGCGGGGTGGCGCGGCCTCGCGTCGGGGATCGTGCGGGAGGCCGTCCGGGTTCTCGCGGGACGGGCGGGAGATGGCGCCGTTACCGGCCTGGTGGCCGCGGCGGGCCCCTGCGCGCGCGCCTGCTGCTACGAGGTGGGGGAGGAAGCGGCAGAGGCGCTGTCCGCCCTTCCGGGGGCGGCCCTTCGGAAAGGAGACAGGCCGGGGAAGTGGTTCGCCGACCTCCAGGAGATCGCCCTGTCCGAGCTCGCCGCGGCCGGGATCTACCCCTCGAGCGCGGAGGGCGTAGGTCCCTGCACGGTCTGCTCAAACCGCTTCCATTCGTATCGCCGCGAAAAATCCTTGACCGGCAGGCAGTTCAGTTTAATCTATATTTACAGGCAGCTCTTTCGACGAAGTCAGCCGCCCGGAACGCCTGACGGAAAAGGGGGTTGACCGCCATGACTTCTCCAAGCACCCGCGAACAGATCGGAAACGATTTCCTCGCCTACCTCGGGAAGCGCGATTCCGAGGAGACGCAGGCCAGCCATTTCCTGTCGGTGCTGATGGACAGCTATCCGCTGCTATCGGTTTCCATACTGACCCTCGACAAGGAAAAGGCCCCGGTGGTTTTCGCGCATCGGGGGCTTTCCGGAAGCTTTATCAAGGACTTCTACGCTAAGGGGACACTGCCGGTCGTCAAGGCGGCGTTTTCGGGGGAGGTCGTCCTCAAGGGCGGAGACCCCCGCCTTTCGGATCCCGACTGGCGGTTCGGCCACGAATGCAAGGCGTTTTACGCGGCGCCCTGCCGGATCCATGGGAAGATCTCGGGAGTCTTCCTGGCGGAATTCCGGGAAGCGGCCCTCGACGATCCCGCCACCCTGGAGGCGTTCGGGGCCTACACCCAGATGGCCGCGATCCTTCTCGCCATGGGCGGGGAGACGGCCGTCCGCCCCGATACGGATTCCCTCACCGGGCTGGGCACGTTCCGCGCCTTCCATGACGAGATGCACCGGGAGATCCCGCGGGGGAAGCGGCTCAACCAGCCCGTCTCCCTCATGGTCGTCAAGGTGCGGTGCCTGAGGGAGCTGAACGACATATACGGGCATTTCGTCGCCGACCAGGCCCTGGTCGACGTTTCGCGCATGGTCGCGAAGCAGTTGCGCGGCACGGATCACGTCTCCCGCTCCGGCTCGTCGTTTTACGTCGTGATGCCCGGGACCCCCAAGGAAAAGGCGGCGGCGGTCGCCGAGAGGATCGTCGCGGCGATGAACGCCGAGCCGCCCGGGAAGAAGGACGTCACCCTCAAGGTCGCGATCGGGCTGGGGGCCTTCCCGAAGGACGGGGAAACGGAACGGGTGCTCATCCCGCACGTGGAGGCCATGGTCCACGAGTCCGTCCGCAAGGGGGGGAACGCCTACACGGTTTTCGGGGATTGACGCGGGGGCACGCGTTAGGGTAGTCTTAAGGCTCCCGGATGAGATCAGCGCACAATCATTGATAAACCACGGGTTTTTGGAGTGCCTTCCGGAAGATTCCCCGTCCCGCTAGACGAGAGCGGTTTCGTCCACGGTAAACCCAATACCCCTTTTCCCGACGGAGACAGTGCATGAACCTGAAAGAGCTGAAAGGCATGCGGATCGGCGAACTGACCGAGATCGCGAAGAAGATGAACGTCGACGGGGCGGCCGGCCTCAAGAAGCAGGAGCTCATCTTCGCCATCCTTCAGTCCCAGACCGACCAGGAGGTGATCGTCTCGGGGGAGGGGACCCTCGAGGCGCTGCCCGACGGATACGGCTTCCTGCGCGCCCCCGACTCGAACTACCTGCCCGGCCCCGACGACATCTACGTCTCCCCGTCCCAGATCCGGCGGTTCGGCCTGCGCACGGGCGACACCATCAGCGGCCAGATCCGGGCGCCCAAGGGCGACGAGCGCTACTTCGCCCTCCTCAAGGTCGAGAAGATCAATTTCGAGGATCCCGAGCTCAGCAAAGACAAGATCCTCTTCGACAACCTGACGCCGCTCTACCCGCAGGAAAAGTTCAAGATGGAGCACGTCCAGGACAACTATTCCACGCGGATCATCGACCTGATCGCCCCGATCGGGAAGGGGCAGCGGGCGCTGATCACCTCCCCGCCGCGCGCGGGGAAGACGATCATCCTCCAGAACATCGCCAACGCCCTGTCGAAGAACCACCCCGAGGTCGTCCTCATCGTCCTGCTCATCGACGAGCGGCCCGAGGAGGTCACCGACATGCAGCGCAGCGTCAAGGGGGAGGTCATCTCCTCGACGTTCGACGAGCCGGCGCAGCGCCACGTCCAGGTGGCCGAGATGGTCCTCGAGAAGGCGAAGCGGCTGGTGGAGCACAAGAAGGACGTGGTCATCCTCCTCGACAGCATCACCCGGCTGGCGCGCGCCTACAACGCCGTCGTCCCCCCGTCCGGTAAGGTGCTCTCCGGCGGCGTCGACGCGAACGCCCTCCAGAAGCCGAAGCGGTTCTTCGGGGCCGCGCGGAACATCGAGGAAGGGGGCTCCCTCACGATCATCGCGACCGCCCTCATCGAGACGGGCAGCCGGATGGACGAGGTGATCTTCGAGGAGTTCAAGGGCACGGGCAACAACGAGCTCGTCCTCGACCGGAAGATCGCCGAGAAGAGGATCTTCCCCGCGATCGACATCAACAAGTCCGGAACCCGCAAGGAGGAGCTGCTCCTCGAGAAGAACATCCTGCAGCGCGTCTGGATCCTGCGGAAGTTCCTCTCCCCGCTTTCCCCCGCGGAAAGCATGGAGTTCCTCCTGGACAAGATCTCCAAGACCAAGAACAACAAGGAATTCATCGAATCGATGAACGCCTGAAAGAAAGGCGAAGGAAAGGAAGCGCAAGCCCGATGAAAGAGAACATCCATCCGAAGTACGTCAAGGCCACCGTGAAGTGCGCCTGCGGGAACACCTTCGAGTCCATTTCGGCCACGGACGAGATCAAGGTCGCGATCTGCTCGAACTGCCACCCGTTCTTCACCGGCAAGCAGAAGCTGATCGACACCGCCGGCCGGATCGAGAAGTTCCAGAAGAAGTACAAGAAGGGGTGAAGGTCCTCCTCCTCCAATGCACCCCCGATCCCGAGCGGATGGTCGCCCTGGCGGCCCGCCTGTGCTACTCCCCATCGGGGATCGGTGAACTGCGGGAGGACGTGTCCCGGAAGGACGTCCGCGACCTGGTGCGCAAGGTCCTGTCGATGGGGCACACCTCGACGCTGGAGCACGTCACGTTCACCTTCGGCGTCGAGGGCATATCGCGCGCCGCGTCGCACCAGCTCGTCCGGCACCGGATCGCCTCCTATTCCCAGCAGAGCCAGAGGTACGTCACCGCGGATTTCGGCTACGTGACGCCGAAGACCGTCGGGAGCGACCCGGCGCTGCGCAAGGATTACGAGCGGCACATGGCCGCCTCCTCCCGCCTCTACGGGAAGCTGGGGAAGGCCGGAATACCCGCGGAGGACGCGCGCTTCGTCCTGCCCAACGCGACGGAGACGAAGATCCTCGTCACGATGAACGCCCGGGAGCTCCACCACTTCTTTTCCTTAAGAACGTGCCGGCGGGCGCAGTGGGAGATCCGGGAGATGGCGCTCCGGATGCTTTCGATCGCCCGGGAACAGGCGCCGCTCCTGTTCGAGACGGCCGGCCCCGGATGCGTCCGGGGAAAGTGCTCGGAAGGCAGGCTGGCCTGCGGGCAGGCCGCGAAGGTCCGGCTCGAGATCGCGGCCCTGGGGAAAGGCAGGGACGGATGACATCCGCGGAGCCGAAAGAGCTGGTGCTGGGCGGCCAGGCGGTCATCGAGGGGGTGATGATGAAGGGCCCCGAGGCGTTTGCCGTCGCGGTCCGGAAAGCCAGCGGCGAGATCCTGGTGCGGGACTTCCCCCTGACGGAGTCCCCCGCCCGGAAGCGTTTCGCGAAGGTTCCGCTGGTGCGCGGCGTATGGACGATGGCGGCGATGCTCGTCATCGGGTACAAGGCGCTGCAGTTCTCGGCGGACGAGGCGGTGGCGGACGCGGAGGGAACGGCGTCCCCCGCCGCGCCGAAGGAAGGCGGCGGGCTCGAGATGGCCGGGGCGATGGCGCTGGCGCTGGTCCTGGCCGTCGGCCTGTTCTTCCTGCTGCCCCTGTACGCGACCCACCTGATCTCCGGCCTGGTCTCCGGCCTGGACGGCTCCCTCGCGTTCAACCTCGTCGACGGCGCCATCCGGGTGCTGGTCTTCGTCCTCTACATCGCGGGCATTTCGATGATGAAGGACATCCGCAGGATCTTCGAGTACCACGGGGCCGAGCACAAGGTGATCCACGCCTACGAGGGGAAGGCGGAGCTTTCGCCCGAATCGGTGCGGCCGTACTCGCGTCTGCACCCGCGTTGCGGGACCAGCTTCCTGCTCTTCGTCATGGTCATCAGCATCCTGGTCTTCTCCCTCATCCCGAGGGACAGCTCGCTCCTCGCGAAGGCGCTCCTGCGGCTTCCGCTGATCCCGGCGATCGCGGGGATCTCCTACGAGGTGCTGCGGCTGTCGGCCCGCAAGGCCGATTCCCCCCTGTTCCGGGCGGTCGTGGCGCCGGGGCTGTGGTTCCAGCGCCTGACCACCCGCGAGCCCGACCTGGGCCAGATCGAGGTGGCGATCGCCTCGTTCCGGCGCGTCTCGGGGGAGAGGACGGCGGAGGCGGGCCTTGTGGGATAAGCTCGAGGAGCTGGCGGCGAAGGTCCCCGACCTCGAACGCCTCCTGTTCGACCCGTCCGTCACGGGGAACCAGCGGGAGATGCAGCGGGTGGGGCGCGAGCTCGCGGAGCTGCGCCCGATCGCCGAGGCGCACGCGCGGTACCGCAAGGTCGAGCGGGAGCTCGAGGAGAACCGGGAGATGCTCGAGTCCGAGACGGACGGCGAGATGAAAGCCATGGCCCGGGAGGAGATCCAGCGGCTCACGGAGGCGAAGGAGCGCCTCGAGGAGGAGATCCGCGTCCTGCTGATCCCGAAGGACCCCAACGACGACAAGAACATCCTGATCGAGATCCGCGCCGGCGCCGGGGGCGAGGAGGCGTCGCTCTTCGCCACGGAGCTGTTCCGCGCCTACTGCATGTACGCCGAGGCGAAGCGCTGGAAGGTCGAGGTCATGGACCGCAGCGAGACGGGGCTCGGCGGCACCCGGGAAGTGATCGCGATGATCGAGGGGCACGGGGCGTACAGCCGCCTCAAGTTCGAGAAGGGGGTCCACCGGGTCCAGCGCGTCCCCGCGACGGAGGCGGGCGGAAGGATCCACACGTCGACGGTGACGGTGGCGGTGATGCCCGAGGCGGAGGAGTTCGACGTGCACATCAACCCGGAGGATCTGCGCGTCGACGTGTTCCGCTCCTCGGGGCCCGGCGGGCAGAGCGTCAACACGACCGATTCCGCCGTCCGGATCACGCACGTCCCCACGGGGCTCGTGGTCCAGTGCCAGGACGAGAAGTCGCAGCTCAAGAACAAGAACAAGGCGCTCAAGATCCTGCGTTCCCGCCTGTACGACGCGGAGATGGAGAAGCGCGCCGCGGAGCGCGCCGACCTGCGTCGCTCCCAGGTGGGGACCGGCGACCGCAGCGAGCGGATCCGGACCTACAACTTCCCGCAGAACCGGGTCACCGACCACCGGATCGGCCTGACGATCCACCAACTGTCCTCCGTCCTGGGCGGCGGGTTCGACCCGTTCATCGACGCCCTGACGGCCCAGGCCCAGGTCGAAGCCCTCCGGAAATAGCGTGCTGCTCTCCCGGCTCCTCGCGCATTGCCGCCGGGAGTTGGCCCGCGTCCCCGACGCGGCCCCTTCCGAGGCCGAGATCCTCGTTTCCCGCGTCACGGGGATCCCCCGCGGGCGGCTGTTCCTCCGCGGGGGCGAGGAGACGGGCGACGCGGCGGAGCGTCTGGGGCCCCTCCTCGCGCGCAGGGCGGCCGGCGAGCCGCTCCAGTACGTCCTGGGGGGATGGGACTTCTTCGGCAGGGAGTTCCTCCTGACCCCCGACACCCTGATCCCCCGGCCGGAGACGGAAGGGCTCGCGGAGCGCGCGGTGGAGGTCCTGCGGCGCAAGGGGCCGGACTTTTCGCTTGCGCTGGACGTCGGCACGGGGAGCGGCGCGATCGCCGTGACGCTGGCCGCCGAGGTCCCGGGCGCCCGGGTCGTGGCCACCGACGTCTCGCCGGGGGCCCTGCGGGCCGCCCGCGGGAACGCGGAGCGCCTCGGGGTGGCCTCCCGCGTCGATTTCGTCCTCTGCGACGCATATTCCGCCTTGAAATGCGGGGGTCGTTTTGATGTAGTGGTTTCGAATCCTCCGTACGTCGCCGACGGGGAATGGCCCTGCCTGCCCCCGGCGGTCAGGGACTTCGAGCCGCCCGGGGCGCTGCTGGGCGGGCCCGACGGGCTGTCCGTCCTCCGGCGCCTGGCGGCCGGCGCGGACGGCCTCCTCGCCCCCGGGGGCGAGCTCTGGTGCGAGATCGGGGCTTCCCAGGGGACGGCGCCGGGCTCCATGCCCTGCGGATCCCTGCGGTTCCTGGGGGTTTTCCGGGACCTCGCGGGGCGCGACCGCTACGCCGGCTGGGCGAAACCGGGACAGGAGCGCTAGAAAAAAGGATTGGACATCTTCGTCATCAAGGGCGGCGTCCCCCTTTCGGGGTCGTGCCGCGCGTCGGGGGCCAAGAACGCCGTCCTGCCGGAAATGGCCGCCGCGCTGCTGGCCGACGGGCCGGTCGAGATCGTCGGGGTCCCGTCCCTGCGGGACATCTCCACGTTCGGGAAGCTCCTCGGAATCCTCGGTGCCGAGGTGACGCGCGGCCCCGACGCGGCGGGGCGCGAGGCGCTGCGGATCGTCCCCGGCCCGGCCTCGACGGCCGAGGCGCCGTACGACCTCGTCAAGACGATGCGCGCCTCCGTGCTCGTCCTCGGGCCGCTGCTGGCGCGGTACGGCCGGGCGAGGATCTCCCTGCCGGGGGGGTGCGCCATCGGCGCGCGCCCCATCGACCAGCACCTGAAAGGGCTGGAGTTCCTGGGCGCGAAGACAAAGCTGGCCGAGGGCTACATCGAGGCGACGGCGGACCGTCTTACGGGCGCCCCCGTCCGGTTCGACATGAAGACCGTCACGGGGACGGAGAACCTGATGATGGCGGCGACCCTCGCGGAAGGGACGACCGTCCTTTCCAACGCGGCCCACGAGCCCGAGGTGTGCGACCTCGCCCGCCTCCTGCGCGGCATGGGGGCCGACATCGAGGGGGACGGCACGGACGAGATCGTCGTGCGCGGCGTGCGCTCCCTGCGGGGGGGGCGGCACGAGGTGATGGCGGACCGCATCGAGGCGGCGACGCTGCTCGTCGCGGGCGCCATCACGGGCGGCGACGTGACCGTCGAGGGGGCGGACCCCTCCCGGATGGGCGCGGTCCTGGACAAGCTTCGGGAAAGCGGCGCCGAGGTCGCCGAGGCTCCGGGCGGCGTGCGGGTCACGAGGAGCGGCCCGATCCGGTCGGTGAACGTGAAGACCGCCCCGTACCCGGGGTTCCCGACGGACATGCAGGCGCAGTTCATGGCGTACATGTGCCTGGGCGACGGCTTCAGCATCATCTCGGAGACGATCTTCGAGAACCGCTTCATGCACGTGGCGGAGCTGCGACGCATGGGCGCCCAGATCGACGTGTCGGGGAACACCGCCGCCGTGAAGGGCGTGCCGAAGCTTTCGGGCGCGCCGCTGATGGCCACGGACCTGCGCGCCTCCGCGTCCCTCGTGCTGGCGGGGCTGGCCGCGTCCGGGACCACGGAAGTGCTGAGGATCTATCATCTCGATCGCGGGTACGACACGCTGGAGAGCAAGCTGCGGTCCCTGGGCGCCGATATCTCGCGGGTCAGGGAATAGGAGGGGATCAGGATGCGTTGGGTGAGGTCGGGGACGGCGGGTTTCCGCGAGGCCCTGTCGCGGGCGTCGCTTCGGGGCGCGACGGAAGGGGCGAAGGTCTCCTCCGTGGTGTCGGAGATCATCGCCCGCATCCGCAAGGGAGGGGACGCGGCGCTGGCCGATTACACCCGGAAGTTCGACCGGTTCGACCCCGCCGGGAAAGGGTTCGCCGTTCCCCGGAAGGAGATCGACGCGGCGTGGGGGCGCGTCCCGCGGGCATTGAAAAAATCGCTCGAGCTGGCGGCGGAGCGGATCTCCGACTTCCACGGCCGGCAGCTCGAGAAGGGGTACGGGATCTCCATGCCCGGCGCGACGATCGGGCAGCGGGTCCACCCGGTCGCCCGCGCGGGTATCTACGTGCCGGGCGGCAAGGCCGCGTACCCTTCCACCCTGCTGATGAACGCCATCCCGGCACGCGTGGCTGGCGTCCCCGAGGTGGCGGCCGCGTGCGCCGCCCCGGGGGGGAAGGTCCCCGACGTCGTGCTGGCGGCGGCCCGGATCGCCGGCGTTTCCGCGGTATACCGGATCGGCGGCGCCCAGGCGATCGCGGCGCTGGCGTACGGCACCCGGTCCGTCCCCGCCGTCGACGTGATCGCGGGGCCCGGCAACGCCTACGTCACGGAGGCGAAGCGGCAGGTTTTCGGGATCGTGGGGATCGACATGCTCGCCGGCCCCAGCGAGCTGGTCGTGCTGGCCGACGGGCACGCGAACGCTTCTTTCGTCGCGGCGGACCTGCTGTCCCAGGCGGAGCACGACGAGGACGCCTACGTCGCGCTGGTGACCGATTCGGAGTCGCTCCCCCGGAAGGTGGAGCGCGAGATCTCCCGGCAGTCCCGTTCCCTCTCCCGCAGGGAGATCCTGGCGGCGTCGCTTCCCCGGGGCGACGGCTTCATCGTCCGGACGCTGCGCGAGGGGGTCGACGTCGTCAACCGCCTGGCGCCGGAGCACCTGGTCGTGGCGACCCGCGATCCATGGAAGGCCTTCGAGGGGATCCGCAACGCCGGGACCGCGTTCCTGGGGCCGTACAGCCCGGTGGCGGTGGGCGACTACATCGCGGGGATCAACCACACCCTGCCCACGGGAGGGGCCGCCCGTTTCGCCTCCCCCCTGGGAGTTGCCGATTTCCTCAAGAAAACCAACGTGGTATCATATGAAATTTCCGCCCTCCGGTCCGACGGCCCCCATGTGGTCCGGCTGGCCCGGAAGGAAGGGCTCGACGCCCACGCGGAAGCGGTCCGGCTGCGCGTCGAGGGGAGAGGGAAACGGGAATGACCAGGGAAAGCTCCGTGGAGCGGACGACGAAGGAAACCGGCATCAAGCTCTCGCTGCGGCTCGAAGGGGAAGGGTCGTCGAAGATCGATACGGGCGTCCCGTTCTTCGACCACATGCTCACCCTCTTCTCGCGCCATGGCTTCTTCGACCTGACGGTTCTCGCGAAGGGCGACGTCGAGGTCGATTTCCACCACACGGTGGAGGACGTCGGGATCTGCCTCGGGGAGGCCTTCCGGCGGGCCCTGGGCGACATGAAGGGGATCGCGCGGTACGGCCACGGGGTCGTGCCGATGATCGAGGCGCTGGCCGCGGTGACGGTCGACATCTCCGCCCGGCCGCACCTGGTCTACCGCTGCCCGCTTACGAGCGAGAAGGTGGGGAACTT
Organism: uncultured bacterium; assembly: GCA_964612075.1. Lineage (GTDB taxonomy): Bacteria > Desulfobacterota > Deferrimicrobia > Deferrimicrobiales > Deferrimicrobiaceae > UBA2219. The sequence continues at coordinate 10,083 of CAZTFC010000007.1, forward strand.
CGACGTGGAGCTCGTGGAGGAGTTCTTCCGCGCGTTCGCGCAGTCGTCGGGGGTCTGCGTGCACGTCAACGTGGAGTACGGCTCCAACGCGCACCACACCGTGGAGGCCGTTTTCAAGGCGTTCGGGCGCGCCATGTGCGAGGGGGTGCGGGTCGACCCTCGCGTCAAGGGGCTTCACACTTCCAAGGAAGTCATGGGGTGACGCCGTTGACCGGGTCCGCGCGCGGAGAAGCGATCGGGGTCGTCGATTACGGGATGGGGAACCTGCGCAGCGTGAGCAAGGCGCTGGAGTCGCTCGGGTTCTCCGTCGTCGTTTCCTCCGACCCGTCCGCGCTGGATGCGTGCCGGGGGATCGTTTTCCCCGGCGTCGGGGCGTTCCGCGACTGCATGGGGAACGTGGTCCGCCAGGGGCTCCTGCCCTTCCTTTCGGACTATCTCGCCTCGGGGAGGCCGTTCCTGGGGATCTGCGTGGGGATGCAGCTTCTCTTCGCCGAGAGCGAGGAGTTCGGCCGGCACGAGGGGATCGGCTTCTTTCCGGGCAAGGTGGTCCGGTTCCCCGCCGACATGCCCGCGGCGGGCGGAGGCGTGCTGAAGGTGCCGCACATGGGGTGGAACGACGTGGAGATCCTCGCGGACCACCCGGTTCTCGAGGGGATCCCGTCGGGGACGTATTTCTACTTCGTCCATTCCTACTACGCCGTCCCGTCCGACCCGGGCGTCGCGGCGTGCCGGACGACGTACGGGGTGCCGTTCACCGCCGCGGCGGGGCTGGGGATGCGCTTCGCGGTCCAGTTCCACCCGGAGAAGAGCCAGGCGGCGGGGCTGCGCCTGCTCGGAAATTTCGGCCGCCTGTGCATGGCGGCCTGAAGGGGAAGACACGATGCCGTTCCAGGTACTGCCGGCCATCGACATCCAGAACGGGAAAGCGGTCCGCCTGCGCCAGGGGCGGGCCGAGGACTCCACGATCTTCTCCGACTCCCCCCTGGACGTCGCCCGACGGTTCGTCGCGAAAGGGGCCTCCCGGCTCCACGTGGTCGACCTCGACGGCGCGTTCCTCGGGAAGCCCGTCAACGCGGACATCATCTGCCGCATCGCCTCCTCCGCGGGGGTCCCGGTCCAGGTGGGGGGCGGCGTGAGGAACTACGAGTCGGCGGCCCGGTACTTCGGCGCGGGCGTCTCCCGCGTGGTCCTGGGCACCTCCATCGTCCGCGACCCGGAGGAGGTCACCCGGATCACCCGGGCGTACCCGGGGCAGGTGGCGGCGGGGATCGACGCGCGCGACGGCCGCGTGGCCATCCGCGGCTGGGTCGAGGTGACGGGACTCGTCGCCACGGAGCTCGCCCGGCGGATCGAGGAGTGCGGCGTCTCCTGCTTCATCTACACCGACATCAGCCGGGACGGCATGATGGTGGGGCCGAATTTCGAAGCCATCCGGGAGTTCGCGCGGGGAGTGTCCGTCCCGGTGATCGCCTCGGGCGGCGTGACCACCCTCGACGACCTCCGCGCGATCCGGGAGATGGAAGGGGAAGGGGTGGTCGGGGCGATCATCGGCCGCGCCCTGTACGACGGCACGATCGACCTGGCCGAGGCGCTTGCGCTGGAGCGGAGCCAGGGGTAGCGGGGGGATGCTGGCCAAGCGCATCATTCCCTGCCTCGACGTGAAGGGGGGGCGGGTCGTCAAGGGGGTCCGGTTCCTGGAGCTGCGGGACGCGGGAGACCCGGTGGAGATCGCGGAGCGGTACGACCGCGAGGAGGCCGACGAGCTCGTCTTCCTCGACATCACCGCCTCGCACGAGAAGCGGGACATCCTGATCGACGTCGTTCGGAAGACGGCGGAGAAGGTGTTCATGCCGCTGACGGTCGGCGGCGGCGTCCGCGCCATCGAGGACATCCGGGCCTTGCTGCTGGCCGGCGCCGACAAGGTGTCGATCAACACGGCCGCGGTGGCCGACCCCGATTTCGTCCGCCGCGCGGCGGAGCGGTTCGGCAGCCAGTGCACGGTCGTCGCGATCGACGCGCGGGCGGTCTCCGGGAGGCCGGGGGAATGGGAGGTCTATACGCACGGCGGGCGCCGCCCCACGGGGATCGACGCCGTCGGCTGGGCGCGCCGGATGCAGGAGCTTGGCGCCGGCGAGATCCTCCTGACGAGCATGGACCGGGACGGCACGCGAGACGGGTACGACATCCCGCTGACGCGCGCCGTCGCGGACGCGGTGGGGATCCCGGTGATCGCCTCGGGCGGCGTAGGGACCCTTGCGCACCTGCTGGAGGGGCTCACGGAAGGGGGCGCGGACGCGGTGCTGGCCGCCTCCATCTTCCATTACGTGGAGCACGGCATCGGGGAGGCGAAGGAGTTCCTCCGGCGGCACGGGGTTCCCGTGCGGCCTTCCGCCCCCGGCTTCGGGGGCTTTTAGCGGCGTCAATACGGGAAAGTCGGAGGTTCGATGACGGCGGACGAGCTGATCGGCCAGGTGAAGTTCGACGAACGGGGGCTGGTCCCCGTGGTGACCCAGGACGTGACCGACAACGCCGTGCTCATGATGGCGTGGGCGAACGCGGAGGCGATCCGCAACACCTTCTCCTCGGGGCACGCGACCTACTGGAGCCGCTCGCGGAAGTCGCTCTGGGTGAAGGGGGAGACCTCCGGCCATTTCCAGGACGTGGAGGAGATCCTGTACGACTGCGACGTCGACACGATCCTGTATCGCGTCCGCCAGCAGGGCCCCGCATGCCACACGGGGGCGCGGACCTGTTTCTATCGCAGCGCATACCGGCGAGGGGGAGGAAACGAATGAGCGATGATTGTGTGTTCTGCAGGATCGCACGGAAGGAAGTGGCGACGCAGCCCATCTACGAGGACCACGACCTGATCGCCTTTGCCGACGCCAACCCGGTCGCGCCGGTCCACGTCCTTATCGTTCCGAAGGAACACATGCAGAACCTGAACGAGGTGGGCAAGGCGGACGCCCCGATGCTGGGGAAGGCGCTGCGGCTGGCGGCGAAGATCGCCAACGACAAGGGCGTGGCGGAAACCGGGTACCGGATCGTGATCAACAACGGGGAGCAGGGGGGGCAGGTCGTGCCGCACCTCCATTTCCACCTGATCGGCGGGCGGGCCCTCGACCACAAGATGGGTTGAGAAGAAGGGGGCGCCTCCCGTCCGGGGGGTTCCGGGGGGACGGTTTTCCTTGACGAAGGCCGTATTGGGCGTAAAATAATAATTTTTTCAGCAGCTACGTAGTGCCGGAAGGGGTGATCCGCATATGCCGGGCGTCCGAGTGAAGGAAGAGGAGCCCTTCGAAAGCGTCCTGAAGCGTTTCAAGAAACAGTGCGAGAAGGCCGGAATCCTTTCGGAGATCCGCAAGCGCGAGCATTACGAGAAGCCCAGCGTCAAGAAGAAGAAGAAAACGCTGGCCGCCAGGAAGCGCGCCTTGAAGAAAATGAAGAAGATGAGCAGCCGATAGCCTTGGGACTGAAAGACCAGATCCGGCAGGACCTGCAGAAGGCGGCCAAGGAGCACGACTCCTTGGCCCTTTCTGCTTTGCGGATGGCGGTCGCCGCCATACAGAACCGCGAGATCGACGCCGTCACGCGCAAGGAGATCGCCCAGGGGTCGCCGCTTCCCGAGGACGCCCTTCTCAAGGTGATCGCTTCGATGGTCAAGCAGCGGCGCGAGTCGATCGAGCTGTTCCTCCAGGGGAACCGGCCCGAGCTGGCCGAGAAGGAGAAATCCGAGATCGCCGTCCTCGAGCGGTACCTTCCGAAAGCGCTCTCTCCGGAGGAGATCGAGGCGCTCGTACGGGAGGCGATCGCGGAGACGGGTGCGAAGGGCCCTTCCGACATGGGCCGCCTCATGAAGGCGGTCATGCCGAAAACCGCCGGCCGGGCGGAAGGCAAGGCGGTCAACGAGACGGTCCGCCGCCTCCTGGCGGAATAGCGTAGGAACCGGAACGTTCCCCCGGCCGGGCCGGCCCGGGCGCGGGGGAATATCGCTTCAGGGAGACCCGTGGGAGGCCGTATCTCCGAATCCACGATCCGTGAAGTCCGGGACCGCGCGGATATCATCGAGGTGATATCCGAGACGGTGCCCTTGAGCCGCGCCGGGGCGAGCTTTCGGGGGCTGTGCCCGTTCCACCGCGAAAAAACCCCGTCTTTCTTCGTCAATCCCGCCCGGCAGGCCTTCAAGTGCTTCGGCTGCGGCGAAGGGGGGTCGGTGATCGATTTCCTGATGAAGGCCCGCAACCTCTCCTTCGCGGACGCGGTCGAGGAGCTCGCCGGCCGGTGCGGCGTGACCGTCCAGTACGAGGGCGGCCGCCCGCACGCAAGCCCCAGGGAGGACCTCTACGGCATCGTCCGCCTGGCGTCCGAGACCTACAGGGAGCTTCTCTCCGCTCCTTCGGGGAAGGCGGGGCGCGATTTTCTGCAGGCTCGCGGCGTGACGCCCGAGGCGCAGCGGGAATTCTCGCTGGGGTGGTCGGGGCACGGGGGCGAACTGCCGGAGGCGCTCTCGAAGGCCGGGATCGACCCCGCCCGGGGGGAAGCCGCGGGCCTTCTGGTCCCCGCCCCTTCCGGCCGGGGGCACCGGTCGCGTTTCCGCGGGCGCGTCCTTTTCCCGATCGCCGACGCCCGCGGGCGGATCTGCGGGTTCGGGGGCAGGGCGGTCGACGACGCCGTTCCCAAGTACCTGAATTCCCCGGAGTCGGAGCTCTATCGGAAGAGCGCCCTCCTGTACGGCCTCCACCAGGCCCTACCCTCGATCCGGAGGGACGGCCGCGTGGTGGTGGTCGAGGGGTACATGGACCTTATCGGCTTGTGGCAGAAAGGGATACGGTCCGTCGTCGCGACCTGCGGGACCGCCCTGACGGAGACCCACGCAAGGACCCTGAAGCGGTTGTCCGAGAACGTCATCCTATTCTACGACGGGGACCTCGCGGGGAAGATGGCGGCCGTGCGCTCGGGGGAGCCGCTGTACGCCGCCGGCGTGAGCCCGAAGGTCCTTTTCCCCCCGACGGGGCTGGACCCGGACGATTGGGCGAAGTCGGCGCCCGCGGAGGAGATGTCGCGGCGCATCGAGGGGGCGGAACCGCTGATGGAATACATCGACCGGGGGGTTTCCCGGAAATGCGACCTCGGTTCCATTTCCGGAAAGCTCGCCTACGTGAGGAAGATGGAGAAGTATCTCCGGTGGATCCCCGACCCCGCCGAAAAGGAGCTGTACGCGCAGCGGGTGGCGCAGAAGACGGGGATCCCGGTCGAGACGATACGGCGGCAGGTCGGCGGTCCCGCGGGGAAACGGCAGGATCGCCCGCCGGGAAGCCCGTCGGACGCGGCGTGCCCCTTCCCCGAGGAAAGCAGGCTCCTCCAGATCGTGGCCTCGGACCCGAGCCTGGCGCGCGAGGCGAGGGAGGAAGGGGCGGGGGAGCTGCTGACCGGGGACGACGCCCGGGAGCTGCTGGACCGCCTGGCGGCGCTCGCGGAGAGGGATCCCTCGGGCGGCGCGGCGTCGCTGCTCGACGGGTCGCTTCCCGAGGCGGTGCGGAAGCGGCTCTCCGCGGAGATCGTCCGCTCCGACTTCCCCGAGGGGGAGGCGCGCCGGCTGTACCCCGCCGCGCTGCTCGCCCTGCGCATCCGCGGCAAGCAGCGGGAGATCGAGTCGCTGCAGGCGATGCTGAAGGAGGAGCGGGCACACGAGGAACAGGTCCGCCTCCTTTCGCGCGTGGTCGCCGCGAAGAGGGATAAGGAACGGCTGGAATCGGAACGCAGATCCCGATGAAGAGGTGAGGGTGATCATGGCGAGGCGCAAAACTCCCGAGGGCATCGACGGCCTGGTGGAAAAAGGGCGGGCGCAGGGATTCGTCACCTACGACGAGCTGAACAGCGTCCTTCCCCCCAATGTCCTGACGGGGGACCAGATCGACGACGTCATGGAGATCTTCGGGGAGAACTCCATAGAGGTCGTGGACGACTACCAGAAGGTCCCGATCCCCGTCCAGAACCTGCTGATCGGGGAGGAGGCGGCCGCGGAGGAGGAAGAGGAAGAGGCCGCGGTCGAGGAGGAGCCGGCCGTCGAGGAGGAGTTCGAGTACCCGGGCGGGATCAAGGGGAACGACCCGGTGCGCCTCTACCTGAAGGAGATGGGGGCCATCCCGCTCCTGAACCGCGAGGGCGAGGTCACCCTCGCGAAGCGGATCGAGGACGGGGAGCGGGAGATCGTATCGTCCGTGAAGAGCTGCTCCATCGCGCTCGACGAGCTGTTCCGGACGGGAGACAAGCTCCGCAACGGCGAGATCATGGTCCGGGACGTCATCAAGGACCTCGACGAGGAGTCGACGGAGGAGGAGGAGAAGGCGGCGCTCGAGAAGGTGCTGCGGATCGTCCAGCGCATCCGCCGGACCCACCAGGCCGCCGTCGAGATCGAGCAGCGTCTGCGCAAGGGCGGCCTCCCCGAGAAGGAGCGGACCCTCCAGAAGAACAAGGTCGCCGCCCACCACGACCGCGTGGTGGAGCTGATCCAGGAGATCCACCTGAAGGAGCGGCAGATCGAGGTGATCGGCGACAAGATCCGCCGGTACGCCGACCTCGTGGATTCGGCGGAGATGCGCATCCGGGAGTGCTGCGAGAAGGTCCGGCTTCCCGAGAAGGAGCTCCTGCGCCTCTTCAGGGAGATCCGGGAGCAGAAGGACGGCCTCTCGAAGGCGGCGTCCAAGTACCACGTGAAGAAGGAGAGGCTGCTCGAGTTCGAGACGATCCTCAAGGAGTCGCGCAACGCGATCCGGAAGGTGGAGCGCGAGGCGGGGCTGTCGGCCCCGGAGATCAAGGTGACCCTTTCATCCATCGAGCAGGGCGAGCGGAAGGTCCGGGAGGCCAAGCGCGAGCTGGTCGAGGCGAACCTCCGGCTGGTGGTGTCGATCGCGAAGAAGTACACGAACCGGGGTCTGCAGTTCCTCGACCTGATCCAGGAAGGCAACATCGGCCTCATGAAGGCCGTGGACAAGTTCGAGTACCGCAGGGGATACAAGTTCTCCACGTACGCGACGTGGTGGATCCGGCAGGCGATCACGCGCGCGATCGCGGACCAGGCGCGGACCATCCGCATCCCGGTCCACATGATCGAGACGATCAACAAGCTCATCCGCACGTCCCGCTACCTGGTGCAGGAGCTGGGGCGGGAGCCGAGCCCCGAGGAGATCGCGGAGCGGATGGACATCCCGCTCGAGAAGGTCCGCAAGGTCCTGAAGATCGCGAAGGAGCCCATCTCCCTCGAGACGCCCATCGGCGAGGAGGAGGACAGCCACCTCGGCGACTTCATCGAGGACAAGAACACGGCGTCCCCGGTGGACTCCGTGATCAACATCGACCTCGCGGAGCAGGTGGACAAGGTGCTGGGCAGCCTGACGCCGAGGGAGGAGAGGGTCCTGCGGATGCGCTTCGGCATCGGGGAGAAGTCGGACCACACCCTGGAGGAGGTCGGCCAGGATTTCGAGGTGACCCGGGAGAGGATCCGGCAGATCGAGGCGAAGGCGCTTCGGAAGCTGCGCCACCCGAGCCGCAGCAAGCGGCTCCGGACGTTCCTCGAGTAGCGGGGCGCCGCGGAAGGGCGTTGACACCGGGGAGGCGGCGGTATAATAATATACGTTTACGCCCGATAACATCGATTCGGGCCCATAGCTCAGTTGGTCAGAGCCACCGGCTCATAACCGGTCGGTCCCTGGTTCGAGGCCAGGTGGGCCCACCAATGAAGAAGCGCCTATGCTCCAACGGATGACCAGGTCGAACCGCGCGGCAAGGGAAAATGCACCGGGAACCGGTGCATTTTTGTTTGACGGGGCGCGGTCCCGGTGAGGCGCGGCCCCGTCACCGTGGAGGACGTCCGGCGGGCTCTCGACGAAGAGTATCCGTTCGCTCACAAGGAGGATTGGGACAACGTGGGGATCCTCGTGGGAGACCCCGCCGCGCCCGTCCGGACGATCGCGGTCGCCCTGACCGCCACGCCCGGCGTGCTCGCCGCCCTGAGGCGCCGCTCCGCCGACCTGCTCGTCACCCATCACCCCGTCCTGTTCTCCCCCGTCAAGGCCCTCCGGCCGGACCATCCCGCTTCCTCCGCGGCGTACCACCTTCTGCGGGCGGGCATATCCGCGATCTCGGCGCACACCAACGCCGACGCCGCCCCCCGCGGGGTGTCGCACGCGATGGCCCGCGCCCTGCGCCTCGCGGGGATCCGGCCGCTGGTCCCGGGGGAGCCCTCTTCCGATTCCTGCAGGATCGTAGTGTTCGTACCGGAGACGCACGCGGACGAGGTCCTTTCGGCCGCGGATTCGGCCGGCGCGGCGCGGATCGGTTCCTACTCCCGCTGCTCGTTCCGCTCGATGGGCACGGGGTCGTTCCGCGGGGACGCGGGGTCCGCGCCGTTTTCGGGAGCCCCGGGGCGCGAGGAGCGCGTGGAGGAGGTCCGCCTCGAGACGGTCGCGGCGGGGGCCCTCGTCCCGCGGGTGCTGAGGGCGATACGGGATGCACACCCGTACGAAGAGCCCGTCGTCGACGTCATCCCGCTGCGCGGCGGCGCTTTGGGGGGCGGGATCGGAGCCGTGGGCGAGCTTCCGGCCCCGCTGTCCCTGGCGGAGGCGCTCGGCGCGGTCCGGCGGCGCCTGCGCCCCGCGTGGATCAAGGCGGCGGGCCCCCGGCGCGGGACGGTGCGCCGCGTGGCGGTCGTGGGAGGGAGCGGCGGGGAATACCTGCGCGCCGCGCTCGAGGCGGGCGCGGACCTCTTCGTCACGGGGGACGTGAAATACCACCAGGCGCTCGAGGCGGAAAGCGCGGGGATTCCCGTGGCGGACATCGGGCATGCCTCGGGGGAGCGGTGGATCCTGCCGGAGTTCCGGCGGGTCCTCCTCGAGCGATTTCGCGGCGCCGTCACGGTCCGCGTCATGGATGAAACGGAGCCCCTGCGGCTTATCGCCGCGGGGCGATCACGGGGAGGGAAAAGACCTTGATGGAGCAGGTGAGGCACCTGATCGAAATGCAGGAGATCATGAGCCAGGCGAAACGCCTCGAGGACGAGAAGCGCAGGATTCCGCTCGAGGTGGCGGACCTGAAGGGTCTCTTCGAGGAGCGGGAGGCGGCGTTCCTCGCTGCGGACCAGGAGTTCGAGGAGCTGAAGAGACAGCGGCGGGAGAAGGAGCGGGAGATCGAGGAGGAGCGGGACAAGGTCGAGAAGGCCAAGGCGAAGCTCATGTCGATCAAGACCAACAAGGAATATTACGCCATGCTCAAGGAGATCGAGGGGACCCGGCGGACCAACTCCGCCCGGGAGGAAGAGCTTCTCTCCCTCCTTTCGAAGTACGAGGAGTCGGAAAAACGGCTCTCCGAGCGGAAAGCCGAGCTGGACGAAGTGACGGGGAAGTACCGGGAGCGGATGGCCGAGGTCGAGGCGCGGATGGGCTCCTTCGACGAGGACATCGCGAAGATCCTGGACCGCAAGCGCCAGGTGGCGCTGAACCTGGACGCGGCGCTCGTCCGCCGTTTCGAGATGATCTTCGAGAGGCGCGAGGGGCTGGCCATCATCGCGGCGAGGAACTACTGCTGCACCGGCTGCCACATGAACATCTCGCCCCAGCTCTACAACATGCTGCAGCGGGACGACAAGATCCTCACCTGCCCCAACTGCAACCGGATCCTCTATTACGAGCCGCCGGAAGACAAGGCGGCGGGCGAGTGAGCCCCGGCTCCGTCACGGTCCGCGTCGACGGGGCGAGCCGGGGGAACCCGGGTCCCGCGGGCATCGGCGCCGTCGTCGAGTTCGGCGACGGGCGGCCGCCGATGGAGCTGTGCGAGTACATCGGCGAGACGACCAACAACGTGGCGGAATACCGCGCCCTGCTCCTGGCGCTCCAGGAGGCGCAGCGGCTCGCTCCCGGGGACGCCCTGACCGTGTACTCCGATTCCGAGCTGCTCGTCCGCCAGCTCAACGGGAAATACAAGGTGAAGGCGGAGCATCTCCGGCCGCTGTACGTCGAGGCCTGCCGCCGGTTGCGGGCGTTCCCGGCGGCCCGTATACTGCATGTAGGGCGCGAGGAGAACCGGAAGGCCGACCTTCTGGCGAACCTGGCGATCGACCAGCATCGCGGATAGCGCTCGAGGAGGCCAGGCGGCCGCCGGCCCCGTTTCGGGGCGGGAGGAAAGTCCGGGCTCCGCAGGGCAGGGTGCCGGGTAACGCCCGGTGGGGGCGACCCCGAGGACAGTGCCACAGAAAACACACCGCCTCCCGCCGTTTCGGCGGGCGGTAAGGGTGAAATGGTGAGGTAAGAGCTCACCGCGCGGCGGGCGACCGTCGCGGCACGGCAAACCCCACCCGGAGCAAGGCCGAATAGGAGGGCATTTCCCCGGGCGGTTCTTTTCGCCCGGGGGATAAGGGCTGCCCGCCCGAAGCCCTCGGGTCCAGGCCGCTCAAGGCGCGCGGCAACGCGCGTCGTAGAGAAATGGCCGCCACGCGGCAAAGGCGTCTCGCCGCGCACGGAACCCGGCTTACGGCCTCCTCGGGCGCTTTTCCCCCGTCCGCTTCCCACGGAAACGAACCGAAAAGCCCACCCACCCCGCCGCCGGGGAAATTTTCCTTTGAAAATGCATTGAAATACCTTGACACCCCTTTCTTCACTTGTAGAATATTCCCCAAGTGGGTAATCGTGGGGAAAGGTGGGTAAGGTCCCAGTGATCTTCCGAGGCCGCTTCGAATATACCATCGATCCCAAAGGGCGCGTGAACGTCCCCGCCCCTTTCCGCGAGCGCCTGCAGGAAACCGGCCAGGAATCCTTCTTCATCACGAATTACTCCGGCTGCCTCTACGTGTTCGCGGCGGAGGACTGGGCGCGCATCGAAGAGCGGGCCGCCCTGGTCCCGACCACCGACCGGCGCATGAACACCTTCGTCCGGTTCTTCGTCGGCGGGGCGGTGGAGGCGGTTCCCGACAAGCAGGGACGGATCCTGATTCCGCCTTCGCTGCGCAATTACGCCGGCCTGGAGAAGGAGGTCGTCATCCAGGGGATGCCCAACCGGTTCGAGGTCTGGTCGCTCGCGCGCTGGCAGGAGGAGCTGGGCCGGTTCGAAAAAGAAGTCAAGGACGACCCCGAGTTCGCCAAAGAGATCAGCGAGCTCGGGATCTGACCCTTGGCGACCGGACATATCCCCGTTCTTTTCCAGGAGACGTTGGGATTGCTTGAACCCTCCCCCGGCGAGGTCTTCCTCGACGGGACGACCGGGGCCGGGGGGCACGCCGCGGAGATCGCAAGGCGGGTCGGCCCGGGCGGCCTGCTGGTCTGCGCGGACGAGGACCCGTCGATGCTCTCGGTCGCCGCGGAAAAACTGGCGCAGTTCCCCTGGGTCCGTGCGGTCCAGACGGACTTCTCGGACTTCGCCTCCCTGCGGGAGGCGGCCGGCGGCAGGAGGTTCGACGGCATGCTCCTCGACCTCGGGATCTCCTCGCTCCAGCTCGACGACCCCTCGCGCGGTTTCTCCTTCCGGGAGGAAGGACCGCTCGACATGCGGCGCCACCCCGGGGGAGACAGGCCGACCGCGGCGGAGATCCTGCGGGACGCGCGGGAGGAGGAGCTGGCCGACATTTTCTACCTTTTCGGGGAAGAGCGTTTCTCGCGCCGCATCGCCCGGGCCGTGGCGGAGCGCAGGAGGAGGGAGCCGATCCGCACGACCATGGAGCTGGCCCGGCTGGTCGCCGCGGCGATCCCCCGCAGGGCGTGGCCCAGGGACATCCACCCCGCCACGCGGGTGTTCCAGGCGCTCCGGATCGCGGTGAACCGGGAGCTTTCCTCCCTCGAGGCCTTCCTGGACGGATTCCCCGAGCACCTTTCCCCCGGGGGCAGGGTGGCGGTGATCAGCTTCCACTCCCTCGAGGACCGGCTGGTGAAGACGGCGTTTCGCCGGCTGGGACGGGCGGAGAAAGGCGAAAGCGCGGCGTTCCGGTCGCTGACCCGGAAGCCGGTGGTCCCGACGGAACGGGAGAGCCGTGAAAATCCCAGGGCCCGGAGCGCGAAGCTCCGGGCGGCGCGCAAGGCGCTTCTGGAGGAGGAATCGACATGACGAAGATCACCGTGGGCAACGGCGTCTACATCATCTCGGAGATCCGCAGGGAAGCCCCGCCGATCCCCGCCGTCCCGCGCCGCAGGGCGTTCCTCGTTCTGCTGGCCGTGCTGCTCGGCATCGGCCTCTTCAACGTATGGCTCTCGGGGCTTTACATCCGGACGGGGTACCGGGTATCCACCGCGCTGGAGGAGAAGCGGACCCTCCAGATGCAGAAGGACGTCCTGCGGACCGAGATCCTCGCGCTGAAGAGCCCGGCGCGCATCGATACCATCGCCCGCAACCAGCTGGGGATGGTGGACCCCCGGATGGAGGGGGTCATCCGGTGAGATGATCCCGCGCGCGCGCCTGATCCTCGGGGTACTCCTTTCGCTCTACGTTCTCGTCGTCGCCAGGGCCTTCCACATCCAGGTCCTCGGGGTGAAAGGGATCCGCGAGAGGGGCGCGAAGCAATACGGGACCTCCATCCCGCTCGTCCCGAAGCGGGGCGTGATCCACGACAGGAACGGCAGCGAGCTCGCGGTGAGCATCGCGACGAAATCGATCTTCGTCCAGCCCGCGAAGCTTTCGGATCCCCGGAAGGCCGCCGTCCTCCTCGCCCCCAGGGTCTCGCGCCCGGCCTCGGAACTGAAGAAGCTGTTCTCGTCGGACAAGAGCTTCGTCTGGGTGCGCCGGCAGATGCCCTCGACGGCCGCGGACGAGGCGGTCCTCGAGGTGAAGGAGGCGCTGGCCGCCCGCGACCCGCGCGCCCGCGGGAAGGCCTCGGCCGTCGAAGGGATCGGCACCGTCGAGGAGCCGAAGCGCTTCTACCCCAACCGGGAGCTCGCCGCCTCCCTGCTCGGCTTCACGAACCTGGACTGCGAGGGGATCGAGGGGGTCGAGCTCGCCCTGGACAATTACCTGCGCGGGGAGCGGGCGTACCTGGTCTGCGAGCGAGATGCCCGGGGACGGCTCATCGTCCCCGCGAGCACGTCCCTTGAGGTCAACTCCAGGGGGCACTCGGTGACCCTGACGATCGACCGGAACATACAGCACATCGCGGAGAAGGAGCTCCAGGCCGCCGTGGCGAAGTACAGGGCCCGCGGCGGGATGGCGCTGGTGCTGTCCCCGAAGACGGGCGAGGTGCTGGCGATGGCGACCACCCCGACGTTCAACCCGAACGCGCCCGCCGGCGCGCCGGCCTCGGCACGGAGGAACCAGCCGCTGACGGACAGCTTCGAGCCCGGGTCCACCTTCAAGGTGTTCACGCTGGCGTCGGCCCTCGAAATGGGCGCGATCCGGAAATCGGACATGTTCTTCTGCGAGAACGGCAAGTACGCCTACGCGGGAAGGACGATCCACGACACGCACAAATACGGTTGGCTCAACGGGGCGGACATCCTCAAGGTCTCGAGCAACATCGGGATCACGAAGATCAACGAACGGATGAACGGCGACCGCTTCTACGACATGATCCGCGCCTTCGGGTTCGGCTCCCGCACCGGCATCGAGCTCAAGGGGGAGGTCCCGGGGATCGGCCCCTCCAGGAGCGCCTTCAACAGCCGCATCCGCCGCGCCACGGTCTCCTTCGGGCAGGGGATCGCCGTGACCCCGGTGCAGCTGGCCGCCGGGATGTCGGCGGTCATCAACGGCGGCAGGATGATGAAGCCCTACATCGTGCGGGAGATCCTCGATCCCGAGGGGAACCCGGTGTACCGTGGGCAGCCGCGCGAGCTGCGCCGCGTCCTTTCGCCCCGGACCTCCGCCCAGATGCGCGAGATCCTGGGAAGCGTGGTGCAGGGGGACGGGACGGGGACGCAGGCCCGGATCAAGGGGTTCCTCGTCGGGGGGAAGACCGGCACGGCGCAGAAGGTGGAGCTTGGCACGGGCAGGTATTCGCCCGACAAGCGGACCGCGTCCTTCATCGGGTTCCTTCCCCTGCAGGACCCGGAGCTGCTCATCCTCGTCGTGATCGACGAGCCGCGCGGGCAGGTCTACGGCGGGGTGGTCGCCGCGCCCGCGTTCAACCAGATCGCGGTCAAGACGGCGTACTACCTCGGCATCCAGCCGACGGAGCCCATCGTCGACGCGGAGCCCGGGAAGGCCGGGAAGCCCGGGGCGATCGAGGCGCCGGGCGGGTCCCGCGGGGTCCGCGTGACGCCCGTGTCCACCGCGGCGTCTCCGAGCCCGATGATCATGCCGGACCTCGCGGGGCTGTCGATGGGGCGGGTCGTCGACATGATGAACCGGTACCCGGTCAAGCTGTCCATCTCGGGAAGCGGGATCGCCCGCTCCCAGACTCCCGTCGCCGGGACCGTCCTTTCGCCGGGCGCCGAGTGCTCGGTGCGGTTCGCCGCGGAAAGCTCTCCGGTGAAGGTCGCGACGAAGGAGGGGAGTCGTTGAGGCTTTCGGACCTTCTCCGGTTCCTCGGGCCCGCGGCGCCCGACATTCCGGGAGAGATCGAGATCGGGGGGATCCGGGTCGATTCGCGCGCCGTCCGCCCGGGCGACCTGTTCGTGGCCCTCTCCGGCACGAAGGCCGACGGCCATGATTTCCTCGGCGCGGCGGCGCGCGCCGGCGCAGCGGCGGCGCTGGTGGAGCGGGATGTCCCGTCCCCGCCCCTGCCCGTAGTCCGCGTTCCGAAGACGGCGGAGGCGCTCTGGAAGGCCGCGGTCGCCTTCCACGGAGACCCTTCCGCGACCCTGCGCGTCGCCGGGATCACGGGGACCAACGGCAAGACGACGACCTGCTACCTGCTGGAAGGGATACTCCGGGCCGCCGGGAAGGTCCCCGCGGTCATCGGGACCATCGACTACCGGGTCGGGGGGAAGGTCCTGCGGAAGGGGCTGACCACGCCGTTCCCCCACGACCTCCAGGCCGTGATGGCGGAGTCGCTCTCGGCGGGGGCCACGGACCTCGTCATGGAGGTGTCCTCCCACAGCGCGGCCCAGGGGCGCATCGAGGGGGTGCGTTTCGACCTCGGGATCTTCACCAACCTCACGCGGGACCACCTCGACTTCCACGGCGACATGGAATCGTATTTCCAGGCCAAGGCGAGGTTCTTCCGGGAGTACCTCCCCTCGGGCGGGAAGCGCGCCGGCGTCGCGCTGAACGCCGACGATCCTTTCGGGGAGCGGCTCGCGCAGGAATTCCCTTCCGCCCTGACCTTCGGCTTCTCCCGGGCCCGGGAGATCTTCCCGCTCCGGATGGAGATGACGTGGGAGGGGTCCGCGATGGAGCTGTCCACGCCCGCGGGCCGCCTCCCGCTGCGTTCCCGGCTGATCGGGGCGCACAACGTGTCCAACATCATGGCGGCGGTCGCCGGCGCGCTGCTGCTCTCCGTCCCGGCGGAGGCCGTCGCGGCCGGGATCGAGTCGGTCCGCACGATCCCCGGAAGGCTGGAGCCGGTGGACAACGACCGCGGGCTGCACATCTTCGTGGATTACGCCCACACGCCGGACGGAATGGACCGGGTGCTCACGACGCTGCGGGGGCTCGCGGAAGGGCGCCTCATCACGGTGTTCGGCTGCGGGGGCGACCGGGACCGCGGCAAGCGGCCCGAGATGGGCCGGATCGCGGCGCTGCGCTCCGACGTCGTGGTGGTGACCTCCGACAACCCGCGGAACGAGGACCCCGGCGCGATCATCTCGGAGATCCTCCCGGGGCTTTCCTCCGAGGGGTTCGTGGAGGCCCGCGGGCCGGTCGATTGGGAAGACGGGTACTACCTGGTGGTGCGCGACAGGAAGGCGGCGATCTCCGCGGCGTTGTCGCTGGCGGAAGCGGGTGACGCGATCGCGATCGTCGGGAAAGGACACGAGGATGTCCAGATCGTCGGGGACCGGCGCCTGCCGTTCGACGACCGGGGGGTGGTCCGGGATGTGCTCGCCCAGGGGCGGTAGGATGACCCTCCCGGAGGTGATCGGCGCGATCCAGCCGCTGCGGGAGGCCGCGGGGATCTCCGTTCCGGACCCGATCGGCGTCGTGACGACGGACAGCCGGGAGATCGGGCCGAAATCGGTCTTTATCGCGCTGCCCGGCGAGCGGGTCGACGGGGCGGACTACGTGGAGGAGGCGTTCGGCAAGGGCGCGCTCGCGGCGATCGTCTCGGAGGCGGGGGCGAAAAAGATCCCCGCGGCGCTTTCCGGGAACCGGCCCGTCTTCGTGGTGCGCGACCCCGTGGAGGCGCTGGGGGACCTGGCGCGGGCCCACCGGCTGCGCCACCGCCGCATCCCCCTCGTGGCCATCACCGGGAGCTCGGGGAAGACGACCACCAAGGAGATGCTGTACTGCCTGCTGTCCCGGTCGCGGCGGGTGCTCTGCAACCCCGGGAACCGGAACAACCTGATCGGGATGCCGCTGGCCCTCCTCGCCCTTTCGGAGGAGCACGACGCGGCGATCCTGGAGATGGGGACCAGCTCCCCCGGGGAGATCGCGCGGCTGGCCGGCATCGCCGTCCCGGACATCGGCCTGATCACCAACATCGCCCCCGCGCACCTCGCGGGGCTCGGGTCGATGGAGGGAGTGGCGCGCGAGAAGGGGGAGCTCTACCGCGCCCTCCCGCCGGAGGGCGTGGCGGTGGTCAACGCCACCGACCTGCGGGCGGTCCGCGAGGCGGCGCGGTGTTCCGCGGAGAAAGTCTACTTCGGCGTTCCGATGAACGACTTCCACGGGCGGATCCTCGAGATGACCGACTCGGGGATGCGGATCGCCGTCCGGACCCCGGCCGGCGAATTCACGTCCTCCCTCGGCGTGTCGGGCGAGCACCACCTCATGAACGCCCTCGCGGCCGCGGCCGTGGCGTTCACGCTGGGGATGCGCCCCGCGGAAATGGAGGAAGGGTTCGCGGCGTTCTCCTCCGTGCCCGGGCGCTTCCACGCCGAGCCGCTCCGGGGCGGAGGGCTCCTGCTGGACGACAGCTACAACGCGAACCCGGCGTCCGTCGAGGCGGCCCTGAGATCGCTGGCCGCGCTGGCGCGCGGGCGGCGGACCGTGGTGGTGTTCGGCGACATGCTGGAGCTGGGCCAGGCGTCCGCGGCTTCCCACTTCCGCATCGGCCACCTGGCGGCGGCCCTGAAAGTCACGCGCCTGTTCGCCTTCGGGAAGGAGGCTGCGTACACGGCCAGGGGGGCCTGCGAGGGCGGGATGGACCCGCTGGACGTCGAGCACGTGACGGACCGGGAAACGCTGCGCGAGGCGGTGCGGGGGTTCCTTTCGGAAGGGGACGTGGTGCTCGTCAAGGGGTCGAGGGGGATGCGGCTGGACGTCGTCGCGAACGACGTGCGCGAGGAGTGGAGGTAGGCGATGCTCTACCACCTGCTGTACCCCCTGCACACGAGCTACTCGTTCTTCAACGTGTTCCGGTACATCACGTTCCGGACGATCTACGCCGCGATCACCGCGCTGCTGATCTGCTTCGTCGTCGGCCCGTGGTTGATCCGGTTCCTCCGCGAGCGCCAGATCGGGCAGCCCATCCGAAGGGACGGGCCGACGACCCACATCGTCAAGGAAGGGACCCCGACGATGGGAGGGGTGCTCATCGTCCTGGCGGCGGTCGTCCCCACGCTGCTGTGGGCGAACCTGCTTTCCCCCTACATCTGGATCGCGGTGCTCGTGACGCTGGGGTACGGGGCGATCGGGTTCGTCGACGACTACCGGAAGGTGATCCGGAAGGACCCGAAGGGGTTGAGCCCCCGGTGGAAGCTCGCCCTGCAGCTCGCCTTCGCGATCCTGGCGGCCGGCCTCATCTACGCGGACATCGGCATCAAGGACACGGTGACCGTCCCGTTCTTCAAGAACCTCAGCCCCCGGCTCGGGTTCCTCTACATCCCCTTCATCGTCTTCGTGATCGTGGGGGCGTCGAACGCGGTGAACCTGACCGACGGCCTCGACGGCCTGGCGATCGGCCCCTCCATTATCTGCGCCGCCACCTACATGCTCTTCGCCTACCTGGCGGGGAACGTCGTGATCGCCAACTACCTGCAGATCCAGTACGTGCCCGGCGTGGGGGAGCTGACGATCTTCTGCGGGGCCCTCGCGGGAGCGGGGCTGGGGTTCCTCTGGTTCAACGCCTACCCGGCGCAGGTGTTCATGGGGGACACGGGGTCGCTTTCGATCGGCGGCGCCCTGGGCGTCGTGGCCGTGATGGCGAAGCAGGAGATCGTCCTCGCGCTGGTGGGCGGGATCTTCGTCATCGAGACGCTGTCCGTGATCATCCAGGTGAAGGTCTTCCAGTGGACCAAGAAGAAAAAGCCGGACGGCAAGGAGGTGGGGGTGAGGATCTTCCGCATGGCGCCGCTCCACCATCATTTCGAGAAGCTGGGCTGGGCGGAGCCCAAGATCATCGTGCGGTTCTGGATCATCTCCATCATCCTCGCGCTGCTGGCGGTCAGCACGCTGAAGATCCGGTGACCATGGAGAACCTGGCGGGAAAAGAGGTCGTTGTGGTGGGGGCCGGCAGGTCCGGGATCCTCTCGGCGCGCCTTCTCAGGGGGGAGGGCGCCGGGGTCCTGCTGCTGGACGACCGTTCACGTGAAGCCGTGGAGAGATCGCTCGGCGAGCCGGTCCCCGAGGGAGTCGCCTTCCGCGCGGGAATGATGTCGGAGGAAGACGTCCCCGGCAAGGCGCTCGTCGTGGTGTCGCCCGGCGTCCCCGGGTCGAAGCTGCCGCTGGCCGCCCTCGCGGCGGCGGGCGTCCCCGTCCTGGGGGAGCTGGAGCTGGGGTTCCGCCGGTTCCGGGGGAAGGTGGCGGCGATCACCGGCACGAACGGCAAGTCCACCGTGACGACCCTCGTCGGCGGGATGGCCGCCCGGTCCTTCGCGCGGGTGTTCGTCGGGGGGAACCTGGGCACGCCCTTCGTGGCCGCCGCCGGCGGGCCGTACGACTGGGGGGTGGTGGAGGTCTCCAGCTTCCAGCTCGAGGCCATCGCGGAGTTCCGGCCGGCGGTGGCGGCTCTGCTGAACCTCACCGAGGACCACCGGGACCGGTACCCGGATTTCGCCTCCTACGCGGAGGCCAAGATGGCGATCTTCCGCAACATGGGGCCGGCGGACGCGGCGGTGGTCAACGCGGACGACCCGCAAGTCGTCTCGCGGTCGGCCCCGATCCGCGCGCGGAAGGTCCCGTTCTCGATCCGCCGCGAGCTTCCGGAAGGCGCGTTCCTTTCGGGGGACGACATGGTCTACCGGTCGCCCGCGGGGGAGGAGCGGTACCCGAGGGGGGCGATGCGGATCCGCGGCCTCCAGAACGTCGAGAACGCGCTGGCGTCGATCTGCGTCGCGCGGTCGATGGGGGTTTCGCGCAGGGACGTGCTGGCGGAGCTCGCGGAGTTCCCGGGGCTCCCCCACCGCGTGGAGTTCGTGCGGACCATCCGGGGCGTGTCGTACTTCAACGACTCCAAGGGGACCAACGTCGGGGCGGTGCTCGCGGCACTCGAGGGGTTCCCGGAGCCGGTGGTCCTGGTGGCGGGAGGAAAGGACAAGGGGGTGGATTTCCGCCCCCTGCGCGAGCCGCTTTCCCGGAAGGCGCGGGCGGTCGTGCTCCTGGGGGAGGCGCGCGGGCGGATGGAAAGGGAGCTCGCCGGTGCGGCACCGATCGTGACCGCCGATACCTTCGAGGGCGCGATCCGGGCGGCGGCCGACGCCGCGCGCCCGGGCGACGTCGTCGTCTTTTCCCCCGCCTGCTCCAGCTACGACATGTTCCGCAACTTCGAGGAGCGCGGAGAGGCGTTCCGGCGCGCCGTGAAGGAGCTGCCGGAATGAAGATCGGGAAGCGCCACGAGAGCATGGTCCTCGCCTTGTGCACGCTATCGCTGACCGTCCTGGGCCTGCTCATGATCTACAGCGCGACGAACGTCATGGCGGGATCCGCGACCAGGTACGGAATGGACCCGGCGTACTTCCTCAAAAGGCAGCTCCTGTTCCTCGTGGCGGGGGTGTCGCTCGCGGCGTTCCTGTCCGGCGTCGACTACGACTTCTACCGCCGCAACGTCCGGTCGATCCTCGCCGGGACGTTCGTCCTGCTGCTGCTGGTGTTCGTCCCCGGCATCCAGCACACGGCCAACGGGGCCGCCCGGTGGATCAACCTGCGCGTGGTCCATTTCCAGCCCTCCGAGCTGGCCAAGTTCGTCCTCCTCGTCTTCGCCGCGTACGCGATCGACAAAAAGGGGGAGAACCCGAAGGACGGGCTCAAGGCGTTCCTCCCGATGCTCGCGGTGATGGGGCTCTACGTCGCCGTGATCCTGAAGGAGCCGGATTTCGGCATGGCCGTCGTGATCATGGCATCGTTCGTCGCGGTCATCTTCCTGGCGGGATTCCCGTGGAAGCTTCTTGCGCTGGGAGGGGCCGCGGCGGTCGTCGGGGCCGCGGCGCTGATCGCGGCCAAGCCGTACCGCGTGGCGCGGCTCAAGGCGTTCCTCGACCCGTTCTCCCAGGCGCAGGCGGGAGGGTACCAGGTCGTGCAGTCGCTGATCGCGTTCTCCAACGGGGGGGTCCTCGGGACCGGCGTGGGCGCGGGGAAGCAGAAGCTGTTCTACCTCCCCGAGATGCACACCGACTACATCTTCTCCGTGATCGGGGAGGAGCTCGGGTTCGCGGGGGTCGTCCTGGTGGGGGCCTGCTACATCACCATCGTCTGGACGGGCTTCCGCATCGCCCGGAGGGCGCGCGACCCGTTCGGGAAGTACATCGCGCTGGGGTTTTCGACCGTCATCGGCATGCAGGCGATGATGAACATGATGGTGGGACTGAAGATGCTGCCGCCGAAGGGGATGGTCCTCCCGTTCTTGAGCTACGGGGGGAGCTCGCTGATCCTGCACCTGGCGGCGATCGGGGTGCTGTTGAACGTATCCCGGAAGGGGGCCGAAGCGCTTGTCGCCGAGGATGATCGTCGCCGGGGGAGGGACCGGCGGGCACGTCTATCCGGGAATTGCCCTTGCTGAGGCGTTCCTCTCCCTCTGCCCCGGCGGCGTGGTCACGTTCGTCGGGACCGAAAGGGGGCTCGAGGCGCGGGCCGTTCCGGCGCGGGGGTTCGAGATCGACTTCGTCCCCTCGGGGCAGGTCACGGGGCGGGGATTGCGGGCCGTCCCGGGGCTGCTGCGGATCGCGGCCGGGTTCCCCGCCGCGCTGGCCCTCTTGAGGCGCCGCCGGCCGGACCTGGTCTTCGGGGTGGGCGGATACGCCTCGGTCCCGGTGGCCGCGGCCGCTGCGCTCCTCGGGGTCCCGCTGTTCCTGCAGGAGCAGAACAGCGTGCCGGGGAGGTCGAACCGGCTTCTGGCGAGGCGCGCCGTCCGGGTGTTCGCGGGGTTCGCGGGGGCGGCGTCCTTCCTCCCCCCGGGCAGGACCGAGGTCACGGGCAACCCCGTCCGGTCGGAGATTGTCGCGGCGGCGAGGGAGCGCGCGGAGGTGTGGCCCCCGGAGGAGCCGTTCACGGTGCTGGCCCTCGGCGGGTCCCGGGGCGCGCGGGCGATCAACTCCCGCGTCCTGTCGATGGCCCGGGCGGGGAAGAGGGGGGGGAAGGAGATCCGGTTCCTGCTGCAGACGGGGGTGGAGGAGCATGAGGCGGTCGCGGCGGCGGCGAGGGAAGAGGGGCTGGCGGTCGAGGCGTTCCCCTTCAGCGAGAGGATCGGGGAGCTGTTCACGCGGTGCCACGCCGTGCTGATGAGGGCGGGCGCCCTTTCCATCGCGGAAGCCGCCCTGTTCGGCCGCCCGTGCGTTCTCGTGCCGTACCCGCACGCCGCGGACGACCACCAGGCGGGCAACGCGCGCGAGTTCTGCGCGGCGGGGGCGGGGACGTGGGTGGCGGAGGCCGACGCCGATCCGGAGGGGCTCCGGGCGTCGTTGTGGTCGCTCGCGGGGAACCGGGAGGCGAGGGAGAGGGCGCGGGCCGCGTCGCTATCCTTCGCCAGGCCCGACGCGGCGTTCGACGCGGTCCGCAGGGCCCTGGCGCTCGCGGGGATGGCGGCCTGAAAGGGGGGCTTAGACGGGAATGTACAGAAAAGGGTTGCCCATCCATTTCGTAGGCATCGGCGGCATCGGGATGAGCGGGATCGCGGAGCTCCTGCTGAACCTGGGGTACCGCGTGTCGGGCTCGGACCTTCGGCGCTCCGAGACCACGGACCGGCTGGCGTCGCTGGGCGCAAGGATCGCCTTCGGCCACGCGGTGGAGAACGTTCCCGCCGACGGGCACGTCGTGGTGACCTCCTCGGCGGTCCGGCCTGGCAACCCGGAGGTCCTCGAGGCGCAGCGGAGGAAGATCCCCGTCATCCCGAGGGCGGAGATGCTCGCGGAGCTCATGCGGATGAAGTACGGGATCGCCATCGCGGGGACCCACGGCAAGACGACGACGACCTCGATGGTGGCGACGGTGCTTGCGAGCGCGGGGTGGGACCCGACCGCCGTGGTGGGAGGCAAGCTGAACAGCCTGGGATCCAACGCGAAGCTCGGGCAGGGGGAGTTCCTCGTCGCGGAGGCGGACGAGAGCGACGGGACCTTCCTGAAGCTTTCCCCGACGGTCGCGGTGGTGACGAACATCGATCCCGAGCACCTCGACTTCTACACGGGGATCGGCCAGATCAAGGAGACCTTCCTCCACTTCATCAACAAGGTCCCCTTCTACGGCTTCGCCGTGCTGTGCCTCGACCACCCCAACGTCCAGGAGCTGCTCCCGTCCGTGACGAAGACCGTCGTCACCTACGGGTTCTCGAGGCACGCGGACTACCGGGCGGACGGGCTCGTCTCCGAGGGGATGACGAACCGCTTCACGGTCTTCGCGCGCGGGGAGCTGGTCGGGGAGATGGCGCTGCGCGCCCCCGGGCGGCACAACGTGAGCAACGCCCTGGCGGCGGTAGCGGTGGCCATGGAGCTCGGCATCCCGTGCGAGAAGGTGCGCCAGGGGCTGCTGGACTATGCGGGGGTGGCCCGGCGGTTCCAGCTCAAGGGGGAGGCGGGCGGGGTCACGGTGATGGACGACTACGCCCACCACCCGGCGGAGATCCGGGCGACGCTGGCGGCGGCGCGGGAGGTCTGGCCGGAAGCGCGGATCGTCGTCGGGTTCCAGCCGCACCGCTACACGCGGACGCGGGCGCTGTTCAAGGATTTCCTGTCGGCATTCAACGAGGCGGACGTCCTGCTGCTGTTCGACGTCTACGCGGCGGGGGAGGAGCCGATCGAGGGGGCCACCGCAGAGAGCCTGTGCGAGGCGATCCGGGAGCACGGGCACAAGGGGGCGGTATACGCGGGCAAAGCCGGCGAGGCGGGGGAGACGGTCCGTTCCACGCTGCGGCCGGGCGACATATTTCTCACAATGGGGGCGGGCGATGTCTGGAAACTGGGAGAGGCTGTCGTTTCGGCGTGAGGGCTCGGTCAAGGGAGGGCCGGCGTTGAGGAGCATCGAGGTCTCGTTCCACCTGAAGCTGCGGGACCACACCACCATCGGAATCGGCGGCGCGGCCGACCGGGTGGTGTTCCCCAGGTCCCCGGCGGAGGTTCGGGAGATCCTCTCCGCGGAACGGCGGGCGGGGAGGGAGGTGTACACGATGGGCGCGGGAAGCAATCTCCTCGTGTCCGACGGCGGGGTGGCGGGGACGGTCCTATGCACCAAGAAGCACCTGTCCAAGGTGGTGTTCCTCGGGGGGCACACGGTGGTCGCGGAGGCGGGGGTCATGCTTCCCCGGCTGGCGGTCCTCTGCGCGCTGTCGGGGCTCTCGGGGATCGAGCCGCTCTCCGGCATACCGGGGACGGTGGGCGGGGCGCTGTCGATGAACGCGGGAGCCTACGGCAGGCAGATCGGCGACCTCGCGGAGTGGGTGGAGATCGCCGACGCGGACGGGGAGATCCACCGCGTGGAGGCGGCCGCCGTCCGGTTCGGCTACCGGGAGACGGATTTCCCCGTGAAGGGCGTCGTGGTCCGGGCGTCTTTCCGGTTCGCCGAGGGGACGCGGGAGGCGGTGTTCGACCTGATGCGGCAGTGGAACGAGAAGCGCCGCGCCGACCAGCCCTGGGGGGAGAAGACGTTCGGTTCCACGTTCCGGAACCCGCCGGGGGCCGAAAGCGCAGGCCTGCTCCTGGACCGCGCCGGGATGAAGGGGCAGCGGGAAGGGGACGCCTGCTTTTCCGAGAAGCACGCCAACTTCCTCCTGAACCGCGGCCGGGCCACGGCGGCCGACGTCCGCCGGCTCATGGACCGGGGGCAGAGGGCCGTGAAGGAGACGGCCGGGGTCCTGCTGGTCCCCGAAGTGAAGCTGTGGGGCGAGTTCGATGCCTGAGCGCGGACGCTTCTCCGGGGCCCGGATCGGGGTGTTCCTCGGCGGGATCTCCGCGGAGAGGGCCGTGTCGCTCCGGACGGGGGCGGCGGTCGCCGCCGCGCTTCGCCGCAAGGGGTACGACGTCCGCGAGATCGACATCCGCGAGGACTGGCTGGGCACGGTCCGGGACGCGGGGGTCGACGCGGCGTTCATCGCGCTCCACGGGCGGTTCGGGGAGGACGGCTGCATCCAGGCGGCGTGCGAGCTGGCGCGCCTGCCCTACACGGGTTCCGGCGTCGCCGCCTCCGCCGTAGCGATGAGCAAGATGCTCGGCAAGCGGATGGCCGCCGCCGCGGGCGTTCCCTGCCCGCCGGACGAGG
This sequence comes from uncultured bacterium, assembly GCA_964612075.1. GTDB lineage: Bacteria > Desulfobacterota > Deferrimicrobia > Deferrimicrobiales > Deferrimicrobiaceae > UBA2219. Next base: position 34,767 of record CAZTFC010000007.1, read on the forward strand.
TGTACGAGGGATCGGAGATCGCCGGCGCGAAGCCGCCCCCCTTCGGCTTCCCGCTCGTCGTCAAGCCGGACCGGGAGGGATCGACCGTCGGCGTCACGATCGTCCGAAGCGCGGCGGAATGGGAGGGGGCGCTGGACCTTGCCGCCCGGCACGACAGCCGCGTGATCGCGGAGGGGTTCGTCGCGGGGCGGGAGATCACGGTGTCGATCGTCAACGGTCGGGTGTTCCCCGCGATCGAGATCGTCCCGAAGTCCGGTTTCTACGATTACAACGCCAAGTACAGCAAGGGGGAGACGGAGTACGTGATCCCGGTGCCGATGGAGAGGGACATCCTGCAGCGCGCCGCGGAATACACCCGCCGGGTCGCCCAGGCGCTGCGGCTGCGCGGCGCGGCGCGGGTCGACTACCGGGTGGACCGGGCCGGGAACGTGTTCTTCCTCGAGGCGAACACGATCCCCGGGATGACCGAGACGAGCCTGCTTCCCAAGGCCGCGCGGTTCGACGGCATGCCGTTCGAGGAGCTGGTCGAGGAGATCCTGTCGGACGCGGGGTTGTCGAAGTAGATGATCGAGTACAAGGCATACCACAAGACGGGCCTCGGGAAGCGGGGAGGCAGGGGGCGGGCCGTGCGGAGGAAGGGGAAGGGGCGGGCGGAAAGCGCTCCCTCCCCGCAGGCGCGCATGCGGGCCGCCGCGTGGATCCTCGCCGTCCTGGCCGCCGTGGCCCTCGTGGGCGCGGCGTCGGCCTGGTCGTATTCGCGGATGGCGCGCTCTCCCATGTTCACCGTGCGCTCGATCGACATGAACCCCTGCGCGAACGTGACGAAGGAGGAGGTCTGGTCGATCGTCCGGGGGGTGGGGAAGCGGAACATCTGGGCCGTCCCCGCGGGCGAGGTCTCCAGGAGGCTGGCGTCGCACCCGTGGGTCCGCACGGTGTCCGTGCGGAAATCCTTCCCCGACCGCCTCGTGGTGCGGATCGGGGAGCAGCGCCCGGTCGCGATGGTGAACCTGGACGCGCTCTGGTACGTGAACGACGAGGGGAGGCCGTTCAAGCGGCTCACGGCGTACGACCCGAAGAACCTGGCGATCGTCACCGGGTTCTCGGTGAGCGACCTTCGGGCGAAGGACGCGGTGACGGCGAGGAATTTCCGCAAAAGCCTGGAACTGCTGGCGCTCGCGGAGGCGGGGCCGCTGAGCAAGAACCTCTCCGAGGTGCATTACGACGCCCAGGAAGGGTACACGCTCGTGACCCGGGACACCGGCGTCCAGTTCAAGATCGGCGGGATGGATTTCCAGAAGGCGATACGGCGGGTGGAGGAGGCGCTGCCGAGGGTGTCGGCCCTTGGCAAGTCTCCGGGCATCGTCGACCTCAAGACGGAGGGCCGCATCTTCGTGCGGCCGGGGGAATGAATGGACACGGCGCATGATCAGGTGATCGCGGGACTGGACATTGGGTCGAGCAAGGTGGCCACGGTCCTCGGGAGGAAGACGCCGGAGGGCGTCGAGATCCTCGGCATGGGGGAATGCCCCACCGAGGGGATGCGCAAGGGCGCGGTCGTGAACGTGGACGCCACGGTCAAGTCGATCCGCCAAAGCGTCACCGAGGCGGAACGGATGACGGGCCTCAACGTCGAGTCGGTCTACGTCGGCATCTCCGGCCCGCTGATCAAGTCGTTCAACAGCCACGCCGCCATCTCGGTGAAGAACGAGCGGGAGGTGACGAACGGCGACTTCACCCGGGTCCTGGAGATCGCGCGGACGGTGGAGCTGCCGAACGACCGGGAGATCCTGCACGTCCTGACCCAGGAGTTCATCGTCGACGACATGGCGGGGATCAAGGACCCCCGCGGGATGACGGGGATCCGGCTCGACGCGCGCGTCCACGTGGTGACGAACGACGTCCCCGGCGCGCGCAACCTGCTCCGGTGCGTCGAGAAGGCGGCGCTCGGCGTCGAGTCGCTCGTTTTGTCCCCCCTGGCCTCCGCCGAGGCGGTGCTCACGGCCGAGGAGCGCGAGGTGGGCGTGGCGCTGATGGATTTCGGGGGCGGCACCGTGGAGATGGTGATCTTCTACGACGGCGCCCTGCGGCACACGTACGTCCTTCCCCTCGGGGGGAGCAACATCACCTCCGACGTGGCGATCGGCCTGAAGCTGCCCAACGCCGACGCGGAGGCGCTGAAGGTCTCCTCGGGGTGCGCGATGATCCAGAAGGTGCGGCGCGACGAGCTGGTGGAGCTGCCGGGGGTCGGCGGCCGCCAGCCCAGGCCGCTGCGGCGGCAGCACCTGAGCGAGATCGTCGAGCCGAGAGCGGAGGAAATCTTCGCGCTCATGCGGAAGGAGATCCTCCGGTCGGGCTACGAGGACAGCCTGGGCGCGGGCGTGGTGCTGACGGGCGGCGGGGCGCTGCTCGACGGCCTGCCGGACCTCGGGGAGCGGGTGTTCCGGCTCCCGGTGCGGCGCGGCGGCCCCATCGGGATCGGGGGGCTGGTGGAGGTCGTCAACAGCCCCGCCTACTCCACCGCGGTCGGCCTCGTCATCTACGGCGCGCGGGCGTCCGAGACGGTGGTCGAGCGGCAGGAGGAGGCTCCCTCGGCGGGGATCATCGACCGAGTGAAGAAATACCTGTCCGAATTCTTTTAGGTACCGGAATCCGGGCTTTCAAAAAGGGGGAAACGGATGGAGACGATGGAACGGGAAGAGGGGAAATCGAGGCTGTTCACGATCATCGAGGAGAACCGCTGCACCGCCGTCATCAAGGTGTTCGGCGTGGGCGGCGGCGGTGGGAACGCCGTCAACAACATGATCGAGGAAGGGCTGCAGGGGGTGGAGTTCATCGCCGCCAACACGGACGCGCAGGCCCTCTCGCGGAACCTGGCCCCGCTCAAGCTCCAGATGGGCGCCAGGCTGACGAAGGGGCTGGGTGCGGGGGCCAACCCCGAGATCGGGCGCGAGGCGGCGCTCGAGGACCGCGAGCTGCTCCGGGAGGCGCTCGCGGGGGCGGACATGGTCTTCATCACCGCCGGCATGGGTGGCGGCACGGGGACCGGCGCTGCGCCGGTCGTGGCGGAGGTGGCGAAGGAGGTCGGGGCGCTGACGGTGGCCGTCGTGACCCGGCCGTTCACGTTCGAGGGGCAGACCCGCAAGCGCCAGGCGGACATGGGATTCAAGGACCTGCGGACCCTCGTCGACACGATCATCGTCATCCCGAACGAGAAGCTGCTCCTGATCGCGGGCAAGGACATGAAGTTCGTCGAGGCGTTCCGGAAGGTGGACGACGTCCTCTTCCAGGCGGTGCGGGGGATCTCCGAGCTGGTCACCAAGCCGGGGTACATCAACCTGGACTTCGCGGACGTGAAGACGGTCATGAAGGGTATGGGGCTGGCGCTGATGGGCACCGGGTCCGCCTCGGGCCAGAACCGGGCGGTGGCGGCCGCGGAGAAGGCGATCTCGAGCCCCCTCCTCGAGGACGTCTCGATCCGGGGCGCGCGCGGGGTGCTCATCAACATCACGGCGGGGCCGTCCCTCTCCTTGAGCGAGGTCAACGAGGCGGCGAGCCTGATCCGCGAGGAGGCCTCCGACGAGGCGAACATCATCTTCGGGACGGTGATCGACGAGACGCTGGAGGACGAGCTGAAGGTCACCGTGGTGGCGACCGGCTTCGAGCCGAACGTCGCGGAGGGGCCCTGGAAGAGCCAGCGGAAGGGGATCAAGCTGGTCAGCCGCACGGAGGACCTGCAGAAGCCCGCCTTCCTGCGCAACGCCGCGCAGATCGGCCTCGCGGAGGAGCGCGTCGAGGACCTGCCGCTGATCGACAAGGAGTCGGAGATCGAGTCGCTGGACGACTTCGAGATCCCGACCTTCCTGCGCCGGCGGGGGGAATAGGCGGAGCGGGGGAAGCCCGGGCCTTGGGGAGGCCGCCGCGGGGCGGAGCGCGCCGGGAGCGGGAGACCGGCGCCGTCCGCAAGGAGTGGGGAGGCAGGAAGCGGGTCGCCCTGGTCTACCCGAACTCGTACGCGGCGGGGATGTCGAACCTGGGCTTCCTGCTGGTCCACGCGCAGGTCAACGCGCGGCCCGGGGCGCTGTGCGAGCGGGCTTTCCTCCCCGGGCGCGGCGGGCGCGGGCCGGCCGCCCGCCTTGCCGCGCGGCGGGCGCACGCCCCGGCGGAGCCGTCCGCGGGCACGACGCTCGAGAGCGGCCGCCCGCTTTCGGATTTCGACGTCGTCGCCGTTTCCCTCTCCTATGAAAACGACCTCCTGAACCTCCCCGGCATCCTCGCCGCGGGCGGGGTCCCCCCGTTCCGGGAGGACCGGCTCGCCTCCGGCGGCCGCCACCCGCTCGTCGTCGCCGGGGGATTCGCCGCCTCGCTCAACCCCGAGCCGTGCGGCGTCTTCGCGGACGCGGTCGCCGTCGGGGACGGGGAGCGCGCCGTGGAGTCGCTCCTCGACCTCGGGGAAGGCGACCCGGCCGACCCGGGCTTCCTGCGCGCGCTTTCCGAAGTCCCCGGGGTGTATGTCCCGTGGGGGTACCAGGCCGTCCACGAGAGGGACGGCGGGCTTCCCGCGGCCGGACGGCTCCTCTCGCTGAGGCCCCGGCCGGGCTTCCCGGAGCGCGTCGCCCGGGAGGAGCTCGACCTTCGCGCCCTTCCGCCGCCGCCGCCCGTCGTCCTCGCGGAAGACACCGAGCTCGGCGGCATGTCGCTCGTCGAGACGTCGCGGGGGTGCCCGCGGATGTGCGGCTTCTGCGCCGCGGCGCACGCCTGTCCCGCGTTCCGGGAGTTCCCCCTCGAGCGCGTCCGGGCGGCCGTCGACGCGGCGTGGCCGCACCGGAGGAAAGTGGGGCTGATCGGGGCGGCGGTGCTGGACTGGGGCCCGTTCCGGGAGCTGGCCCGGGAAATTCTCGAGCGCGGGGGGAGCGTGTCGCCCGCCTCCGTGCGGGCCGACCTCGTCGACGCGGAAGTCGCGGAGATCCTCTCGCGGAGCGGGCACCGCACCGTGGCGCTCGCGCCCGAGTGCGGCGACGCGGGGCTGCGGTCCCGCGTCGGGAAGCGGATCCCGGACGAAGCGTTCTTCGAGGCGGCCAGCCGCCTGGTGCGCGCGGGGATCGTGTCGTTCAAGCTCTATTTCCTCATCGGGCTGCCCGGGACGGCGCGGGAGGAGGAAGCCGCGGGGATCGCGGGGTTCCTCCGGGAATTCCGGGGGCGCGTCCTCGGCGAGGCGCGCGTCTTCGGAAGGATGGGGACGATCACCGCGGTCCTGTCCCCCTTCGTGCCCAAGCCGGCCACGCCGCTGCAGTGGGCGGCGATGGCCGGGGAGGGCGAGCTTGCGGCCCGACAGGAGGCGGTGGCCGCCAACGTCCGGACGGTGCCGAACCTCCGGTGGACCGGCGAACGGCCGCGCGACGCGGTACTGCAGGGATACCTCGGGCTGTCCGACCGCCTCGTGGCGGAGGACCTCCGCAGGGTGAGGGGAGGCAGGCTTCCCGGGTCGGCGCCGGGGCTCGGGATGAGGCTGGCCGCGGTCGTTCACCGGGAAAAGGCGCCCGACGAGTTCTTCCCCTGGGACGTGGTGGAAGGAGGCCCGGCGAAAGAGGCGCTGCGCGCCCGCTACGAGGCGTACCTGCGCGGGGGAGCTACCCCTCCGTTACCCGGATCATGACGTTGCGGGTCCTCGGGCCGTCGAACTCGCATAAAAAGATCGACTGCCACGTGCCGAGGACGAGCTGCCCCGCCTCGATGAACACGGCGACGCTCGAGCCGATGATCCCCGCCTTGATGTGGGCGTGGGCGTTGCCCTCGGCGTGCCTGTAGGGCCCGGCGGCAGGGGCGATCTTCTCGAGGCAGTTCAGGATGTCCTGCCGGACGTCGGGGTCGGCGTTCTCGTTGATCGTTACGGCCGCCGTGGTGTGGGGGATGAAGACGTGCACGACGCCGCTTTTCACGCCGCTCTCGCGGACGACGAGCCGCACGTGCTTCGTGATGTCGAGGAAGAGCTGCCTTCCCTCGGTCTTCACGGTGATCGTCTTGAAACCCATGGGTGCGCTCCGCCGGGAAACGATGTCCTACATACAATGAGTACCACGCCGGGTCGTGCCGGGGCAAGCCGAAGGCGTCCCGGCGGCGTTTGCCGTCCCGCCGCCGATTCCCTATAATGCATTCCCGTGAGCCCGATCGCCCGCCTGATCCTCGCGTCCGAATCCCCCCGCCGCCGGGAGCTCCTGTCCGCCCTGGGCGTGCCGTTCCGCGTCGTTCCGTCGGGGGTCGACGAGATCCCTCGCCCGGCCGAGCCGCCCGCGCGCTTCGTCCGCCGGGCGGCGCTGGACAAGGGGATGGAGGTCGCCGGCAGGCATCCGGGGTCCTTCGTCCTTTCCGCGGACACGATCGTCGTGGCCGGGGGGAGGATCCTCGGCAAGCCGCGGGACCGGGCGGACGCCCGAAGGATGGTGTCCTCCCTCGCGGGGCGCGAGCACAGGGTCTACACGTCCGTGTGCCTGCTGTGCGCGGGCACGGGGTACAGCGACGTCGGCACCGAGGTGACCCGGGTAATCTTCCGTCCCCTGACGCGGGACGAGGTGGCGGCGTACGTCCGGACGGGGGAGTGCGACGACAAGGCGGGCGCCTACGCCGCGCAGGGGGCGGGGATGCTCCTCATCGACCGCATCTCCGGATCGTTCACGAACGTGGTCGGGCTGCCGATGACCCGGGTCGTGGCGATGCTGCAAAAGGCCCGGTTGATTACGGTTTCCCCAGTCGGTCCGGGGTGTTATGCTCTTGCGGGGAGGAAGGGATGAGCGCCGGGAGCCAGACGGTCGCCGGAAACGCGGGCCGGGTCCTCGAACGGATCGCCGCCGCGGAGCGGCGCGCGGGGCGCAGCCCCGGCTCGGTGAAGCTGGTGGCCGCGTCCAAGACCCAGCCGCTCTCCCTGATCCTCGAGGCGCACGCCGCGGGGATATCCGTCTTCGGGGAGAATTACGTCCAGGAGGCCGAGGAGAAGATCCCGGGGCTGCCGGGCGCCGAGTGGCACATGATCGGGAAGCTCCAGAGCAACAAGGTCCGCAGGGCCGTTTCGCTGTTTTCCTGGATCCAGACGGTCGATTCGGCGAAGCGGGCGGAGGAGGTCTCCCGGTGTGCCGTCGAGGCGCGCAAGGTCGTGCCCGTCCTGCTCGAAGTGAACCTCGAGGAAGAGGAGAGCAAGGCGGGGGTCGCGCCGGCCGGTCTGCGCCTTCTGGCCGAGGCCGCCCTGGGGCTGCCCGGGCTTGCGGTTTCCGGGCTGATGGCGATCCCGCCGTACGGGCTCGACCCCGAGGAGAGCCGGCCGTACTTCGTCCGGCTGCGGGGCTTGCGGGACGCGCTCGCGCGGGAGTTCCCCGCGGCGGACCTGAAGGAACTGTCGATGGGAATGTCGGGCGACTTCGAGGCCGCGATCGAGGAAGGGGCGACGATGGTACGCGTCGGGACCGCGATCTTCGGGGTCCGCCACGGGAGGGGATGAAATGACGACGGGCCTGGGGTTCATCGGGGCGGGGAACATGGGGGAGGCGATGATCCGCGGCGTGCTCTCCGCGAAGCTGTACCCCGCGGACCGCGTGTTCGTGCACGACACGGCCGCCGGCCGGTCCGAGGCGCTGCGGCACCGGCTCGGGGTGTCCGTCGCGTCGTCCGTTGCGGAGCTCCTGGAAGCGTGCGACACCGTCGTCGTGGCCGTGAAGCCGCAGGTCCTCCCGGAGGCGCTGGCCGGGATCCCGAAAGACGCGGCCCGGGGGAAGACGTTCGTCTCCATCGTGGCGGGGGTCCGGGCAGAGGCGTTCGAGCGGGCGCTGGGGGAGGGCGCGAAGGTCGTGCGGACGATGCCCAACACGCCGGCGCAGGTCGGGATGGGGAGCACGGGGGTCTTCTTCTCCGCGGGGGTGGATCCGGCGACCCGGGAGCGCGTGCGGGCGATCCTTTCCTCCTTCGGCGAGGTGGCCGAGATGCCCCGGGAGGAGCTGCTCGACGTCGTGACGGCGCTGTCCGGCTCCGGCCCGGCCTACGCGTTCCTGTTCCTCGAGGCGCTGGCGGACGGGGCCGTGCGGGCCGGGATGGGGCGGGCCGAGGCGTACCGGCTGGCCGCCGCCACGCTGGAGGGCGCCGCAAGGATGGTCCGCGAGACGGGGAGGCACCCCGCGGAGCTCAAGGACATGGTCATGTCCCCCGGGGGGACGACCGCGGCCGGGGTGGAGGCGCTGGAGCGCGGGGCCTTCCGCGCGACGGTGATGGACGCCGTGCTGGCCGCATGGAAGAGGTGCCGCGAGCTGTAGCGGCAACGGAGAAGGGAGGATCGAAAAAAAGATGTTCGTCGCCGGGAACCTGGTCTACGCGCTGGCAAAGATCGTCGACATCGTGCTTTCGGCGTACATGTGGGTCTTCATCATCCGCGCGGTGCTGTCGTGGGTCAGCCCCGACCCGTACAACCCGATCGTCCGGGTGATCCACGGGCTGACCGAGCCGGTCCTCTCGCCGCTGCGCAGGAAGCTCCCGCTGTACGCGGGATCGATCGACTTCTCGATCGTCGTCGTCGTGCTGATCATCGTCTTCCTGCAGTACTTCGTCGTCCGGTCGCTCTTCGAGCTCGCCGTGCGGATGTCGTGAAGGAGGCCAAGCCGCCGTCGGCCACCCTCTCCGTGCGGGTCGTTCCCCGCGCGGCGAAGGAGGGCGTCGCCGGCCATGAAGGCGGGGTGCTGCGGATCCGCCTGAACGCGCCCCCGGTGGAAGGCAGGGCGAACGAGGCCCTCGCCCGGTTCCTTTCGAAGGCCCTGGGCGTTCCCCGCGCAAGCGTGACGTTGGTGGCCGGGGAAAAGGGGCGCAGCAAGATCGTCCGGATCGAGGGGATGACCCTCGAGGCGGCCCTGGAGGCCCTTATTCCACCCGGTGGACCCAGCGGTGACGGTCCTCGACCTCCCCGTACTGGATCCCGGTGATCCCCTCGTAGAACCGCAGCGACAGCTCCCCCACCTTGCCGTCCCCGACGCGGACTTCCTGCCCGCGGTAGGCGAAGGCGCCGACGGGCGAGATGACCGCCGCCGTCCCCGAGCCGAACGCCTCGGTGAGCGAGCCGTCCTCGGCCCTCCGGATCACCTCGTCGATCTCGACGGGGCGCTCGTAGACCGGGATCTTCCACTCCCTCGCCAGCTCGATGACCGAGTCGCGCGTGACGCCGGGGAGGATCGAACCGGACAACGGGGGCGTCACGAGCTCGCCGCCGAAGACGAAGAAGATGTTCATCGTCCCGACCTCTTCCACGAAGCGGCGACGCTCCGCGTCGAGCCACAGGACCTGGTCGTACCCCTTCGCCTTGGCCTCCTTCGCCGCCAGGATGCTGGCCGCGTAGTTCGCCCCCGTCTTTGCCTCGCCCAGGCCCCCGCGCGTGGCGCGGATGTAGTTCTCCTCCACGAGGATGCTAACGGGCTCGAACCCCTTCGCGTAGTACGCGCCCACCGGCCCGGTGACGATGAAGTAGATGTATTCCGTGGACGGGTGGACGCCCAGCGCCGATTCCGTGGCGATCATCGCCGGGCGGATGTAGAGCGAGGCGCCGTTGTTGCGGGGGATCCAGTCCCGGTCGATCCGGACCAGCTCCTCGATGGCACGGATCTGGTCCTCGACGGGGACCGGCGGCATGCACAGGCGCGACGCCGAGCGGTTCATCCGCTCCGCGTTGCGTTCCGGGCGGAAGAGGCAGATCCCGCCGTCCTTCGAGTAGTACGCCTTGAGCCCCTCGAAGATCTCCTGGGCGTAATGGAGCACGACCGCCGTGGGGAGCAGGTCCAGCGGCCCGAACGGGACGATCCGCGGGTCGATCCAGCCCTTGCCCTCGACGTAGTTCATGAGGAACATGTGGTCGGAGAAGATCTTTCCGAACCCCAACGCCTTGTCGCTCGCCGGCTTGGGACGCAGGCGGTCCGGCGCCGCCCTCGTGATTTGGATTTTCATAGTGCACAGAATATACCGCAAACCGGTTTCCCCGGAAAGTCGCCCGCTGTGGTATGTTGCGATATGGTGCCGGTTACCGGATCCTTGAGATTAGGGAGCGGTGTATGAGACGACTTGCGGTGGCGGCGATTTGCTTCGCGCTCGCATTGCCGGGAACGGCAAAGGCCGAGGATCCCCAGGCGCTGAAAGGGGAGAAGGAGCGGCTCGGCTACAGCATCGGCATGGATATCGGTGCCACGCTCAAGCGACAGGGCGTCGAGGTGGACGCGGAGTCGCTGGCGAGGGGGATGAAGGACGCCTTCACCGGGGGAAAGACCCTCCTGACGGAGGACGAGGCCCGGGTGGAGATCGAGGGGTACCAGAAGAAAATGATGGAGAAACAGGCGGAAGAGATGAAGAAACTCGGGGAAAAGAACAAGGCGGAAGGCGAGAGGTTCCTCGCGGAGAACGCGAAGAAGGAGGGGGTCAAGACCCTCCCGAGCGGGCTGCAATACAAGGTGATCGCGCCGGGGACGGGGAAGACGCCGAAGGCGTCCGACTCGGTGACCACCCATTACAAGGGCACGCTGATCGACGGCACGGAGTTCGACAGCTCCTACCGGCGGGGGCAGCCCGCCACGTTCCCCGTGTCCGGGGTGATCCCGGGCTGGACCGAGGCGCTCCAGCTGATGAAGGAGGGAGCCAAGTGGCAGATCTTCCTCCCCCCGTCGCTCGCGTACGGCGAGCGGGGCGTCGGCCGGGACATCGGCCCGAACTCGACCCTGATCTTCGAGGTGGAGCTGATCTCGGTCCAGTGACCCGCGTCCCTTAAGGGGGAGCGATGAAGACGCTGTCCCTCCTCGGGGCGGTGACGGGGGTCGCGCTGTTCGCCGGCATCCGGCTCTACGCTACCGTCCTGACCGTCGGCCTGTGCCTCCGGTACGGCCTGCTGACCCTGCCCCCGGAGCTGGCCCCGCTCGGGGTCCTGTCCCATCCGTACGTCCTGATCGCCGCCGGCGTGTGCGCCGCGGCGGAGTTCCTCGCGGACAAGATCCCGTGGGTCGATTCCCTGTGGGACGCGGTGCATACGTTCGTGCGTCCCGCGGGGGCCGCGCTGATCGCCTTCGCCGCGGTCGGGAAGCTCGATCCGGCCGCAGAGGTCGCCGTCGTACTCCTGTGCGGTGCGGTCGCCTTCTCCTCCCACGCGGCGAAATCGGGGGCGCGGCTGGCCGTCAACCAGAGCCCGGAACCGTTCAGCAATGTGGTGTTGAGCCTGGTGGAGGACGCCGTGGCCGTGGGGGGGAGCTACTCCGCGGTCGCGTACCCGCTGGTCGTCCTCGGCGTCGTGGCCGCGTTCCTCCTGCTGTTCCTCCTTCTCGCCCGGCGGATCCTGCGCCGCTTCGGGAAAAAGCCCTCCACTCCGCCCGGACCGGAATAAAATCGTAGATCCATACTTTCTGGCAGGGAGGCGAGGTCATGGACACGGCGGGCGACCGCGTGCGGAACGCGCAGCTGCGGGGGAAGATCACCGGCGCGGCGCAGGCGGCGGAACGGATCAGGAACGGCTACAAGGTCGGGGCGAGCGGCTTCACGGGCGCCGGGTGCCCGAAAGAGGTCCCGCGCGCGCTGGCCGGGCGGGTCCGGCGGGAGCGGGAGAGCGGGAGGGAGCTGCGCATATCGCTCCTGACCGGCGCGAACACCGAGGCGGGGCTCGACGGAGCGCTCGCGGAGGTCGACGGGATCGCGTTCCGCTCGCCGTTCAACGCGGACCCGGTCGTCCGGGAGAAGATCAACTCCGGCGCGACGGAGTTCCTCGATCCTCACATCGGCTCGCTTTCCCGGATCGTCCGCGCGGGCTTCCTCGGAGAGATCGACGTCGCGCTCGTCGAGGTGACGGGCGTGACGGAGGACGGCCGGCTCATCCCGTCCACCTCGGTAGGGAACAACCAGGTGTTCCTGGACTGCGCCCGGGAGGTGATCCTCGAGGTCAACTCCTCCCAGCCGGCCGGGCTCGAGGGGATGCACGACGTCATCGAGCTGCTGAACCCGCCTTTTCACCCCGCGAACCGGATCCTTTCCCCCTCGTGCCGGATCGGGACGCCGTATCTCTCCTGCCCCCCGGAAAAGGTCACGGCGGTCGTCCTTACGGACCGGCCGGACGACACCGTGGAGCTCAGGGAGCCGGACGCCGACAGCCGGGCGATCTCGCGCCACATCATCGACTTCTTCCGGCGGGAGGTGAAGGCGGGGCGGCTGCCGGAAAACCTCTACCCGCTGCAGTCGGGCGTGGGCAACGTCGCCAACGCGGTGCTCTACGGCCTGCTCGACTCGGAGTTCGAGGGGCTCGAGGTGTACACGGAGGTGATCCAGGACGGGCTGCTGGCGCTCATGGACGCCGGGAAGATCCGGTTCGCGTCGGCCACGGCGCTGGCGCTTTCGCCGTCCGTGATGGAGAAATTCCGGGCGAACGTCGGGGTCTACAGGGACAGGATCCTTCTGCGGCCGCAGTCGATCAGCAACCACCCGGGGGTCATCCGGCGGCTCGGCGTCGTCGCGATGAACGGCTGCGTGGAGTTCGACATCTACGGGAACGTCAACTCGACCCACGTCAACGGCACCCGGATGATCAACGGGATAGGCGGCTCCGGCGACTTCGCCCGCAACGCCCACATCTCGATCTTCACGACGTCCTCCGTCGCGAAGGGAGGGAAAATCTCCTGCGTCGTCCCGATGGTTTCCCACGTGGACCACAGCGAGCACGACGTCTCCGTCGTCGTGACGGAGCAGGGGATCGCAGACCTGCGGGGCGCCTCGCCGAAGCAGCGCGCGGAGCGCATCCTCGGGGCCTGCGTCCATCCCGCGTTCCGGCCGATGATCGAGGATTACTACTCCAGGGCCCTTGAGGGTTCGCCGGGGAAGCACACGCCCCACCTGCTCGACGAGGCGCTTTCCTGGCACGTCCGGTTCCTGCGGACGGGGTCGATGAGGCCGTAGGGCCGCCGGCCTCCCGCTCGGACGGGACGTTCCCCCTGGCGGGGGACACTCTGTCCCTTCGCCCGCGTTTGGAGCCAAGAGTGTCCCCCTCTGAGCCCTCCATGGCCTCGGAGCCTGCGCTGTTTGTCGCTCCCGCCCTCCTGGCTCCGCTCCAAACAGACGCCCGCTCAGGGGAACATCCCCTCCGAACAGGAGCCCGCCGCCCGGGAGTTCAACGTCCGGGCGCTTCGCCGTACCCGGTCAGCTCGACGTACCCTTCGCCCCCGACGGGGCGCCCGCGAGAGACGCCGTCCGCCGAGACGGCCCCTTCCCAGTACCGGACGAAGGTCCGCAGCTCCTGGTCCGCCACGAGAGGAACGATCGACAGCTCGATCCCCTCGGAAGGGACCCGCAGCCTCCAGCGGGCCGGGTACCGGACGCCGCTCGACGGGCTCCTCCAATGGCCGAGGACATCGACCGCCGCTTCGCCCGCGGCGAGGGGCCGGAAGGAGCCGTCCGGCCACGCCAGCATGCCGGAGCTGAAACCGCCGACGCCGCCGTCCCTTCGCCGGAGCCGGTAGTACATCAGGTCCCTGCCGTCGGACAGGTGGAGGGCGAACCAGTCCCAGCCGGAGTGCTCGTCGCCGAGCGCGCTGGTTCCCCATTCGCGGTCCAGCCAGGAGCTCCCCTCGACCTCATACGACGCTCCGCCGATCCCGACGGTGCCCCGGGTCGCCAGCCGGGTGATGGAATAGTAGTGGGAGGCGTTGCCCGGATCGGACCCCTTCCGGCTCAGCCCCCCCTCGCCCTGGGGTACCGGCGGCCGGTCCGACCGGAGGACGAGGTCGACGGAGGTCCCTTCCTGCTCCGCGCGCAGCCGGATCGGCGTCAGGGCGCCCGTTCCCCCCTCCGCGGACCAGTCGTCGATCCAGACGCGGAACGGCCGGACGCCCGCCCCCGCCATCCCCAGGGCGGAGCGGCCGATCCGCTCGAAGTGGCGGAAGGCATTCCCCTTCACGTCGGTCACGGAAAAGTGCGCCATGTACGCCTGGTCCGCGCCCCAGCGCGACCCGCGCCGCGGAGCGCCCGGGGGGGAGAGGGCGAAGCGGAAGAAGGTGAGCTGGTACCCGAACCGGCGCACGTCGGGGCTTTTCAGATTGCCGGTGAAGTACCACCACTCGTGGCGGAACGCCGGGTGCGGCCCGTGGTCGTCCGGGAACCGGAAGGCGCGCGGGGCCGTCGCGAGGGCGAACCCGGTCGGGAGGTCCTCCGACAGCAGGGCGGTGACGGTCCCGGCCGGGGCGGCGGGGGCCGGTGCATCCGACCCCCCGCGCCAAAGGAGCCACCCCCCGGCGAGGAGGAGCGCGGCGAGCGCCGCGGCCGCCGGCTTCCGACGCCGTAACACTCATTCCTCCCGCAGCGCCGCGGCGGGAGGGGATCCCGCCAGACGCGCGGCCGGGTAGAGCCCCGCCAGGAAGGACGCGGCCAGCGCCAGCGCGACGGCCTGCAGCAGGAGCCACGGATCGATGAAGGTCTGCATCGTCCACCCGAAGGAGCGGCGGTTGACGACATGGATGAGGATCAGAGACTGCGCCAGCCCGAGCGGGACGGCGAGGCAGCCGGCGATCCCCCCGATCACGGCGGATTCCCCGGAGATCAGCCCGAAGGCCTGCGCCGGCGTGAGGCCGACGGCCCGCATCACGGCGTGCTCGCGCCCGCGCTCGAGCTGGATCGCCATCAGCGCGTTCAGGACCCCGGCGAAGGCGATCAGCACGGTGAGGGCGCGCAGGACGTTCGTGACGCCGAAGGTGCGGTCGAAGACCTCGAGCGACGCGTCCTTGAGGGCGCGGTTCGAGCGGACGACGGCCGGCCGGCCGTCGAGCATCCCGCGGATCCTCTCGACCGCCTCGCCGACGGAGGCGCCGGGGACGAGCCGCAGCCCCACCGAATCGACGCCCCGGTCCTCCCAGTACAGGTCGTGGGTCTCCCCCAGGATCGCCACGATCCCCTGGTCCGAGCTGTAGTCGTAGTAGACGCCCGCCACCGGGAAATCGCGCGGCCCCTTGTCCGTACGCAGCCGGACCGCGTCTCCCTTCCGGAGGCCCTGTCGGTATGCGTACGGGTCGGAAACCATGACGGCGCCGCGCGAAAGGGCCTCCCACACCTCGCCGGGATCCCCTTCCCGGAAACGGAACGCGCGGATGCTCTCCGGGGGGACGCGCATCACGAACAGCTCGGTGAACCCTTCCGGCGACTCCAGCATCCGGCGGTTGAAAAGGACGGAGCCCTTCACGCCGGGGGCGGAGGTGATCGACGCCACCAGGTCGGGGGGGAGCGGCCTGCGGTCGGGCTCCTTCCGGTCCTCGAAGGAGGAGACGTAGACGTCCCCCAGGAGGGTGTAGTCCAGCCATTCCGACACCGTCCGCCGGAAGCTGTCGATCATGATCCCGATCCCCACCGTCGTGGACACGGCGACCACGAGGGCGGCCGTCGCCACGCCCGTCCGGCTGATCGACGCGGGGACGCTGCGGGCGGCCATCTTCCCCGGCGTCCCGAAGAAGAGGGCCAGGGCGGGCTGGATCGCGCGGACCAGGAGGGCGACCGCGCCCGGCGTTCCGAGCGCGTACCCCGCCACGAGGCAGAACAGCCCGAAGAACGCAGGGAGGACGCTGCGGGACGGGTAAAGCTGGATCCCGGCGCCAAGAAGGAGCAGCCCCGCGCCCGCCGCCGAGACCGCGGGCAGGACGGAAGACACGCCCTTCTCTATTGCGGAACGGCGCATGACGTCCCTCGGCGGGGCGGTGGTCGCTTCGTGGGCGGGCCACAGCGACGCGGCGACCGATCCGAAGGTGCCCAGGACCGACGCCTTGAGGAACGTCGCGGCGGTCGGCGCGACGTCCCGGATGGACACGACGAAGTACAGGTCCCCGATGGACCGGGTCACCATGGCGAGGAGGAACTTGCCGAGATAGTACCCGAAGGGGAGGCCCAGCAGCGTACCCGCCGCCCCGAGGACGGCCGCCTCGGAGAGGACCTGCAGGAACACCTCGCCCCGCGTGACCCCGAGGGCCCGCAGCGTTCCCACGAGCTGGCGCCGCTGAAGGACCGAGAAGGTCATCGTGTTGTAGACGAGGAACATGCCGACCAGCAGCGAGAGCAGGCTCATCGCCTGGAGGTTCATGGAGAAGGCGCGCGTCATCCGCTCCATGGCCTTCCCGCGCGCGGCCGTCGGCACGATCTCCGCCCCCGCGGGAAGCACCCCGCGGATCCGGGAGAGGGCGACTTCCCCCGCCTCCCCCTCGGGGACGCTCAGGTCGATCCGGGAGAGCCTCCCTTCCATGCCGAGGAGCTCCTGGGCGGTGGAGATGTCCGCCACGGCCGTGCTTTCCAGTGCCTGGCGTGTCACCTCGTCCGGCGGGCGGAGAAAGCCCGAGAGGACGACCTTCCCCGGCTCCATGCCGACCCGCAGCGGCAGGGCGGCGCCCGGGGACAGCCCCAGGCGCCTCGCCGTATCCTCGAGGACCATGACCGCGCCCGGATGCGTGAGGAGGCGGGCGACGTCCGCGCCCGAGGCGGCCTCCGGCGTGTAGCTCCGGAACGGCGCCTCGGCGAACGGGTCGACCCCGAGGATGTGGAGGACGCCCCCGGTGCGTCCCGGGACGCGGGCGTACCCCTCGACGACCGGGGCGATCGTCCGCGATTGGCCCCGGCGCCGCAGCTCCGCGTACAGTTCTTCCGGGACGCCGGAGGCGCCCCCCACGATCCGGTGGGTCGCCTTCCCGGCGACGGTGTCGACGGAGATGCGGAAGGCGCGCCGGGCGCTTTCGTTGGCCAGGTCGATCGAGAAGACCGCCGCGACCCCGAGCGCCACCCCGACCAGGCCGAAGAGAAGCTGGACGGGGTGCCGGGAAAGGTGGCGCAGGCCGGCCAGCCGCAGGATCATGCGGGCGGCCCCGCCGGCGCCGTTTCCTCCACGAGACGCCCGTCACGGAGCGCGAGCACCCGGTCGGCGGACCGGGCCACGGCGTCGTTGTGGGTCACGACGATCATCGCCCTTCCCTCCTTCCGCGCGAGCCCGAAGAGCAGCTCGAGCACCCGGCTTCCCGACTCGGCGTCCAGGCTTCCCGTCGGCTCGTCGGCCAGCAGGAGGAGGGGGTCGTGCACCACCGCCCGGGCGACGGCGATCCGCTGCTGCTCGCCGCCCGAGAGGCGGTCCGGGTACGTGCCGGCACGGTCCGCGAGCCCGATCCGGTCGAGGAGACCGAGCGCGGCCGCGCGCGCCGCCTCGTCCCTGCGGCCGTTCAGCTCCAGCGGGAGCAGCAGGTTCTCGATCACCGTCAGGGTGGGGATGAGGTTGAACGACTGGAAGACGAGCCCGATGTGGCGGCGCCGGAACAGCGTCCGCTCCCGCTCCGACAGCCGCGTCAGGTTCGTCCCGTCGAGGATCACCTCGCCCCCGGTGGGCAGGTCGATGCCGCCGACGAGGTTCAGCAGGGTCGATTTCCCGGATCCGCTTCTGCCGAGGAGGGCCACCGACTCCCCGCGGGCGATCTCCGCGTCGAGGCCGCGGAACACGGTCCGCGTCGCTTCCCCTTCGGGAAAGCTCTTCGCGAGGCCGCGAAGCTGGACGAGCGGGATACCCGGCATGGTCCTATTGTATCGCGGGGGGGGGCTACTCCCCGTTCAGGAAGTCGATCAGGAGGCGCAGCCGGCCGAAGTTCCGTTCGTTGAACCGGAACACGATCCGCGGCAGGTCGGCCAGCTCCGGGTCGTCCGCCTCCTCGGGCAGGGCGCCTTCCTGGCGGAACGTCCCTCCGGACAGGAGGTCGGGGAACCCGGCGCGCAGCGCCTCGAGGCGGCCCGGCGCGAGCGGACGGCGGATGCGGATCACGAGGCGGTTCCCGACGTACCGGGAGCTGTGGTAGACGCGGTAGAAGCGCTGCATCTCCCCGACGGCCTCCTCCACGCTCCCGACGATCCGGAAGAGGGAAAGGTCGTCGGGCGAGATCAGCTCCCTGCGCAGGAGGTTCTCCTCGATCGACCGCCGCCACGAGGCCCAGTAGTCTCCGCCCGGCTCCTCCACGAGCACCATCGGGAAGGGGTGCGTCTTCCCGGTCTGGAGCAGCGTCAGCGTCTCGAACGCCTCGTCCATCGTGCCGTACCCGCCCGGAAAGAGGGCGATCCCGCTGGATTCCTTGAGGAACAACAGCTTCCTCGTGAAGAAATACTTGGTGTTGATCAGCTTCGGGTTCCCCTCCATGACCACGTTCTCCCGCTGCTCGAAAGGGAGGAGGATGTTGACGCCGATGGAGTGGTCGCGGCCGGCGCCCAGGTGGGCCGCCTTCATGATCCCTTCCCCCGCTCCGGTTACGACGAACCACCCCAGACGCGCCATCTCCCTGCCGAACTCCTCCGCCTGGCGGAACGACGGGGAGCCGGGGGCGGTGCGGGCGGAACCGAAGACCGTGACCTTGGGGCGCTCCCGGAGGGTGTCGAAGAGGCGGAAGGCGAGGCGCAGCTCCCGCAGGGCGCGGGAGAGGAGCTTCAGGTCCGCGCGGTTCGCGCCGTCCCCGGCCAGCCCGTCCACCGTCCGGTGGAGCTCCTGGAGGAGCTCGTCCGGCGTGACCTTGCGGTTTCCTCCGCGTCTCGTCGCGTTGGGCATGGCCTGCTCCGGGTCAGTGACGCGAAGGGGCGTCGCCCGGGAGCAGCATGCGGATGGCCTGCCCGAGCTCGCCCATCTGGTAGGGCTTGGCGATGACGCCGCCGAAGCCGTAGTCCCGGTACATGGCGAGGATCGGGTCCTGGGAATAGCCGCTGGACACGATCACCTTCGCGTCGGGATCGATGTCGAGCAGCCTGCGGACGGCCTCCTTCCCTCCCATCGCGCCCGGGACGGTGAGGTCGAGGATCACGGCGTCGAACGGGGCCCCCGCCTTCATGGCTTCGACGTAGGCGTCGACCGCCCTCGATCCGTCGGGCACCGCGTGCCCCTCGTAGCCCATCGCCTCGAGCATGGACACCGCCACGTCCCTCACCATCTCCTCGTCGTCCATCACGAGGATCTTCCCGATGCCCGGGTGCGGCGCGGGGCCGGGATCGGGGATCTCCCGCACGGCCGTCGCCGCGGCGGGCAGGAAGATGGAAACGGTCGTCCCCCTGCCGGTCGACGAATCCACGGTGATCGTGCCCTCGTGCCGCCTGACGATGGAATAGGCCGTGGCCAGCCCGAGGCCGGTGCCTTTTTCCTTCGTCGTGAAGAACGGGTTGAAGATCTTCCCGGCGTTCTCCTCCGGGATGCCGGCCCCCCGGTCCTCGACGTCGATCTTCACGTAGGCGCCCGGCGGCAGGGTACAGCCGGGAAGCTTCTCCACGTCGATGTTCCGGGCATCGACGCGGATGGCGCCGCCCTCGGGGCTGGCCTGCGCCGCGTTGAGGACGATGTTGTTGATGACCTGGCCGATCTGCCCGGGGTCGATGTCCACCGGCGAGAGGTCCTCCGCGACCGTGATCCGGCACTTGACGGTCGATCCCCGGAGGGCGAAGTTCGCGGACTCCTCGACGAGCCGGTTGATGCTGGAGGCCTGGCGGACGGGCGCCCCGCCCTTGGAGAAGGTGAGGAGCTGCCGGGTCAGGCTCTGGGCGCGGATCGCCGCCTTCTCCGCCTCCAGGAGGCGGGACCAGGTCGCTTCCCCGGGATCGACCCCGAGCTTTGCGAGGGAGAGGTACCCCATGACGGCGGTGAGGATGTTGTTGAAGTCGTGCGCGATCCCCCCCGCCAGGATTCCTATGGATTCGAGCACGTTCGACTTGCGAAGCTCCTCCTCGGCCTGCTTCTTCCCCGTGACGTCCCGGAAGATGCCGCGTCCCGCGACGGGCTTCCCGTCCTCGAAGCGGCAGTTGATGCGCCCTTCCGCGGGGATCCGTCGGCCGTCCTTCGAGAGGAAGACCGTCTCGATGTTCCCCGGGTCCTTCCCGGCCATCACCTGGCGCAGCAGCTCCTCGTGCCGTTCCCTGCATTCCGGCGCGACGACGTCGGCCACGGAGAGCCGCTCGACCTCCTCCTCCGTGTAGCCGAGGGATTCGCGCCAGGCGCGGTTCACGAACAGGAAGCGGCCGTCCGGGGACACGCTTTCGATGAGGTCCAGGGCGTTTTCGAAGAAGTCCCGCAGCCTCTCCTCGCTCTCCCGAAGCGCCTTCTCGGCCGTTTTTCTCTCCGTGATGTCGCTGTTGCTGCCGCGGATGCCCAGGTACCGGCCGTTCTCCCCGAAGACGGGGCGGCCCCGGTGCTTGATCCAGCGCGTCTCCCCGTTCCGGTGGACGATGCGCAGCTCGAGCTGCCCGGGCACGAGGTCGGCCGACATCCGGCGGGAAAGATCCAGCCACATCTCCCGGTCTTCCGGGTGGACGATGGACAGGAACATGTCCCTGGATTCGTGGAATCGCGAGGGGGGGTACCCGGAGATCGTCTCGCAGGAAGGGCTGACGTAGAGCATCTCCCCGTCCGGGCCGTGCCAGAAGATCCAGTTGGTCGCGAATTCGGCGAGGGTGCGGTAGCGTTCCTCCTGCTCCCGGAGGGCGTTTTCCATCCGCTTCCTCTGGTCGATCTCCGAGCGGAGCATGCCGATCGCGTCGCGCAGCTCCTCGAGCTGCCGGTTCAACGGCTCTCCCGCCGCGGGAATCTCATCCGACATCCGCCGATTTCCCTCCTGTCGCACACTGCTTCCGGACCGGCCGGCAGGGGCGACGGCTGATCAGGATACCACCGCGGAAACCCGTCCGCCACCTGTCCCTGTTTTTTCGGAAAAAACCGGGCGGACCTTCATCCCCGCCGCGCGGAAGAGGGCCGGGAGAGGTGGGCGGCGCGGCCGGGGACCGGGAACGGTTTCACGCGCCGGGCAGCGTTACCGCTTGGTCTTCCATATCGCCGATGTTATCTTCAAGGGAAGTTCCTGGACAGTCCAAAGGCGGCTCTGGCGCGGAGGTGACCCTTGAACTATCCGGTTTGGTACCTGCCTGAAGTCGGCGGCGGACTGCTGATCGCCATCATCGCCGTCGTCCACGTCTTCATCTCCCATTTCGCGGTGGGGGGCGGGCTGTACCTCGTGCTCGCCGAGCGTAAGGGGATCCGGGAGAAAAGCGCGGCGATCCTCGAATTCACCCGCTCCCACACCAAGTTTTTCCTCCTTATGACCGTCGTCGCGGGCGGCATCACCGGCGTCGCCATATGGTGGATCATCTCCCTGGTGCATCCCGCAGCCACCTCCCTCCTGATCCACACCTTCGTCTTCGGCTGGGCCATCGAGTGGGTGTTCTTCCTCGTGGAGATCGTTTCGATCTTCATCTACTTCTATACGTTCGGCCGCATGGACGACCGGACCCACCAGATCATGGGGTGGATCTATTTCATCGCCGCCTGGCTCAGCCTGTTCGTGATCAACGGCATCATCGGGTTCATGCTGGATCCCGGCACATGGCCGGAGGACCGCTCGTTCTGGTCCGGATTCTTCAACCCGCTGTTCTGGCCCGCCCTCGTCTTCCGGACGGCGGTCGCCTGCATGTTCGCGGGAGTGTATGCCTTCCTGACCACCGCGTTCCTCGACGACCCGGGGACGAAGCGTTCCATGACCCTGTTTTCCGCGAAATGGGTCCTCGTCTCCTGGCTGACCGCCATCCCGTGCGGCATCTGGTATTACCTGGCCGTTCCTGCGGAAGCGCGGGCGCTGATCGCCGGCGCTTCCCCGACCATCCAGCGGGCGCTCCAGGCGGGCTTGTGGGCGGTCTCGGCGCTCGCCGTGCTGACGCTGCTCCTCGTCATCCTCAAGCCGGCCCGACATACGCGTCCCGTTTCGTTCTTCATATTCCTTTGCGCCCTGGTGTTCATGGGGGCGTTCGAATGGACCCGCGAGGCGGCGAGGAGGCCCTACGTGGTCAACAGGGTGCTGTACTCCAACGGCATCGCGCGGGCGGACGTACCGAGGCTTCAACGCACCGGCTACCTCGAGGCCGCCCTGTGGACAAGGCACAAGGGGGTCGATGAGGAGAACCTTGCGGAGGCGGGCAAGGAGCTTTTCGTCCACCAGTGCCATGCCTGCCACACCATCGGCGGGGCCAACAACGACATCCTGGCCCGGACGCGGAGCATGTCGTTTCCCGCGATGGCTTCCTACATCCGGACGATCCACGAGAAGCGGTATTTCATGCCCCCCTTCGCCGGCACCGAAGCCGAAGTGCGGGCGCTGGCGACGTTCATCGTGGGCGGGCTGCACGGAAAGGAAATCGCCGAGAGGCGGCCGTCCGCGGCGGGGGCCCCTTCCGGAAGGGACGTTTTCGAGGAGCATTGTTCCGCCTGCCACACCCTGAGCGGCGGGGACAACCCGGTTTCGCCGAAGGTGGCCGGATGGGACCGGAAGAGGATCCGGGGAGCGCTCGACCGGCTGGAAACGCTCGCGGACGGCGCCATGCCGCCCCTCAAGGCCTCGCCGGCGGAAAAGGACGCCCTTTCCGATTTCCTGGTCTCGACGCAGCGGGGAGGTGCGCAATGATCCTGCCGATCCCGGCCCTCGAAGCGCTTCCGGCCGCCTGGGGATGGTTCCAGGGGCTCCTGATGCTGATGTTCCCGCTCCACCTGCTCCTGATGAACGCGATGCTCGGCTTCGCGGTCATCTCGCTGTATGCCCTGCTGAAGGGCGGGAAGACCGAGCGGCGGCTTGCCCACGAACTGGCCAAGGCGCTCCCGCTCCTCATCGCCTTCGCCGTCAACTTCGGGGTCGCGGCCCTGTTGTTCCTCCAGGCGATCCTCGGGAACTTCTTCTACACGAGTTCGGTGCTGATGGCGGTCTACTGGCTGGCCGTCCCGGCGATCCTGGTCGTCGCCTACTACGCCGCCTACATCTACGACTTCCGGTTCGAGTCCCTCGGGAAGGCCGCCGCGGTCCCGATCGCCCTCGCCACGGTTCTCTTCCTCGCGATCGCCTTCCTCTTCACGAACAACACGACCCTCATGATCGAGCCGGTCCGCTGGAGCGGGTATTTCTCCGATCCGGGGGGTACCCTGCTGGAACCGGGAAGAGGCTCCATGTGGGCGCGCTACCTCCATTTCGTGACCAGCGGGCTGGCGGTGGGCGGGGTGTCCGTGGCCGTGTTCGGGCGCTGGAAGGAAAGACAGGATCCGACGCTGGGAGAGCGCGCCGTCAGGATCGGCATGCACTCGTTCACGATGCTCACGGCGCTGCAGCTGGGGCTGGGGGTCTTGTACCTCGTCTCGCTGCCGCGTCCCGTGATGATGCTCTTCATGGGGGGCGGGAAGGCGGAGACCGGGATGCTGATCGCCGGCCTGGCGCTCACCGTCGGCGCCCTGGCGGCGGGGTTCCTGCAGAAGGTGGCCTTGAGCGCCGGCCTCGCGGTCTCCCTGGTCTACGTGATGGCCTTCATGCGGGACGCGGTCCGCACCGCCAGCCTCAAGCCGTTCTACGCACCGGAGACGCTCGCGGTCGTGGCGGAGTATTTGCCGCTGCTGCTGTTCGTCGTCCTCCTGGTCCTCGGCGCGGCCGTCATCGCCTGGATGCTTTGGAAGACCGTCCAGGTCTATCGCGACGCGGATTGACGGCTTACGGGCGGGTCAGGGAGCGGACGGTCTCCGCTTCGCCGGGATGCGCCGCAAGGAGCTCGTCCCTCGCGGCCAGCTCGAAATCCCCGAAGTCGAAGCCGGGGGCCACGACGCAGGAGACCAGGCAGTAGTCGCCGGTCGGCCGGGCCGCCTGGAAGGCTCCCGCCGGGACGACCGTCGCGGGCGGGCCGCCGTCCCCCACCGACGCGATCGTCCTGCGCTCCGCTCCGCCGGGGGACAGGATGAACAGCTCGACCGGGCCGCCGGACAGGTGGATCCAGGCCTCCTCGCTCCGGAGCCGATGGAAGGCCGAGAACTCCCCGCGGCGCAGGCAGAACCAGATCGCGGTGAACGCCGGGCGCGGGCCGGGATATCCCGGGAGATTCTCGAGAACGGCCCCCGAGCAGTGGAATTCCCGGTACCATCCCCCCTCGGGATGGGGGGACAGGCCGTACGACCGGATGATCGCGTCCGCGTCCGTCATGACGTAGAATTTACCATTATGAAGTTCCCGCGTCTCCCCGTGGCCCGGGCGGCCCGCTTCCTGCTGCCGATGGCCGTATTCCTGCTGACGCCGGCCTTCCAACCCGCCCGCGCGGGGGAGGCGTCGGGATGGGAGCTCACGCCGTTCGCCGGGCTCCATCTCGGCGGCTCCTTCGAGGACAACACCACGGGGGCGGACCTGGACGCGAAGGACGGGGGGGTCTTCGGTTTCATCCTGGGAATTCCGGACGAGCCCGACACCCGATACGAGTTCCTCTACGCGTTCCAGCGGACGAAGCTCGAGGGCGGCGGGGCGCTCGGAGGGGAGCCGCTCTTCGACCTCGACGTCCATTACTTCCACCTGGGCGGCTCCTACCGGATCCCGACCGGGGGAAAGGTCCGGCCGTTCGTCGCCGGGGGGCTCGGGGCCACGCATTTCGCCCCCCGCGGGAACGGGCCGGACGCGAAGACCTATTTTTCCGTTTCGTTGGGCGGGGGGGCGATGGTCCCGGTTTCCGGGCGCGTCTCGCTGCGGCTCGAAGGGAGAGGCTTCCTGACGGTCCTCCCGGACGACACGGAGGTCTTCTGCGTCTCCTCCGGCGGCGCCGCCTGCCGCGTCGACGTCCGGGGCGACGTGTTCGGGCAGTTCCTCCTGACGGCGGGGATCGTTTTCTCCCTCTGATCAGCCCCCGATCCCGGCGTGGTACTGCTGCAGGCTGCGCAGCGTCCCCGGCCCGCCTTTCATCGCCGCGATCCCCTTGGCCGTGGCGATCGCGGCGGCGGTGGTCGTGATGTAGGGGATCCGGAACCGGATCGCCGCCTTGCGGATGTAGGAGTCGTCGTGCGCGCCGGTCTTGCCCACCGGCGTGTTGACCACCAGGTGGATCTCCCCGTTCTTGATGGCGTCGGTGATGTTGGGGCGCCCCTCGTGCACCTTCTTGATCGTCTGGGCCGGGACGCCGTTCGCCTCGAGGTACTTCCGCGTCCCGTCCGTGGCCACGATGGAGAAGCCGAGCTCCGCGAAGCGCCGGGCCGCCTCCAGCGCCCCCGCCCGGTCGCTGTCGTGCACGGTGATGAGGACCGTCCCCGACAGCGGCAGCGCCTGCCCCGCGGCGAGCTGCGCCTTGTAGTACGCCTCCCCGTAGTTCTCCGCCATCCCGAGCACCTCGCCGGTGGAGCGCATCTCCGGCCCGAGGATCGGGTCGACCTCGGGGAACATGTTGAACGGGAACACGGCCTCCTTGACGCCGAAGTGCGGGATCGGGCGGCGGGCCAGCCCCAGGTCCGCGAGCTTCTTCCCGAGCATGACCTGGGTGGCCAGCCGCGCCATCGGGATGTTGCAGACCTTGCTGACGAGCGGCACGGTGCGGCTCGCCCGGGGGTTCGCCTCGAGGATGTAGACGATCTCCCCGGCGATGGCGTACTGGACGTTCATCAGCCCCACCACCCCGAACTCGACCGCGATCTTCTTCGTGTATTCCTCGATGGTGTCGATGTGGCGGCGGGGGATGTTGACCGGCGGGATCACGCACGCGGAGTCGCCGGAGTGGACGCCGGCGAGCTCGATGTGCTCCATCACCGCCGGGACGAAGGCGTCCGTGCCGTCCGAGATGGCGTCGGCCTCCGCCTCGATGGCGTCCTCGAGGAAGCGGTCGATCAGGATCGGCCGCTCGGGGGAGATCTCCACCGCCTTGGCCAGGTATTCGCGGAGCATCTCCTCGTCGTGCACCTTCTCCATCGCGCGCCCGCCGAGGACGTAGGACGGGCGGACCATCAGCGGGTAGCCGATCTTCTTGGCGATGGAGATCGCCTCCTCGAAGGTGGCGGCCATCCCCGATTCCGCCTGCGGGATCCCCAGCCGCTCGATGATCTTCCGGAACCGGTCGCGGTCCTCGGCGAGGTCGATGACGGCGGGAGAGGTCCCGATGATCCTCACCCCGGCCGCCTCGAGCTCCGCGGCGAGGTTCAGCGGGGTCTGCCCGCCGAACTGCACGATCACCCCTTCGGGCTTCTCCTTTTCGTAGATCGCCAGCGCGTCCTCGAGCGTCAGCGGCTCGAAGTACAGCTTGTTGGATGTGTCGTAGTCGGTGGAGACGGTCTCGGGGTTGCAGTTGATCATGATCGACTCCAGCCCCTCGTCCCGGATGGCGAACGCGGCGTGGACGCAGCAGTAGTCGAACTCGATCCCCTGCCCGATCCGGTTCGGGCCGCCGCCCAGCACCAGGATCTTCCGGCGGGGACTGGCCTCCACGCGGTCCGGCGCGTTGTAGGTGGAGTAGTAGTAGGCGGCGTTCTCCGCCCCGCTGACGGGCACGGCGTCCCACGCCTCGACGACGCCCAGGGCCGTCCGGCGGTCGCGGACCTCTTTTTCGGAGACGCCCAGAAGCTTCGCCAGGTACCGGTCCGCGAAGCCGTCCTTCTTCGCCCGGACGAGCAGGTCGTCCGGCGGCAGCTTCCCCCGGTGCTCGAGGATCCGCTCTTCCAGCTGGACGAGCTCTCGCATCTGCTCGATGAACCAGGCCTTGATGTGGGTCTTTTCGTGGAGGACGTCGACCGTCGCGCCCTTGCGCAGCGCCTCGTACATGACGAACTGGCGCTCGCTCGTCGCCTCGGAGAGCATCTCCATCAGCGCCTCGAGCGGCTTCCTGTGGAAGTCCTTCGCGAACCCCAGCCCGTACCGGCCGATCTCGAGGGAGCGGATCGCCTTCTGGAGCGCCTCCTTGTAGTTCTTGCCGATGCTCATGACCTCGCCGACCGCGCGCATCTGCGTCCCGAGCCGGTCCTGCACCCCCTTGAACTTCTCGAAGGCCCAGCGGGCGAACTTCACGACGACGTAGTCGCCGGAGGGGGTGTACTTCTCGAGGCTGCCGTCCCTCCAGTAGGGGATCTCGTCGAGCGAGAGCCCGCAGGCGAGCAGGGAGGAGACGAAGGCGATGGGGAACCCGGTCGCCTTGGAGGCGAGGGCCGAGGAGCGGGAGGTGCGCGGGTTGATCTCGATCACGACGACCCGCCCGGTCTCCGGGTTGTGGGCGAACTGGATGTTCGTCCCGCCGATCACCTCGATGGCGTCCACGATGTCGTAGGAATATTTCTGAAGGCGCTCCTGGAGCTCCCGCGAGATCGTCAGCATGGGGGCGGTGCAGTAGGAGTCGCCGGTGTGCACGCCCATCGCGTCGACGTTCTCGATGAAGCAGACCGTGATCTTCCGCCCCCCGGCGTCCCGCACGACCTCCAGCTCGAGCTCCTCCCAGCCGAGCACCGACTCCTCCACGAGGATCTGGCTCACGGGGCTGACCGAGAGCCCTCGGGTGGCGATCGTCTGGAACTCCTCCATGTTGTACGCGAAGCCTCCGCCCGTCCCACCCATGGTGTAGGCGGGCCGGATCACGACGGGCAGGCCGATCTCCCTGACGACCCGCAGGGCCTCCTCGTAGCTGGTGGCGATGTCGCTGCGGGGTACCTCGATGCCGAGCCGCGCCATGGTGTTCTTGAACTCCTGGCGGTCCTCCCCCCGCTTGATCGCGTCGATGTTGACCCCGATCACCTTCACCCCGTACTTCTCGAGGACCCCCGCGTTGGCCAGCGCCGAGGAGAGGTTCAGCCCGGTCTGCCCGCCCAGGTTCGGCAGCAGCGCGTCGGGGCGCTCCTTCGCGATGATCTCCGCGAGGGAGGCGACGTTGAGCGGCTCGATGTAGGTCACGTCCGCCATGGCCGGGTCGGTCATGATCGTCGCGGGGTTCGAGTTGACCAGGACGATCTCGTAGCCCAGCTTCCTCAGGGCCTTGCACGCCTGGGTCCCGGAATAGTCGAACTCGCATGCCTGCCCGATGATGATCGGGCCGGACCCGATGATCAGGATCTTGCGGATGTCGTCGCGTCTGGGCATGGCTTCTCCCCTGTCCCGGGTGATGTGATACGGGTCATCGATGGAAATATCCCACGGTAGTAAACCGCATGCCGGGGATTTTGCCAAGTATCGAAACGGCTCCGGGAGAAAATGCGCGCGGTCGGGCCGCGGAGGGGGAATCGGGAATACAATTTAATTATGAGCGGCAAGAGCCTACCAAACCAACGTTTCCGGTCGATCGGAGGATCGTCGCAATGACAATACAGGGCAGCAAGAAAATCCTCGTGGCGGGGGTCGAGGGACGCGCGGGATGGTTCATCGTCCCCGAGCTCCTTTCGGAGGGGCACGAAGTAAGGATTATTGCGGAAGCTACCGATAACATGAATGAATTCACGGCGCCGCACGTCGATATCGTAAAAGGGTCCATCGGGAACGCGGAGGAACTGCGCAAGGCCCTCGACGGCATGGACGGGGTCTGCCTGATGATGATGCCGCACGAGAAGGATGCGGCGCTGGAGGCCCTTCACGGGAAAACGGTGATCGATGCCTGCAGGGAAATGGGGATGCGTCATTTCGTATACGTTTCGATCTGCTGCGCCGACAGGAGCACGAGGGTGCCTCACCTCGAGGCGATGGGCATGGTCGAGGAGCACCTGAAGCGGTCCGGGCTCTCCTACACGATCCTGCGCCCGGCCTGGTACATGGAGAATTTCCTGTCGAAGAGGTACCTGTCTTCCATCGAGAAAGGCGTCCTGGCCATGCCGCTGCGGCCCGACCGGACGCTGGACCTTGTGTCGGCGTCCGACGTCGGGAGGGTCGTCGCGGAGTCGTTCACCGTTCCGGACAAGTTCAAGGAACGGGAGATCGACCTGGCGGGGGATCGCCTGACGATGGAGGAGATCGCGGAGGAAATCTCCCGCGTCATGCCGAAGGAGGTCGTCTACAAACAGGTTTCACCCGGAGACGAGGGCTGGGAAATGAGCCGCGACATGGAGGCCATGTTCCGGTGGATGGACGGGCACGGCTTCGGCGCCGACCTCGAACTGGCGGAGAACCTGCTCAAGCGATTCGAGATCGGCCTGGCCAACCTGCGGACGTTCCTGTACAACCACAGGGAAGATTTCCGCAAGGCGGCCTGAAAATCCCGGGACGGGGGGGACTTTCGTCCCCTCCGCCCGGTTTTCCCTAGAAGATCTCCTTCCAGCAGCGATGGAACCGTTCCCACATCACCTTCGGGCTCCCGGTGTATCCGATGCTCAGCCGCAGCAGCCCGGGGGACAGGTGCATCTTCGCCTGCTCGCCGGGGGGGATCTCGCTGGACGTCGACACGGCGGGGCAGCTCATCAGGGTCCTCGAAAACCCCAGGGAAACGGCGTACAGCCCGAACTTCTCCCCCTGCAGCCGCGCCGCCAGGTCGAACGCCTTCTGCCGGGTGCCGCAGTCGACCGTGAGCATCCCCCCGTAGCCGTATTCCGGGTGCATCATCCGCTTCATCAGGTCGTGCTGCGGGTGGCTTTTGAGCCCCGGGTAGATCACGGGGAGCCCGGCCTCCTCCATCCTCGCCGCGAGGTGGCCGGCGTCGCGGGAATGCGCCGCCATCCGGATCGGCAGGTGGTCGAGGCGCAGGTACAACAGGTGGGCGATCTTCGGGTCCATCACCGGCCCGGTCAGCATGACGACGCCGCGGTTGATGTCGACGAGCTCCTCGATGAACTTCTCCCGCCC
This sequence comes from uncultured bacterium, assembly GCA_964612075.1. Lineage (GTDB taxonomy): Bacteria > Desulfobacterota > Deferrimicrobia > Deferrimicrobiales > Deferrimicrobiaceae > UBA2219. Next base: position 64,343 of record CAZTFC010000007.1, read on the forward strand.
GACGATCGCGCCCGCGATCAGGTCGCTCGACCCCGAGATGTACTTGGTGCAGGAGTAGACGACCACGTCCGCGCCGAATCGGGACGGGGTGACCAGCGCCGGGGTGAAGGTGTTGTCGACGACGAGCAGCGCTCCGCGCTCCTTCGCGAGCCTCCCCAGGCTTTTCAGGTCGCTGATCCCCAGGAGCGGGTTGCTCATCGTCTCGGTGAAGACGACCTTCGTGTCCGGCTCCACGGCCCGCTCGAAGGCGGAGACGTCGTCGGGATCGACGAAGGTCACGCGGATCCCGCGCCCGGGAAATATGTTCGCGAACAGGGCGTACGTGCCGCCGTAGATGGTGCGGGAGGAGACGACGTGCCCCCCGGAAGGAAGGATCTGCTGCAGGGCGCAGGCGATTGCCGCCATCCCGCTCGAAACGCCCAGCGCCGCCTCCATCCCCTCCATGGCGGCGAGCTTCTTCCCGAAGGCGGTCACGGTGGGGTTCGCGTGGCGGCTGTAGAGGTACCTGCCGGGCAGCGTCCCGTGGAAAACGCTTTCCATGTCGGCCGGGTCCAGGAAGGTACTGGTCGCCGCGACGTCGATGACGGGCACGACCCCGCCTTCCTCGCCGAAATGCTGCACGTCCCGTATGGCCTGCTCCACTTCTTCCATGGCGCCCTCCTTCCCCTGATGATTACAGTTTACCCGCACCGCGGAAATTCCGATTCATCGTAAAACCGGCCCGGGATCCGCGAATCTAAACCGTGACGCGGGGACGTCACCCGGGGGATGATAGGCGGAGGAGGCGCGCATGAAGCGGATCCTCGGATTGATCGGAATCGTGTTCCTGGTCCTGGCCGGCTGCGGCCGCGGGACGAAGCCGGACGGCCCTCCGGTGACGACGGTCCCGAAGGTCGACCTGGCGCGGTACATGGGGACGTGGCACGAGATCGCCAGGTACCCGAACCGGTTCCAGAAGGGGTGCGCCGGCTCGTGGGCGGAGTACCGTCTCTCGCCCGACGGGAAGAGCGTCGAGGTCGTCAACCGCTGCACGGCGGAAGGATCGGAGGGGGAGACGCGGTCGGCCCGCGGGAAGGCGAAGGTGGTCGACCCGGCGACGAACGCGAAGCTGAAAGTGACCTTCTTCTGGCCGTTCCACGGCGACTACTGGATCCTGGCGCTGGGGAGGGAATATGAATACGCCGCGGTGGGCACGCCCGACCGGAAATACCTCTGGTTCCTCGCCCGGACGCCGGCTGTTTCGCCGGAGGTCTACGGGCTGCTCGTCGAAGAAGCGAAGCGGCAGGGGTTCGACCCCTCCCGGATCGTGAGGTCGTCGCCGTGAGCGAATCCTACCTGGGGCTGATGATCCTGCAGGAATCCAAGGTGGCCGAGCTGTACCAGGCGTTCGCCGACTGCGACCCGGCGCGCGGGGAGTACTGGTCGTCGATGGCGGAGGCCGAGCGGCGCCACGCCGCCATGCTTCGGGAACTGCAGTCGTTCCTTCCCTCCCGGCAGGCGCTGCTGCTCGAGGGCAGGGTGCGCGCCGAGGCGATCAAGGCGTTCCTGTCCTACGCCGACGGCGTCCTCGAGAAGGCGAGGAAGGAGGGGATCCCGCCCGTCAAGGCGCTGTCCATCGCGGCGGACATCGAGAAGTCGCTCCTGGAAAAGGGGATGCTCGATCGTTTCCGCGGCGCGTCGCCCGAGGTGAACCGGGTCCTCGCGAGGCTCAGGGAGGAGACCGCGGAACACGCCGCCATGGCGGAGGAGATGTGGCGGAAGCACCGCCTTTCCTCCTGAAGCGTCCCCCCGTCAGGGGGCGGACGCCCCCGGAATGTGCCGTCGCAGGAACTCGGGGACACGCTCCAGGGCGTCCCGGCGCGCCCAGGGGTCCTCTCCGACATGGGCCGATCCGCCGGGCGCCAGCGCCAATCCCGTGCGCAGGCGGACCCTGCTCCCGGGCGAGTCGAACCCGTGGAAGGCGCCGGGGTAGATTTCCACCTCCACGGTCTCCCCGCGCTTCCTCGCGTCCGCGATGACGGGGCCGCACTTCTCCGGCGGCGTCCAGTCGTCCTCCCCGGCCAGCAGCATCAGCAGGGGGCCGGAAGGGCGCGGCTCCCCCCTGCCCGCCAGCCGGCATCCCGGATAGAGGGCCACCCCCGCGTAAAACCCCCGCCCGGGGGCATCCCCGCTTCGTTCCATCGCCGCCAGGACGGTGATCCCTCCCATCGACCAGCCCAGGACGGCGACCGCGTCCGGGCGCACGAACGGCAGCGACCGGAGGAAGGAGAGGGCCGCGTAGGCGTCGGCCCGCCGGTCGCCCCAGACGGAAACCGGCCGGTCCTTCACCGTGCAGACCTCGCGCAGTCCCCTCGGCGTGAAGGAGTCGACGTGCAGGGTGACGAAGCCCGCGCGGCGCATCGCGTCGTCCCACTGGCGCTGGCGGGCGGTCAGCCGGCCCTCCTCCGTGTACATGCCCCCGCAGCCGTGCAGGAGGACCAGCGCGGGGAAAGGGCCGGCCCCTTCCGGCCTGGACAGGAGCCCGGACAGCGCGGGGCCGTCCGGACCCCGGCCCGGGAAGCGGACCGGCTCCAGCACCGTTTCCGCGGGCGCGGCCGCCGCAGCGAGAAGGAGCGCCAGGGCGGTCAGCCCGGGGACGAGGAGGCGTTTCCGGGGCATGGTCGCGCTACCCGTACGGGTAGTAGACGTAGAAGGAAAGCGAAAGGAGCGCGAGGACCCAGAGCCCCCCGGGCACCTCGCGCCACCGGCCGCAGAGGACCTTCAGCAGGGGATAGGAGATGATGCCCGCGGTCATCCCGACGCCGATGTTGTAGGTGAAGCTGATGAGGGAGATCGTGAGGAAGCAGGGGATCAGCTCCGTGGGGTCCTCGAAGTCCAGGCGCTTGACCGGCGCGATCATGTAGCTGCCGATGACGACGAGGACCGCGCCGTACGCCTGCGGCGGGACCGCCGTGAAGAGGGGGGCGAAAAACAGCGACAGCAGGAACAGGGCGGCCGCGACGAGTGCCGTGAAGCCGGTCCGCCCCCCTTCCTCGATCCCCGCAGCCGATTCGATGAACGCGCCCGTCGTGGTCGTCCCCAGCAGCGGGGCGACGGTCGTCGCGAGCGCGTCCGCGAGCATCGGCTTCTCGATCCCGGGCAGGTTGCCCTCGCGGTCCAGCAGGTTCGCCCGCGCCGACAGCCCGATGAGGGTCCCCACCGTGTCCACGAACGCCATGACGAAGACCGTGAGGACCACCGGGAAGAAGCCGGGCGAGAGCGCCGCCCGCAGGTCGACCTGCAGGAGGATGGGGGAGAGGCCGGGGGGAAGGCCGACCCAGCGTTCCGGGGCGGGCGACGCCCCGAGCAGGAACGACAGGAACGTGGTGGCCAGCATCCCGATGAGGATGGCGCCGGGGACCCGGCGGACGGACAGGAGCGCGATCGCGAAGAAGCAGAAGACGGCCAGCAGGGGAGCCGTCCCGGTAACGTTCCCCAGGGAGACGGGCGCCCCGGGCACCCCCAGCCGGACGATCCCCGTCTCGTTCAGCCCGATGAAGGTGAGGAACAGGCCGATCCCCACGGCGAAGCTGAACTTCAGGTTCAGCGGCAGCGCCTCGGCCAGCCAGCTCCGGACCTTCAGCGCCGTCAGGAACGTGAACAGCGCCCCCGCGATGAAGACGGCGCCCAGCGCGGCCTGCCAGGAGTACCCCATGACTTTCACCACCGTGAAGGCGATGAAGGCGTTCTCCCCCATGTACGGGGCGACGGCGAAGGGGCGGTTCGCGTAGAGGGCCATCACCGCGGTGCCGAAGGCCGCCGCGAGGATCGTGGCCGTCGTGGAGGGCCCCTTCGGGATGCCGGCCGCCTCGAGGATCGCGGGATTGACGACGATGATGTACGCCATCGTCAGGAACGTCGTGATCCCCGCCAGGATCTCCTTCCGGTACCCGGTGCCGTGCCGCCCGAACTCGAAAAATCGCTCGACCGTGGGTTGTTCCCTCCCGTCAGGGGGACGCGGTTTTTTTGCCGACCGGGGCCAGGTATATGACGAACTCCTCCGACCCGTCAAGGCGCAGGAGGTCGTCGAGGGCCTCCTGGTCGTACGCCGCGACCGCGCACGTCCCGGCGCCGATCGCCTCCGCGCACAGGTAGAGGTTCTGGCAGACGTGTCCCGCGTCCATGGGGAGGACGCGGTGCGCGGCGGCGCCGTAGCGCCATTCCATCCGGCACGGGAGGACGCTCCAGAAGAACGTGGCGGCCCCCTGGCCGACGAACCGCTGCCCGAGGCAGGCGTCGGCGATCCGGGCGGCCAGTCCCTCCTCCGCGAACTCGAACAGGAGGGCGTGGGAAAGCGGGAGGTAGCGGTAGATCCCCTCCGCGAGCGTCCCGACCTTCCGGCAGTAGAGGTACGTCTCGAACGCGTGGCGCGCCCCGGCGGACGG